>CABVCJ010000022.1 GCA_902496845.1 uncultured Collinsella sp.
AGGCAACGAACTTTACCGACGAGGCCTTTGAGCAGGCCTGCCGCGCTGCGCACCTGGCCGGCTCGCGCGTCTACGTCACGGTCAACATCGTCATCAAGCAGTCCGAGATGGGCGATGCACTGCAACTCATCCACCGCTGCTCCACGCTGGGCGCCGATGCCTTCATTATCCAGGACTGGGGCCTGTTCTTTGAGGTCAAGCGCACCATGCCCGGCATCGAGACACACATCTCGACCCAGGCGAACATCCACGACGACCGCGGAACGCTTTGGTGCCGCGAGCAGGGCGCCGACCGCGTGACCCTCTCGCGCGAGCTCTCCATCGACGAGATCGCCGCCATCCACAATGCCGCGCCCGACGTTGACCTGGAGGTCTTTAGCCACGGCGCCATCTGCTTTTGCTACTCGGGCCTGTGCCTGCTGTCGAGCTTTGCCATGGCGGGCCGCTCGGCCAACCGCGGCATGTGCGCTCAGCCCTGTCGCCTGCCTTACGAGCTGATCGACGAGAACGGTCGCACGCTCTCCCCTGCCGGTCGCGAGCGCGCTCTATGCCCGCGCGACACCAACACTTCGCAGCTCGTTCGCCGTCTGTATGACGCCGGCGCCGCATCGCTCAAGCTCGAGGGCCGCATGAAGGCGCCCGACTACGTGTATTCCATCGTCGATGTGTACCGTCACCAGATCGATGACATGCTGGCCGGGGTCGCCGTAGATAAGCACGAGGACGCCGCTCGCCAGCGCCAACTCAAGCGCTGCTTTAACCGTGACTTTACGCACGCCTATCAGGACGGCACCTCGGGCGACGAGATGATGAGCTACGAGCGCTCCAACAACCGCGGCCAGATCGTGGGCACGGTGCTGGGCAGCCGCCCGGCCAACCGCGATGTGCGCGGCCTCAAGCCCGACGACCGCCGTCGACGTGCCGCCATCGCCCGCATTGAGTTGTTTGAGCCCGTGGGCAAGGGCGACTTGTTGGAACTTCGCCACGACGACGAGTTCGACCAGTTCCTAACCACTATCGCTACCGATGATGCCGCCGCCGGTGACATCATCGAGTGCCGCGTGCCCCGCAGCATGCCCGAGGGCTGCCGCGTCCGCGTGATTCGCAGTCAGCGCGCCATCGACGCCGCCGGCACCGCGCTCAAGCGCGATGTGCTGCGCCGCCGAGCTGTTGACGTGTCCGTCGTGGCGCGCCTGGGCGAGCCGTTTACTGTCACACTCACCTGCTGTGACAACCCCGCGCTCACCGCCACCGCCACGGGCTTCACCGTCGAGGCCGCCAAGACCCGCGCCGTCGAGGCATCCGATCTGGTTGAGCATGTGGGCCGCATGGGCTCCTCGCCGTTTGAGGCAGCGAGCTTTGACGTTTCGCTCGACGCCGGCTGCGGCATGGGCTTCTCCGCCGTGCACAAGGTGCGTGCCGCCGCCTGCAAGGCGCTGGAAGAGGCCATTCTGACGCCGTACGCGGAGCGCGCGAAAACGCTCGAGCTGCCGGCGATTGTAACCAGTGATTCCCGCCCCGCGCCCGAGCACTACCGCGATGAGCCGCAGATCTGCGCCACCGTCACCTCGCTCGAGGCCGCCGAGGCCGCTCGCGCCGAGGGTGTAACGCGCATCTACATGACCACCGACGCGCTCGATGCGGCCGAGCTCTCCCCCACCGATGCATTTGAGCAGGGCATCGTACCCGTGCTCGACGAGGTCTGCCGCGCCGTTGACCACGTACGCGTCGACCCGTGGGTTGTTGCCGGCGCCACGGTCGCTATTGGCAACATCTCTGAGCTTGCCCTGGCCGCCCAGGTTGGCGCCACGGCCGAGATTCGCTCTTGCCTGCCGGTGCACAACACGCCCTGCATGGAGGCGCTTGCCGAGCGCGGAGCCGGTGCGTTTTGGCTCTCGCCCGAGATCACACTCGACGAGATTGTCTCGCTCGGCGCCGCCGCGCCCGTGGCTCTGGGCATCACCGTCTTTGGCCGCCCGCGCGTTATGACGAGCGAGCACTGCATCCTGCAGGTGGCCAATGGCTGCATCCACGATTGCGCCAACTGCCGCCTGCGCGCCCGCAAGCTGTCGCTCAAGAATATCGACGGCAAGGTCATGCCCGTGCGCACCGACATCCATGGCCGCTCACGCCTGTACGACGCCTACCCCATCGACCTCACGCCTCAGGTTCCTCAGCTGCTCGATGCCGGCGTGCGTCGTCTCATGGTGGACGGAACGCTACTCGAGACGGATGAGATCGCCCGTGCCGTCGCTCGCGTCCGTCGCGCCGTCGAGGCAGCTCAAGCCGGCCGCAAGCCCGCCGCCCGCCTGCGCGGGGCGACCTCGGGCTGCATGTTTGTGGGAATCAGCTAACCGAAAGGCTTACACGTGAACGAAGAACCTCAAGTCCTTTACTGCGACGCCTGGCTCATGGCCATCGACAAGCCCGCCGGCATGATCGTCCACGGCGACGGCACCGGCGAGCGCACGCTTACCGACTACGCCAGCGATCTGCTGCTGGCCATGGGCGACGGCTTTGCCGCGACTGACATGCAGCCGCTCAACCGCCTGGACCGCAACACCACCGGCGTGGTACTGTTTTCGCTCGACAAACAGACGCAGCCCGCCTTTGACCAGATGGTGATCGACCACGCCTTCGAAAAGCACTATCTGGCGCTGGCCGAGGGCAAGATCGACTGGAACGAGAAGCTCATCGACAAGCCCATCGCGCGCGACCGCCACGACAGCCGCAAGATGCGCGTCGGCGCCAGCGGTAAGCCCTCTCAAACGCGCGTGAAGGTGCTCAAACGCCTTAAGAGCCGTCGTGGCCTGCCCACGCGCTCGTATATCGATGTCGAGTTGCTCACCGGCCGCAAGCACCAAATCCGTGTGCACCTGGCAAGCGAGCATCATCCCCTGGTTGGCGACGACCTGTACGGAACGCCGCGCCCCTGCGGCCTGATGCTCCACGCCCACAGCGTGTCCTTCACGCATCCCGTAACCGGCGAGCACATCCACATCGAAGCCCCCTGCCCCTGGGAGCCCTAAACCACCACAATCGGGACAGGCACCTTTGTGGTGGTTTTGCCGCAATGGCTCAGCCGCGGTCCCAAAACGTCTCGATCTGTAACAGTTAGAGCCCATTTTCCGGTCGGTCTGTTACAGATCGAGACATTCGAATCCCCCTCAAGGGAAAATCTCAATCTGTAACAATAACTCGGCAAAATCGGTCCCAGATGTTACAGATTGAGACAAAGGGACGGTGCGGTTCGGAAGTATCTCACTCTGTAACATCTAACCCACTTTTAACGGTCCAGTTGTTACAGACGTAGACAAACCGGTAGACAACGAAAGCGGCAACGCCCGTGATGGACGTTGCCGCTTTTCTATTGAGAAAACTACTCGGTTTCCGTTGCTAACCACCACAATGGGGACAGGCCCCTTTGTGGTGGTTTTGGCCTTAGCCCGTCCCCTGCTGCTAGACCGTGATGACGTTGTCCATTGCCCGGTACTTGGCGGGGACCTCGCCTGCGGTAATAATCGTTGCGTCGCGGAAGTCCGCGAACTTGACGGGCGCCACCATGCCAAATTTACTGGCGTCCGAGATTACGAAGCGTTTGGCGGTATGGCGCATCGAGATACGCTTGACCTGTGCTTCCTCGATATCCGGTGTGGTGAGACCTTGCTCGGCCGCGATGCCGTTGGATCCCCAAAAGCCGCAGTTGAAGTTATAGCGGTCCAGGGTTGCCAAGGCATCGGGGCCAACGAGCGCCTCGGTCTCGGGTTTGAGCTCGCCGCCCAGCACCACGGTACGCATGCCGCGCAAAGCAAGGTGCTGAGCATGGAGCACGGAATCGGTCACATAGGTGACGCCGTCGAGACGCGGAAGATGCTCGATGAGCTTGAGGGTCGTTGAGCCCGAATCGATATACACAAAGCTATCGGGCTCCACCAGGGCCGCGGCACGAGCACAGATGCGCTCCTTGTCATCGTTATGGAGATCACTGCGTTCGCTGATCGTCAAGTCGCGCGTCACGTGCGCGCGCTCCAGACTCGTCGCACCTCCGTGCACCTTGGCGATACGGTGCGCGCGGTCGAGCGTTTGCAAGTCACGGCGAATGGTGGACGGTGTCACGCCCAGGGCCTCGGCAAGTTCCGGCACGGTAACCGAGCCGGCCTGCTGCACCATCGACACGATCGCATTGAGCCTATCTTCCGCAAGCATCGCTTACTCCTCCTCGGGGTACACGACTCCCCAATCGGCGCGGAGCTTGGTCATAAGCTCCATAACATCAGAAGCATAATCCAGCAGCTCGCGCTTGGAGTCGTCGCCGGCAACGGCCTTCTCAAGATCGGCCATCTCATAGCAAAGGGCGTAAGCTTCGGTGCCGGCGTGGACCTCCTCGCGGTGGCCGTCCACAGTCCACACGATGGTCGCGTGATCGGCGCGCGGATACTCGTTGACCTCGATATAGCACTTGTCGAAGCTGATGACCGAGCGCTTGGGCTGCTTGGAGTGGAGCGTAAGGCTCACAACACCCAGCTGCTGCTCGGCGTTACGGCAGACAATGCCGCCCGCAACGTCGACACCGGTCTCACAGGTGTTGCCCAGCGAGACAACCTCAGCGGGCTGGCTCGCCATAAAGAGGCGCATAACGGAGAGCGCATACACGCCAATGTCGAGCATGGCGCCACCGGCAAGGCTACGGTTGTAGAAGCGGTTGGTCAGGTCGCCGTACTCCTTATAGCTGCCAAAGTTGAGCTGAGCGAGATTCATGCGGCCGAACTCGCCGACATCCATGCGACGACGCAGCTCCTGATACAAGGGCATGTGAAGCACCGTGGTGGCGTCCATAAGGACCACGTTGTGCTCGTCGGCAATGGCGCGGGCCTCGTCAAGCTCGGCGGAATTGAGGGTAATGGCCTTCTCGCAGAGCACGTGCTTGCCAGCTGCCAGAGCGGCTCGCAGATAGGTGATATGCGTGTTGTGCGGCGTGGTGATATAGACTGCGTCAATGTCCGGATCGGCGTAGAGATCCTCGACCGTGCCATAGACCTTCTCAACGCCATACTGCTCTGCAAAAGCCTGAGCCTTGGACAGCGTGCGGTTGGCAACGCCCGCGAGCTTTCGGCCGGCAAGGGCGAGAGACTGAGCCATCTGGTTGGCGATAACGCCACACCCAATTACAGCCCAACGAAGCTCGGGAGCCGTAAAGATGTCGTTTGGGAACGGCTGATTCTGGACCGAGGCAAACGCCGCCTTTGCGGCTGCCTCGGCGTCGAGCGGAGCCTGTTTGGAATCTGCCATGATGTGCCTCCTGAGTCATCGGAAGTCCTTCATTTCTAACAAACCTATAGTCGCACAATTGCGCGCGTATCTGCTCGTGTTTGCGTATTTATTTGCTTATCGGTCATTATTTAGCCATAGTTGGCAGATGTTTGCGCGGCTATGCGCATTGTCGCGCAAGGCTATGCGCGTAAATGCGCATGCGACGATCCTTGTGAAAAATAAAGGGGCGGAACACCAAAGCCCTAAAAGACAGACCCTGCTGTATTACTTCACTCCTCTGGGGGCATCAGACATCAAAGGATCGTCCCAAACTGCCGGCACATAGAGACTGTCCCCCCAACGACTGGTCATTTAAGTCTGTCCCCAATGAATGGTCGTCCCCAGCTGCCGACAGAAAATGAACGCCCCCAGGTGCCGGCATTTCAACGGCCACTCATTTAAGTCTGTCCCCAATGAGTAGGGATAGAAAAAAGCCCGGGTGCCGTAGCATCCGGGCCTTTGCTAGCAACTTGATGTTGCGGGCAGCTTAGAACTTGTGGCCGCACTTCTTGCAGACGCGCAGCTTGTTCTTGCCGTCCTTCTCGTGACCGACGCGGGTAACCTTACCGCACTCGGGGCAAACGAGATTGACGTTGGAGGCGTCGATGGGAGCCTCCTGCGAAACGATGCCGCCCTGCTGGTTGGCAGCGTTGGGCTTGACGGCCTTCTTGACGACCGAAACGCCCTCGACAACGACCTTGTTCTCGGCGGGGAGAGCACGCAGGACAACGCCCTGCTTGCCGCGATCCTTACCAGAGAGAACCTGGACCTTATCGCCCTTCTTGATATACATATATCTCCCCTAACTACAGGGTCTCGGGAGCGAGCGAGACGATCTTCATGTACTTCTTGTCACGAAGCTCGCGAGCGACAGGCCCGAAGATACGGGTGCCGACGGGCGAACCATCGTTGTTGATGACAACGCAGGCGTTCTCATCAAAGCGAATGTAGGAGCCATCCTTGCGGCGGATCTCCTTAACGGTGCGAACGACGACGCAACGGACAACGTCCTTCTTCTTGACGTTGGCGCCAGGGGTAGCCTCCTGGACAGCACCGATGAACACATCGCCGATGCCTGCATAACGACGCTTGGAACCGCCAAGCACCTTGATGCAGCGAATCTTGCGAGCGCCGGAGTTGTCGGCGACGTTCAGCATGGTTTGCATCTGAATCATGGTAGATGTTCCTCCGAACTAAGAACCGAAGAGAGGTGCGCAGCCTTTATACGGCCCGTGGTATGCAAGCCAGGCATACGCACATCTTCGGAAACGTACAAGTCGTAAGAGCGACTGCTTATTTAGCGCGCTCGACGACCTCGATGAGGCGCCAACGCTTCATCTTGGACATAGGACGGGTCTCCATAACGCGGACGGTATCGCCCACGCCAGCCGTGCACTCCTCGTCGTGAGCGTGCAGCTTCTTGGAGCTGGTCATCATCTTGCCGTACTTGGGGTGACGCTTGCGCTCGGTGATGGTGACAACGATGGTCTTGGCACCGGAGACGGAGGTAACGACACCCGTACGGACCTTACGCGAGTTACGCGAATCAGTCATGTTCTCTCCTTAGGTCCTACTCGGCGACAGCGGACTTCTCCGCTGCGATCTCGCGGGCGCGCTGCTCCGTGAGGACGCGAGCGATGTCCTTCTTCACGGTGTTGACGCGAGCGGTGTTGTCCAGCTGGCTGGTGGCCATCTGGAAACGAAGGTTAAAGAGCTCGGCGCGCATTTCCTTCAGCTTCTCAACGAGCTGAGCGTCCGAGAGCTCACGAATCTCTGCGGGCTTCATTAGTTCTCCTCCTTGGCGGCGGCGGCGTCCTCAGCAGCCCACTTGGCCTCGAGAGCGGCCTCCTCAGCCATCTCCTTCTGGATGCGCTGCTCAGCGTTCTTGGCAGCAACAATCTTGGTCTTGATGGGAAGCTTGTGCTGTGCAAGACGCAGAGCCTCGCGAGCGACCTCCTCGGGCACGCCCTTGACCTCGAACATGATGCGGCCGGGCTTGACGACGGCCACCCACTCCTCGGGGTTACCCTTACCAGAACCCATGCGAGTCTCGGCAGGCTTCTTGGTGATGGGCTTATCGGGGAAGATCGTGATGTAGACACGACCGCCACGCTTCATGTAGCGGGTCATGGCAATACGAGCGGCCTCGATCTGACGGTTGGTGATCCAATGGGCCTCGAGAGCCTGGATACCAAACTCGCCGAAATGCAGCTCGGTATTACCCTTGGCCTGGCCCTTCATGGAGCCACGCTGCACCTTGCGGTGAAGAATACGCTTAGGGGCAAGCACTACTGACCCCTCCTCTCGGAGTTACGACGACGAGGACGGGAAGAGCCCTCGAGTGCAGGGTTGGGAACAGGCTGGCCCGGGAGCTTCTCGCCCAGGTAGATCCAGACCTTCACGCCGCAGGCACCCATGGTGGTGCTGGCGACAGCCGTGCCGTAGTCGATCTTGGCGCGGAGGGTGTGCAGAGGCACGCGACCCTCACGGTACCACTCACGACGGCCCATCTCGGCACCGCCGAGACGACCGGAGCACTGGATACGGATGCCCTTGGCGCCGGCCTTGCGGGCGGACTGGACAGCCTTGCGCATAGCGCGACGGAAGGCAACGCGGCCCTCGAGCTGCTCAGCGATGGACTGAGCAACGAGGTTGGCGTCGAGCTCGGGGCGCTTGATCTCGACAACGTCGACGGAGAGCTGGCCCTTGGAGACGCCAGCGACCTTCTCGAGCTCGGTGCGGAGGGTATCGATCTCGGCACCCTTCTTACCGATGACAACGCCGGGGCGAGCGGTGAGGATGATGACCTTCACCTTGTCGCCAGCGCGCTCGATCTCGACGCGGGAGACAGCTGCGCGGGAAAGACGCTTCTCGAGGTACTTGCGGATCTCGAGATCGTTACCGAGGGTCTTAGCGTAATCCTTCTCTGCGAACCAGCGGGAGCGCCAGTTCTCGGTGATGCCAAGACGGAAGCCGGTGGGGTAGACTTTCTGACCCATACAGCTTTACGCCTCCTTTCGAGGAGCAACGACGACGGTGATGTGGGAAGTACGCTTCAGAATGCGAGAAGCGGAACCCTTGGCGCGGGGACGGATGCGCTTAAGCGTCGGACCCTCGTCAACATAGGCAGCGGCGACAACCAGGTTGTCGGCACGCAGACCGTTGTTGTTCTCGGCGTTCGCAACGGCGGAACGGAGAACCTTCTCGACATCCACGGCGACGGCGCGGTCGCAGAAGTGGAGGATGTCGAAGGCCTGAGCGACAGGCTTGCGGCGGATCAGATCGACCACCAGGCGGGCCTTGCTGGGGGAAACACGCACGTACTTAGCGACGGCGCGAACCTCGGTGGCCTCAGTTTCAATAGACTTAGTTGCCATTTACGGTTAACCCCCTATTTGGCCTTGTGGCCACGGAACGTACGAGTCGGCGCGAACTCGCCGAGCTTGTGACCAACCATGGACTCGGTAACATACACGGGCACATGCTTGCGGCCGTCGTGGACGGCGATGGTGTGACCAACCATCTCGGGGAAGATGGTGGACGCGCGGGACCAGGTCTTCACGACGTCCTTCTTGCCAGCCTCGTTCATCGCGGTGATACGCGAGAGAAGGCGAGTCTCCACGAACGGGCCCTTTTTGAGACTTCTGCTCATAAGTGCTTTCTCCTAAAACTCGGTATCCGAAATTACTTCTTACGGCGACGAATGATGTGCTGGTTCGAGACCTTCTTCTTCTTGCGCGTACGAAGGCCCTTCGTCGGCTTACCCCAGGGGGTAACAGAGGGACGACCAGAGGTGTGGTTCTTGCCCTCGCCACCGCCGTGCGGGTGGTCGACAGGGTTCATGACGGTACCGCGGACGGTCGGGCGCACGTTCATGTGACGCTTACGGCCGGCCTTGCCGATGACGATGTTGGCGTGATCGGCGTTGCCGACCTCACCGACGGTGGCGCGGCAGGTAACGAGGATGCGGCGCATCTCGGAGGAAGGCATACGGACGATAGCGTACTTGCCCTCCTTACCCATCAGCTGGCAGGAGTTACCGGCGGAACGGGCGATAGCAGCACCCTTGCCCGGCTGGAACTCGACGGCGTGGATGAGCGTACCGACGGGGATGTCGGCGAGGGGCAGAGCGTTGCCCGGCTTGATGTCGGCGTCAGAACCGGACATGATGGTCTGACCGACCTCGAGGCCCTTGGGGGCCAGGATGTAGCGCTTCTCACCGTCAGCGTAGTGCAGCAGAGCGATGCGAGCGGAACGGTTCGGATCGTACTCGATCGTGGCAACCTTGGCGGGCACGCCGTCCTTGTTGCGCTTGAAGTCGATCACGCGGTAACGACGCTTCACGCCGCCGCCCTGGTGGCGGGTGGTGATGCGGCCGTTATTGTTACGACCGGCCTTCTTGGGCAGGGGCTCGAGAAGAGACTTCTCGGGCTTGGTGCAGGTGATCTCGGAGAAATCGGAGATCGTCTGCCAACGCCTACCAGCGGAGGTCGGCTTAAGGTGCTTTACAGCCATTACAATCCCTTTCAATAGGAATCCGTTAGCCATCGCAGACAGGGATTCGAGGTTCTGCCTCGGGTGCGATGACACCGGACGTATACACGGTTCCGGGCGTGTCCATTTTATACGCCCAAAACCTTGAGCCCTCGCCTCCCCTAGTTGGGAGGCATGAGCTCACTCAACAGCAGCGAGTCTTAGGCCTGGTTACCAAAGACCTCGATGGTGTCGCCCTCGGCCAGCGTGACGATGGCCTTCTTCCAAGAACGGGTCTTGCCGGCGACATAGCGCACGCGCTTGGTCTTGGGCTTGACCGTCAGGGTGTTCACGCGAACGACCTTGACGCCGAAGATCTCCTCGACAGCGTCCTTGATCTGATACTTGTTAGCATCCTTGGCGACCTCGAACGTGTACTTGTTCTGCTCCATGCCGGAGAAGGAACGCTCGGACACGATCGGACGGATGATGATCTCGTGGGCGGTCATTTAAGCAAGCACCTCCCCGAAGTGAGCGGCGATGTCGGCGGGCATCAGCACAGCGTTGTTGTTGACGAGATCGTAGGTGTTGGCCTCGTCGGCAGTGATGATGAACGTCTTGGGAATGTTGCGGAACGACAGGTAGGCGTTGACGTCCTCATCGCGAACGATGATGGTCAGACGCTTGCCCTCAAGGCCGAGAGCCTTGAGCATGGCGACGGCAGCCTTGGTGGAAGGCTTCTCGAAGCCGTAGTCGTCGACGAGCACGAGCTCGCCATCGGCCAGCTTGGCGGACAGCGCGGAGCGCATAGCCAGCTTGACCTCCTTGTTGTTCATACGCTTAGCGTAGGAACGGGGCTTGGGGGCGAAGACAACGCCACCGTGACGCCACTGGGCAGCACGGATGGAACCCTGGCGGGCACGGCCGGTGCCCTTCTGACGCCAAGGCTTCTTGCCGCCACCGGAAACCTCAGAGCGGCCCTTAGCAGACTGGGTGCCCTGACGCCAAGAGGCCATCTGGCACTTGACGATGTGGTGCATAACGTGGATGTTCGGCTCGATGCCGTACACCTCAGCGGCGAGCTCGGCCTCGGCGACCTTCTTGCCCTCGCTGTTTTTTACTTCAAACTTTGCCATTTAAGTGTTCTCCTTGGTATGACGCTGGGCTAAATGGGCTGGGCCCTTAGGCCATACGGATGGCGACGAGACCATTCTTGGCACCCGGGACAGCGCCCTTGACCAAGATGAGGTTCTGCTCGGCATCGATGCGGACAACGGAAAGGTTCTTGACGGTAACGCGCTCGTTACCCATGTGACCGGCCATCTTGACGCCCTTGAGGACGCGCGCAGGATAGGCGCACTGACCGATAGAACCGGGGTGACGCTGGAAGTGAGAACCATGCGTCATAGGACCGCGGCGCTGACCCCAGCGCTTGATGCGACCCTGGAAGCCCTTACCCTTGGAGGTACCGATGACGTCGACCTTCTCGACATCAGCGAAATCAGCGACGGTGACGACCTCGCCGACCTTGTGCTCCTCGCCGTTCTCGACGCGGACCTCACGAAGGAAACGGACAGGCTCGACGCCAGCCTTGGCGAAGTGACCAGCCATGGGCTTGTTCACGTTCTTGGCCTTGATGTCGCCGAAACCGATCTGGACGGCGTCATAGCCGTCGGTTGCCTGAGTTTTAACCTGCGAGACAGCGCAGGGGCCAGCCTGGATGACCGTGACGGGAACGACGTTGTCGTCCTCGTCCCAAACCTGGGTCATGCCAATCTTGCGGCCGAGAATCATGCTGATCAAGATATGATCCCAACTCTCGCGTGGTCTTGGGACAATGCGTACACCACCGAGCGTACGCCCCTAGAGGACCACTACTTACACGACGTGCTCCCCAGCCTTGTATTTCGCCCGGACTACCTGACAACCCTATTAAGCAGGCATTTTGTCCAGCCAGAATACTCCCCTGGTTACACACAGCTGTTTAGTATACACGGCTGCGGGCGTATCCATCGAGATTCATATTTCACTCACATTGTTTACGCAGGTAAAGTGCGTGGCACGTCTCCCGAGCACGGCGGAGGGCCGGAGAAATATATTAAGGTCCCTGCTCTACAGTCCTGCGCAAGACGAAGGCCACATTAAGTGGCCTTCTTTGCGTGCGGAACTCGCGATGACCTTAATATATTTCTCCGGCCCTCCGCCGTGCTCGGGAGACGACACGTTGATGTCTGCTTAACTCTGCTCGTTCAGGCTAATGACTTTGTTGAGGGTCCACTATTTGCTGGAGAGTGAACTTGCATTGGGACCCGTCGCTCTCTCCTTGCAAATCTTCCTCGTCAAAATCGAAGATCATGATCGCACAGTTGGGGAGTTTTGCTGGGAGCTCGAAGCCCTCTGGGGCTGCAGCCTTGATGAATTGGCGGCTGGCGCTGCCGTGGCTTACTGCTAGGAGGGTTTCGATGCCCTCAGAGCCCATGATATTGGTGAGGGTGGCTACCATGCGCTCTTGCAGCGCGCGGCTTCCTTCTCCTCCGAAGGGGACCAAGTCCTCGCCGGGATCCCAGACGTCGGTGGGTAGCGCGTTGTGGGGGCCTTCTTCGAAGGTTCCGTAGCAGCGCTCGATGATGCCTTTGCAGGGCTCGACAGCAGCGTCCGGACCGAGGAGCTCGCATGCGACGAGCTGAGCTGTATCCATGGCTCGACCCAAAGGCGACGAGACCACTTTGTCGGGGACGGCGCCGTGGGCCTTGAGCCATGCGACTGCCATTCCCGCTTGCTTGCGGCCCAGATCGGTCAACGGTGAATCGCAGCGACCCTGGACGAGCTTTTTGACGTTGAATTCCGTCTGACCATGACGAAGTAGATATAGACGCTTCATGCTCTCCCCTTCTGTATACCTAGCTTTACCGGCGCAGCCCTACTCGTGGGTATGGCCTACGTAGTCTTCGTCGATCGTGATTTTGGCGACCGACTTGGGGTATTCCGATTCGACCCGTTTCGCCAGCGCGCGCTTTAGGTCCTCGGCGCTCATCTGCAGATCCGAGGGTCGCACGCAGTCAAAAATCACATTGGTGTGCGTGGGACCCGGCACACAGCGCAGATCGTGAATTGTAAGGCGGCTATCGATCTGTTGAGCCATGGCGTTAATGCGTAAACGCATGCTCGCCACATTGGGGTCATCGGTCACGATTGGATCGTAGTGAAGCGTGACAATCATGCCGTCTTCGTTCCTAAACGCCTGCTCGATGTTATCGAGCATGTCGTGACTTTCCAGCGGGCTGGCCTCGGCTGCCATCTCGGCGTGAGCGCTTGCGAACTTCCTGCCCGGGCCGTAGTCGTGAACCATCAGATCGTGAACGCCCAAAACGCCGGGGTAGCTCATGATCTTGTCTCGAATGTGCTTGACCAGCTTAGGATCGGGCGTCTGGCCCAAAAGCGGGCTCACCGTATCCTGGATGAGTTCAAAGCCGCTCCAGCCAATATAGGCGCCAACGGCAAGGCCGACCCATGCGTCAAGATTGATGTGTGTCACCTGCGAAACAATTGCGCACGCCAACACGGCGCCCGTGGCAAGGACATCGTTCTTGGAATCTTGCGCGGTCGCATGCAGCGTCTCGGACTCAATGCGATCGCCGAGCTTTTGGTTGAGGGCCGCCATCCAGAGCTTTACGACCATCGAAAGCACTAGAACAGCCACCAGGGCAAGCGAGAACTCGACAGGTTCGGGGTGGATGACGCGCTCAACCGAGGACTTCACCAGCTCAACGCCAATCAGCAGAACGAGGGCCGCCACGACCAATCCCGAGAGATACTCGTAGCGACCGTGGCCGTAAGGATGCTCGGGGTCGGCCGGCTTGCTCGCCAGCTTAAAGCCCAGCACGCTCACGATATTCGAGCTGGCATCGGACAAGTTGTTCATGGCATCCGCCACAATCGAAACCGATCCCGAAACCACACCAATGGCACCCTTCGCAGCGCAAAGCGCAACATTGGCGACAATACACACCATGCCCGCTAACGTGCCCACACGCGCACGATCGCCCTGTGCGCGCTTAACAATCCACTCGACCATCTTCATCCGCCCCCACGGTACTACTTATATATCTATTGCTTGACCGGATTGTAGTGTAGCCACTTTGTCCCCCAGATACAAAAAGGCCGCAGCCCACACGGGCCGCGGCCTTGGAACACGACAAAGGGATCGTCCTTTTGTCGCACAGGTTTATGCGCTTACTTCAGCAGCGCTCGCCACTGTTTCGGGCGAATCGGCTCCGTCTCCTGCCGCCTGCCCCTTCGCCGGCACCACACCAAAGCAGTAGCTCAGCGCCGCAGACACCGCAAATGCCACACCGCCGGCAGCGCAGCACCACAGCAGGTTCGAGATGCCACCCGTGGCAAAGCCAATGACCATGAGGACGTTCGTCATGCCAATGGTATAGGCCGTAACGTGGCCCACGGCCGCAACAAGGCCTCCGACGGCGCCGCCAATGGCCATGCACGTCAGGCACCTGCCATATTTAAAGCCGCAACCGTACAGCGCCGGCTCGCTTACGCCGCCAAGAACACCCGAGATTGAATAGCCCAGCATGAGCGCCTTCTCGTCCTTATCCGCAACGCGGAGCGACGCGCCAAAGGGCATGCCCCAAACGGCGAACGTTGCCATCGTCGCAGCGATCAGGATGCACGAATCCGTTCCCACACTCATAAACTGCGCATAGGCGAGCGATAGGACGACGTTGCTGACACCCGCGATCTTTAGGAACTCCCAGCCCGCGGCAAGCCCCATGAGCGTGAGCAGCGACACGATACCACCGGAATTGCCAAGCATAAACATAAGCTGGCCCAACAGCATGCCCAGATAGCTGCCCGCCGGTGCCGTAATACACAGCGAAACCGGAACCATGACAAGCATGGTCGCAAACGGAACGAACGAAAACGCCACGGCCTGAGGGATAACGCGCCGAAAGAAACACTCCACTCGCCATAGCACGGGCACCGAGATGAGAACCGGAATAACGGTCGTCGTGTAATCGTTGACCGGCGCGGGAAGCAGCCCGTACACGGAAGTCATCGATGCGCCCGCTGTCGATACAGCATCGACGAGCTTAAGCAGATCGGGCGCAATCAATACGCCGCCCAGCATCATGCCCAGCTGCTCCGAGCAACCGAGCTGGCGGGCAGCCGCCCAACCAAGATAAATGGGCAAAAAGTAGTAGCCGGCATTATAGAGCCAACTGTAGAACAGGCGATAAATTCCGGAATCGGCAGGCCATAGGCCCAGCATGCCTTCGCCCATAATGACGGCGACGGTGCGGAACAACGCCGCGCAGACAATAAACGGCAGCGCCGACATCATGCTTTTGGACAGATAGTCCACCACGGCCATGGCGTTTGATGAAACCGACGTTGTAAACGAGGTGTTAGAAACTTGTAGCATGGAATGCCTTTCCCAATATGACATGCGGGCTGTCCCTTTGTCACATCGTGCGGTACTGACCGATTGCGCGGTACTTTTCATAGCGGAGGTTTGTGAGGGTCGCGTCGCCGAGCCGCCCAAGCGTATCGAAGGCATCAAATGCCGAGGACATGACGGCACCGGCGATCTCCTCATGCGACAGGCCCCTATCGTCAACAATGCCGTCGATGATACCGAGCGCCAACAGATCGGGGGCCGTAAGCTTAAGCGCCTCGGCGGCCTCATTCGCGCGCTCGGTATCCTTCCACAGGATCGACGCACAGGCCTCGGGGCTCACGACCGAATAGGCCGAGCTCGAGAGCATCAGGATGCGGTCGGCCACGGACAGCGCCAGCGCGCCACCAGAGCCGCCCTCGCCTGTCACCACCGAGACAATCGGCGTCTTAAGGCCGCTCATCTCCATGAGATTCTGGGCAATCGCCTCGCCCTGACCGCGCTCCTCGGCACCGATGCCACAGAACGCGCCCGAGGTATCGACCAGGCATAGGACCGGTCGACCAAACTTTTCGGCCTGGCGCATCAGGCGACGTGCCTTGCGGTAGCCCTCGGGATGCGCCATACCAAAGTTGCGGCGCATGCGCTCTTTGGTCGTGGTGCCGCGCTCGATGGCGATGACCGTTACGGGGCGTCCGTCTTTCCAGCCAATGCCAGCCACCACAGCGGCGTCGTCGCCAAAGTAACGATCGCCGTGCAGCTCCACAAATCCATCCAGGCCCAGCGAGATCATCTCACCCGCCGTGGCGCGATCTGCCGAGCGGGTCTGCTTGACAATCTCGAGCGCGGTTTTTGGTGCCGTCGAGCACTTAAACAAGTGTCCCAGCTTTTTGCCGCGGCGACCCGTATGCACGATCTCATGCGGTGCCCCCAGGCCGGGCGCATGCCCCTCGTGCAGCGCCAGCAGCTCGCCCACCGTGAGCGCAATCTCGCCGCGCGGAACAACGGCATCGCAAAAGCCGTGCTCCAGCAAAAACTCGGAGCGCTGGAATCCCTTGGGCAGGCGCTTGTGCATGTTCTGCTCGATCACGCGCGGGCCGGCAAATGCCGTCAGGGCATCGGGCTCGGCCAGGATAATGTCCCCCTCCATGGCAAAGCTCGCGGTTACACCTCCGGTCGTGGGGTCGGTGAGCACCGTGATATACAGGCCGCCCGCCTCGCTGTGGCGCCTAACCGCCGCAGAAATCTTGGCCATCTGCATAAGCGAGGTCACGCCCTCTTGCATGCGCGCGCCGCCCGAAACGGTAAAGCCGACAACTGGCAATCCCAGCTCGGTCGCGCGCTCAAACGTACGGCAGATCTTCTCGCCCACCACGGAGCCCATCGAGCCCATCATAAAGTTGGCATCCATAAAGAAGAGCGCGGTATCGCAACCGCAGATTTTGCCCCTGCCGCACACAACGGCATCGCGCTCGCCCGAACGCTCGCTCACGCTCTTGAGCTTATCGGCATAGCCGGGAAACGAGAGGAAGTCCTCCGACGCCAGATTGGCATCCCATTCCTCAAACGTGCCCTCGTCGACCGTCATGCGCATGCGCGCGCGACCGCTCACGCGAAAGTGTTTGCCGCAACGAGGGCAGACCTCGAGGTTGTCGTGTAGGCATGCCTCATCGATCACACGGCGGCACTCCGGGCACTTGATAAACACGTGGCGCGCGGGAAACTCGGCGCACGACTCGGTTATCGGCCCCTCAAGGACATTGACCGTCTTCGCTTTTCTATTCATCAGCATAGAGATGCCCCATCAGATCGGTGTGATACATGCCCGACAAGAACTCGTCGTTTGCCAGCACGTCGAGCTGAAGCTCGCTGTTTTCGCTCACGCCTTCAATCACGAGCTCGCCCAGGGCCGAGCGCATCTTGCGAATGGCGCCGTCACGCGTGGGCGCACACACGATGAGCTTGCCGAGCATGGAGTCGTAGTACGGCGGAACTGTCGCACCGGTGAACATGGCCGAATCCCAGCGCACGCGCGGACCACCCGGTACACGCAACGCGGTGACCGTTCCGCATGACGGCAGAAAGTCCGGCGTTTCGGCATTGATGCGGCACTCCATGGCGTGGTTGCGGACCGGCACGTCCTCCTGCTCAAATGGCAGAGGCTGGCCGGCTGCCACGCGCAGCTGCCACTTGACCAGGTCGGTATCGGTCACAAACTCCGTAACCGGATGCTCCACCTGCAAGCGCGTGTTCATTTCCATAAAGTAGAAATTGCCGTCGTCCGAATACAGGAACTCGATGGTACCGGCCCCTTCATAGCCGACGGCACGAGCCAGGTCACGCGCCGCCTTGTGCATGTGCGCGCGAATATCATCGCGTCCGTCGAGGCACGGCGCGGGGCTCTCCTCGATCAGCTTTTGGTTGCGGCGCTGCACCGAGCACTCGCGCTCGCCGAGCGAAAACACATGGCCCTGCTTATCGGCCATAATCTGCACCTCAACGTGGTGCGCCGGTGCGACGAACTTCTCCATGTAACACTCGCCGTCGCCAAAAACGGCCTCGCCCTCGGCACGTGCTTCAATAAAGGCCTTTGCCGCGTCTTCCACGCGCTCGACCTTGCGAATACCACGACCGCCACCGCCCGCCCGCGCCTTAATAAGCACGGGGCAGCCGATGCGCTCGGCCTCGGCCGTCGCCTCCTCAGGGCTTTTGAGCAAATCGCAGCCCGGAACGATGGGCACGCCCGCCGCGGCAGCCGTTCGGCGTGCGGCGTCCTTGTCGCCCATGCTGTCGATCACCTCGGCCGAAGGACCGACAAACGCCAGACCGTACTTGTCGCAGTCGCGCACGAAGCTCGCCTTCTCGGAAAAGAAACCGTAGCCAGGATGGATTGCCTTTGCCCCCGACTTCACGGCACAGGTGAGCACGGCATCGTCGTTGAGGTAGCTCTCGGCAAGACGCGGGCCGCCGATGCAATACGCCTCGTCGGCAAGCTGCACGTGCAGCGCGTCCGCATCGGCCGTGGAGTAGACGGCGACGGTCTTGATGCCCATATCGCGGCACGCGCGGATAACACGAACCGCGACCTCGCCGCGGTTGGCGATGAGCACTTTGTCGAACATGAAGCCTTCCTTAACTTTCGTGCATGAGTGCAAAAGACATATCGGCGCGACAGCAAACCTCACCGTTGACGCTCGCAGTACCCGTCGCAAAGCGGAACGGCCCGCGCACACGCGTGATAGAGCACACTAGATCCACCGTGTCGCCCGGGCGCACCGGACGCTTAAAGCGCACCTTGTCCAGACTCGTGTAGAACGGCGTCGCGCCGCGCGCCTCCTCATCGCCCATCAGCAGCACGCAGCAGTTCTGGGCGAGCATCTCGCACTGAATCACGCCGGGGACAACCGGGTTTCCCGGAAAATGCCCCTGCAAAAAGTACTCGTCGCCCGTAATCGTGATCTTGCCGTGGGCCTCGTCGCCCACTAGCTCGGCTTCGTCGAGCAAAAGCATCGGCTCGCGATGCGGCAACAGCTCTTTAAGCTCTTCTTTGTTCATGGATATCACCTATCCGATCCTCATGAGGCAGCTGCCAAACTCCACGAGGTCGCCGTCGGCCACGCAGATCTCGAGTACCTCGCCGTCTGCCTCGGCCGTCACCTCGTTGAGAACCTTCATGGCCTCGATGATGCAGAGGGTCTCGCCGGTCTTGACCTTGGAGCCCACGTGCACAAACGGCTCGTCGCCCGGCGCTGGGGCAGCATAGAAAACGCCGACCATGGGAGCGGTCACCTCGGTGCCCTTGGGCTCCGGCGCGGCGGCAGGCGCTTGCGCGGCGGGCTCCGGTGCGGCGGCAGGCATGGCGACAGGAGCCACCGCCGGAGCAGTCACGGCACCCGGCATAGGCATGGGCACGGCAACCGGCTGCGCGGCGCTCGCGCGCTCGAGTTCGACCGCGGTGCCATCGGGCTCCTCAACGCGTACGCGCGTGAGGCCGCGGTCCTCCATAACATCGGCTATCTCGGCAAGTCTTTTGGAATCCATGCTCTAGCTCCTCGTATATCTACGCAGCGCGATGGCGGCGTTGTGCCCGCCAAAGCCCAGGTTGGTCGAAAGCGCCCAGGTAAGTTCGGCGCGAACCGCGCGGTTGGGCGTGTAGTCAAGATCGCAGGCGGGATCGGGCGTGTGGTAGTTAATGGTCGGCGGCACCACGCCCTGCTCGAGCGCCATGGCGCAGGCCATGACCTCGATGGCGCCCGTGGCACCGATCATGTGCCCCGTCATCGACTTGGTCGACGAGACATGTGCGGCGCGCGCCGCGTCCTCGCCGAGCGCTCGCTTGATGCCCGCCGTCTCGGACGAATCGTTGAGTTTGGTCGAGGTGCCGTGGGCATTGATGTAGAGACCCTCGGAAGGCTTGACGTCGCCCTCGGCAACCGCCAGCGATATCGCGCGGGCAATGCCGGCAGCCTCGGGATCGGGACTCGTGATGTGATAGGCATCATCGGTGTTGCCGTAGCCCACGACCTCGGCATAAATGTGCGCACCGCGCGCCTGCGCATGTTCCATGCTCTCGAGTACCAGCACGCAGGCGCCCTCGCCCATCACAAAGCCGTCGCGGTCTGCATCGAACGGACGGCATGCCGTCGACGGGTCAGGATTAGTGGTGAGAGCACGACAGGATGTAAAGCCCGCAACGGCATCGGGGATGATTGCGGCCTCGGCACCGCCGGCGAGAATCGCATCGGCATAGCCGTGCTTGATGGCGCGGAACGCCTCGCCCACCGCATGGGCAGAAGTCGCGCAGGCGGTCACGACGGGCAGGGTCGGGCCCTTTGCCTTATGGCGAATCGCAATGTTGCCCGAAGCCATGTTGGGAATCATCATCGCAATCATGTAGGGCGATGCGCGACGAGGCCCGCGATCGGCAATCGTATGGACGTTGTCGACAAGCGTCTGCATGCCGCCCACGCCCGAGCCCACATAGACACCCAGGCGATCGCGATCGACCGCGCCCTCAACATCGAGGCCCGCATCGTGCATGGCCTCGTCCGACGCCGCCATCGCAAACTGAACACAGGGGTCGAGATGCTTGGCGTCGTGCTTGCCAAAGTAATCGTTGCCGTCAAAACCCTTGACCTCGGCCGCCACCTTGACGGCAAATGCATCGGTATCAAAGTGCGTGATCGGACCGATGCCACACGTTCCGGCGCACATGGCCGCCCAGGTGGCAAGCGCGGTGTTGCCGAGCGGCGACACGGCACCGATACCGGTGATTGCAACTCTCTGTTCCATCTTGGTCTCCTCATCCAAGCCGCTTACCCGGCTTGCTTTCTACATCGCCATTCCGCCGTCGACGCGTATGACTTCGCCCGTAATGTAAGCAGCCGTATCGCTCGCTAAAAAGCGCACCACACCGGCCACCTCCTCGGGCTGCGCCATACGCTTAAGGGGAATCTGCTCCTCGGTTGCCGCACGCACCTTATCCGAGAGCTTTGCCGTCATATCCGTCTCGACAAACCCGGGGGCGACCGCGTTCACTCGTACGCCGCGAGGCGCAAGCTCGCGCGCTACCGCCTTGGTCAGGCCGATCACGCCCGCCTTGGAGGCAGCGTAGTTGGCCTGTCCGGCATTGCCCATCAGGCCCACGACCGAGCTCATGTTGACGACGCAACCGCCGCGCTGGCGCATAAAGGTCTTAGTGAGCGCGCGCGTCGTGTTAAACGTTCCTTTAAGATTGACATCGAGCACGCGATCGAAGACATCGTCGCCCATGCGCATGAGCAGGCCATCGCGGGTGATGCCGGCGTTGTTGACGAGCGCCCAAATGGAGCTAAAGTCGTTGAGAACCGCTTCCACGCACGCGTTGACGGCATCGGGGTCGGCCACATCGCATTGATACGCGCGAGCTGTGGCACCAGCGGCCTCGCAGGATTCGCACGTCTCGCGCGCCGCGTCGACGCTACCGGCATAGACGACGGCGATATCAAAGCCATCCTCCGCCAGACCGACAGCGCAGGCGCGGCCGATACCGCGCGAACCACCCGTGACCAGTGCCACGCGACGTGAGTCGTTGCGCTCGAGCGCGCCGTTGTTCAAGTTGCCCATGTCATTCCTTTCGGGTTACAGCCCTGTGGACTATGCGAGCTCGTCGGCAATAGCTGCGACCTGCTCAGCCGTTTCGCACGAATACACGCAAACGTCGCTCAGCGTACGCTTGACCAGGCCCGACAGCGTTTTGCCAGGGCCGACCTCAATAAACGTGTCGATGCCCCGATCCTGCAGTGTATGCAGCGTGTCGACCCAGCGCACGGCATGGCTCACCTGGTTGGCCAAGACATCCGATGCTGCTCGCGGATCCGCCGGATAGGGCGCCGCCGTCATGTTTGCCATGACCGGAATCAGCAGCGGAGACGGCGCGTGGCCGTCTTGGATATACGTCGCCAGCCCCTCAGTCGCCTCTGCCATATAGGGGCTATGAAATGCACCCGACACCGCGACTTTCATAGCGCGACCGCCAGCCTCTTTTACTAGGACGTCGAGGGTCTGCAACGCATCGGGCGCTCCGGCCACAACCGTCTGCTGCGGGCTGTTGTAGTTGACCGGCCAGCAGTCCTCGCCGGCCTGCGCAGCCAGGTTCTCGACTTGCGCTGCATCGAGCTTGATGACGGCGCGCATGCCGCCCGGATGGCGCTCGGCAGCCGCGGCCATCAATGCCGCGCGCTCACACACGAGCTCAAAACCCGCTCGCGTATCGAACGCCCCCGCAAAGGTGAGTGCAGCGACCTCGCCCAGCGAAAATCCCGCACAGGCGGCAGGCACCACGCCGCGCTCACGCAGGGCGACAGCCGCTGCCAGGTCATGAACGAACACGCAAGGCTGCGTGTTCTCGGTCTGCGACAGCTCCTCCTTGGAGGCGCTCCGGCACTGCTCACTGGTTCCCGGACGCACCTCGTCGGCGATCGCGAACACCTCGGCAGCCGCCGGCGATGCCTCGATCAGGTCGACGCCCATCGCGGGGTGTTGGGCGCCCTGGCCGGCAAACAGAAACGCTACGCTACCCATGCGCACGCACCCTTCAGGACGCGCTCGGCGCCATCGACCAGATCGTCGACGATTTCGCGCGCGCTCTGGCGCTCGTTGACCATGCCGGCAATCTGTCCACACAGATACGAACCCTCTTCGTAATTACCATCCTTTGCAGCCTTGCGAAGAGCGCCCGTACCCATGGCCCCGAGCTCCTCGGCACTTGCGCCCGCCGCCTCACTTTTGGCGTAGGCATTGGTGAAGGGGCTCTTAAGCGCACGCACCGGATGTCCCGTCGAACGGCCAGTCGCGCGCGTCGAGGTGTCTCCCGCCTTGAGCACCAGTTCTTTGTATTGCTCAGAAACAGTGCATTCGTTTGCAACGAGGAAGCGTGTACCCACCTGGACGCCGGCGGCACCGAGCATAAAGGCCGCTGCCACGCCGCGACCATCGGCGATACCGCCAGCTGCCACAACGGGGATATCGACCGCGTCGACAACCTGCGGAACGAGCGCCATCGTCGATGTCTCGCCAATATGTCCGCCAGATTCAGTGCCTTCGGCAACCACGGCGGCGGCCCCGCGACGCGCCACGAGACGCGCCAGCGCCACCGAGGCAACGACCGGGACGACCGTGATGCCGGCGTCGTTCCAAGCCTTCATGTACTTAGTGGGATTGCCGGCACCCGTCACGACGACCGGCACCTGCTCGTCGATCACAACCTGTGCGACCTCGTCGACAAACGGGCTCATAAGCATGACGTTGACGCCAAAGGGCTTATCCGTCTTGGTACGCAGTTCGTGAATCTGATCGCGCAGCCATTTGGCGTCGGCATTCATGGCCGCGATGATTCCCAACCCACCTGCCTCGGACACGGCCGATGCCAGCGAGGCATCGGCAATCCAGGCCATGCCGCCCTGGAACACGGGCTTTTCGATGCCGATCAGCTCGCAGAGAGGAGTCTTGAGCATCTCTACTTCTCCAATGCCGCCTCGACCGTATCGGCGAACTCGCCAACCGTCTTGGGGTTCTCCTCGGTATCGAGCTGGATGCCAAACTCGTCCTCGACGGCGACAAGGATCTCGACGGTGCCCAGGCTGTCGAGGCCAATCTCCTCGAGCGTGGACTCGGGCTTCATCTCGACGTCGTCAAGGCCAGCGGTCTCGCGGATAACGTCGCAAACGCGCTCGAAGGTCTTCTGATCTGCCATGGTAGTTCTCCTTTGTTTGTGCCCTAGGGGCGTTTTTATTTCCTATGTGCGACTACTTCCAACGAAGCAGATAGCCACCTATATCCAGGCCCGCGCCAAATCCAACCAAGGCGATCGTGTCGCCTGTGTGAAGTGCACCGGCGTTTGCCAGCCGGTCGAGGGCAAGCGGAATGCATGCGCTCGAAATGTTGCCGGTCTCGCGCAACGTGCGAGCCACACGCTCGTCCGGCACGCCCAGACGTTTGACCGCCTGACTCAGGATTCGTTCGTTAGCCTGATGGAATACAAAGTGGTCGATGTCCTCGACCGCGATGCTCGCGTCGCAGGCAAGCTTGTTGACCGTGTCGCAGATGGCATTGACGCCGAACTTGAAGACGCGACGGCCATTCATGGACAGCACGCTTTCGCTATCTGCGGAAGCTTTAAACGGCGAGGCACCGACCAGACCGGGAACGCGCAACGTCTCAACGTCGGGCGCCGTCGAAAGCTCAACGGCAAGGGGGCTGTCTCCCCCAGCTTCAATCACTGCGGCGCCTGCCCCATCGCCAAAAAGCACGCAGGTGGCGCGATCGGTCCAGTCGAGCGCGCGCGTCATCTGCTCGGCAGCAACGACAAGCACGCGCTCGGCACGGCCGCGGGCGATATAGCCCTCGGCGACATCGAGCGCAAATACGAAGCCGGCGCAGGCCGCCGAGACATCGAAGGCAGGGCACGTCGAACCCAGACGCTCGGCAACGGCGCATGCCTCGGCGGGAACGAGATGATCACCCGTTGTCGTCGAGCAAACGATCAGATCCAGCTGGCTCGCGTCGATTCCGGACACCTGGAGCGCCCGCTCGCTCGCTGCTACGGCAAGGTCGTCGAGCGACTCGGTGGTGCAGACGTGGCGGCTCTTGATACCTGTACGCGTAAAAATCCACTCATCCGAGGTATCGAGGAACTCGGACAGCTCGTCATTGGAAACACTGCGCTTAGGAAGCGCCGAGCCTGTTCCAAGAATCGTGAAACCCATCACTAACCTCCTTTGAGTTGTTGACGTGTTTACATCGACCAAGAGAGGATAGCGCATTTCAGTCGTTGTTGACGTGTTAACATTAAATTGTTTAAATGCGACAAAGGCTTCACATTGTGTCTATCTCTCGACACCATTGCGCGATTGCCTTATTAACTTAGGAGGTAGCAGCTGTTATGGATTCTTGTTTAACGATAGTCGACGTAACCGGATCGACCAACGATGACCTGCTCGAAGCAGGAAAACAGGGAGCGCCGCACGGCACAGGGCTTGCCGCACGGGCTCAGACAGCAGGGCGCGGCCGGCGCGGCCACAAGTGGGATTCAACCGCCGGCAACCTATTGCTTTCGATTGTCCTGCGTCCATGCGTTAATCCCGCAAAGTACTCTGGTCTTGCCGCCGTCAGCGGCTTAGCGGTGCTCGAGGCGCTCGAAAAGCAGGGTCTTGCAAACGAGATTGGCCTCAAATGGCCCAACGACCTTGTCGCGCGAGGGCACAAGCTCGGCGGCATTCTGGTCGAGGCGGCACGCGACAACAAAGGCATGCCCTTCGCCGTCTGCGGCATTGGCGTCAATGTGAACTATGTGCCCTCGGAGGTTCCCGATGGCGGCTTGCCGGCAATCGGTCTCTCGGATCTCAACGAGAATGTTCCCGCCGTCGATGTGCTACTCAAGGAGGTCTATCACGCGGTCGTGAACGCTGTAGACACATGGGCAGAGCGTCTCAACGCCATGGAAGAAGACGCCGGACCGCTCGCGCCCGTCCACGGCGAATACATCGGTCATCTCAATTGGATTGGGGATCACGTTATCGCCCGTTCCCCCGCTGGGGACGAGCTGGCGCGTGGCATCTTTCAAACGGTCGATGACTTTGGTCGCGCGTGCATCGAGACGGAAGACGACTTGCGATCCTTCCATTTTGAGGAGGCATCGCTGCGTACCATGGGTAAATAAGGCGCCATAGCCACCCATTCGGACGCATTACCCGCGCCCCAAAGCCACCATTGAAACCAAAAGAGCCCCGCTACCGTAATGGCAGCGGGGCTCTATAAGCTATGAGCGATATCGCTTAGAGCTTGATGTCGATGTCGACGCCAGCGGGGAGGTCGAGACGCATAAGCGAATCAACGGTGCCCGAGGTGGGGTCGAGGATGTCGATGAGGCGCTTGTGGGTGCGCATCTCGAACTGCTCACGGGAGTCCTTGTTCACGTGCGGCGAGCGGATAACCGTGTACAGGTTGCGCTCGGTGGGCAGGGGGACAGGACCGGAAACGCGAGCGCCGGTCTTCTGAGCGGTCTCGACGATGAGCTTCGCGGACTGATCGACGACCTCGTGATCATAGCCCTTGAGGCGAATGCGGATCTTCTGGGTAGCCAACTTAAACCTCCAAAGAGTGCGAGAAGTGTTCTCGCAGGATTACGTAACAGGGAGCTCGAACTTAGGCGTTCTTGCTCATGACCTCGTCCACGATGGACTTGGGCGCGGGCTCATAAGAGTCGAACTGCATCGTGTAGGATGCACGGCCCTGGGTCTGGGAGCGAAGGTCGGTAGCGTAACCGAACATCTCGCCCAGCGGCACCTTGGCACGGATGAGCTTGCTGTTCTTGCGATCCTCCATGCCCTCGATCTTGCCGCGGCGACCGGAGAGGTTGCCCATAACGTCGCCCATGTACTGCTCGGGGGTCTCGACCTCGACAGCCATGATCGGCTCGAGCAGCTGCGGATCGGACTTCTTGAGGGCGTCCTTGATAGCCATGGAGCCGGCGATCTTGAAGGCGGCCTCGGAGGAGTCGACCTCGTGGTAAGAACCGTCGAACAGGGTGACCTTAACGTCGAGGACCGGGAAGCCGGCGATAACACCGGTGTTCAGGGCCTCCTGAATGCCCTTGTCGATGGACGGGATGTACTCCTTGGGCACGACGCCGCCGACGATAGCATTGACGAACTCGTAGCCGAAGCCCTCCTCCATCTTCTCGAGCTTGATGACGGCGTGGCCGTACTGACCGCGACCGCCGGACTGACGGACGAACTTGCCCTCAGCCTTCTCGACGTCGTGACCAGCGGTCTCGCGGTAGGCAACCTGGGGCTTACCAACGTTAGCGTCAACCTTGAACTCGCGGAGCAGACGGTCGACGATGATCTCGAGGTGCAGCTCGCCCATGCCGGCGATGATGGTCTGGCCGGTCTCGTGGTTGGTGGACACCTGGAAGGTCGGGTCCTCCTCGGCGAGCTTGGTCAGAGCCAGGGACATCTTGTCCTGCTCGGCCTTGGTCTTGGGCTCGATGGCAACGTCGATAACGGGCTTAGCGAACTCAATCTTCTCGAGGACGATCTCCTTGCCCTCTTCGCACAGGGTGTCACCGGTGGTGGAGTTCTTGAAGCCGACGCAAGCGACGATGTCGCCGGCGGCAGCGTCGTCACGGTCGATACGCTCGGCGGCGTTCATCTCGAGGATGCGGCCGAGGCGCTCGCGCTGACCGTTGGAAGCGTTGACCACGTAGGAGCCGGACTCGGCGCGGCCGGAGTAAACGCGGACATAGGTGAGCTTACCGACGAACGGGTCGGTCATGATCTTGAAGACCAGGCCGGAGAAGGGCTCGTCGAAGGAAGGATGACGCTGGATCTCCTCGCCGGTGTCCGGATCGGTACCGGTGACGGCCTCAACGTCGAGCGGGCTGGGCAGGTAGTCGACGACAGCGTCGAGCAGCTCCTGAACGCCCTTGTTCTTGTAGGCGGAGCCCACGAAGACGAGGTTGAGCTCGTTGGCCAGAACGCCCTTGCGCAGAGCGGCCTTGAGCTCCTCGACGGTGAAGTCCTCCTCCATGAGGATCTTCTCCATGAGCTCGTCGTCAAAGCTGGCAGCAGCGTCGAGGAGCTCCTCGCGCTTGGTGGCAGCGATGTCGGCGAACTCAGCCGGGATCTCGTCCATCGGCTCGGGGTAGGTCATACCCTTCTCGTCGGCCTTGAAGTCCCATGCAGTCATGGTGACCAGGTCGATGACGCCCCAGAAGTTGTCCTCGGCGCCCATCGGGACCTGAGCGGCCACGGCGTTAGCGTCGAGACGATCCTTCATGGTCTCGATAGCGTTGAAGAAGTCAGCGCCCACGCGGTCATACTTGTTGATGAAGGCGATGCGGGGGACGTTAAAGGTGGAAGCCTGACGCCAAACGGTCTCAGACTGGGGCTGAACGCCGGCAACGGCGTCGAAGACGGCGACAGCGCCATCGAGGACGCGCAGGCAGCGCTCGACCTCGGCGGTGAAGTCAACGTGGCCCGGGGTGTCGATGATCTGGATGCGGTAGTCCTTACCGTCCTTGTTCCAGAAGCACGTGGTAGCAGCGGAGGTAATGGTTACGCCGCGCTCCTGCTCCTGAACCATCCAGTCCATGGTGGCAGCGCCCTCATGGACCTCACCGATCTTGTGGGTCTTACCGGTGTAGTAAAGAATACGCTCGGTCGTGGTGGTCTTACCGGCATCGATGTGGGCCATGATGCCGATGTTACGGGTATCGGAAAGCTTGTACTTAGGCTTAGCCATGTTAGTTCCTTACCTTAACTTACCAACGATAGTGAGAGAACGCGCGGTTGGCCTCGGCCATCTTGAAGACGTCCTCACGCTTCTTGACGGAAGCGCCCAGGCCGTTGGAAGCATCGAGGATCTCGTTGGCGAGACGCTCGGCCATGGTCTTCTCCTTGCGAGCGCGGGAGAAGTTGACGATCCAGCGGATACCCAGAGCGGTGGAACGACGGGAGTTGACCTCCATCGGGACCTGATAGGTAGCGCCACCGACACGCTTGGGCTTAACCTCGAGCGTGGGCTTGACGTTTTCCATAGCCTTCTTGAAGGTAGCGAGAGCGTCGCCACCCTCGGACTTCTCGGCAACGATCTCGAAAGCGGTGTAAACGATGCGCTCAGCGGTGGCCTTCTTGCCGTCAAGAAGGACCTTGTTGATGAGCTGAGTCACCAGACGGTTGTTGTAAACGGCGTCAGGCTGAACCTCACGACGATTAGCTGCTGCACGACGCGGCATGTGAAATCTCCTTAAGTGTCTACCGTGCGGCGCTTAGGCGGCACACGGCGAAAGTATCAAAACGTTATCTGGCTTATTTGGCCTTGGGGCGCTTAGCACCGTACTTGGAACGGGCCTGCATACGGTTCTGGACCGGAGCAGCGTCGTAGGCGCCACGGATGACGTGATAACGGACACCAGGGAGGTCACGGACACGACCGCCGCGGACGAGCACGATGGAGTGCTCCTGCAGGTTGTGGCCCTCACCCGGGATGTAAGCAGTAACTTCGATGCCGTTGACGAGGCGAACACGGGCGACCTTACGAAGAGCCGAGTTCGGCTTCTTGGGGCTCGTGGTGAAGACGCGGGTGCACACGCCGCGCTTCTGGGAGTTGTGCTGCAGAGCAGCGTTCTTGGACTTCTTGGGCACGGAACGACGGCCCTGGCGAACCAGCTGGTTAATAGTAGGCAAAGCGTACTCCTTCTCGAATGATTCCAGCTTTCTGTAAAGTGCAACGGCTTGAATCGAGGGGTCAGCATCCCCCTACGAAACACGCAGTTCGATAGGATACGTGCCGTTAGCTGTGCCGTCAACAGACCACGCCGCCGGGCGTATCCCAAAATGAGCACATTTCCGCAAAGCCTACACAAAAGGAATCCCCTCCTGTGCGCGGGGGTGGTTTCCCGGACCGGGCGGCCCAGGGGTTAAGTTTGCTGCTCTACAGTCCTGGCTCGCACGGAGGCCACATT
>CABVCJ010000023.1 GCA_902496845.1 uncultured Collinsella sp.
ACCGACGCCCGCACCGGCATCCGCGCCCGCAGATGACTTTGCCACCCGCCCCATCATGCAGGCACCACGCCAGGCCGCCCCTGCGCCCCGCCCCACCAGCGATCCGTCCGAGACGGCGGCGTTTCTTGCCGCGGCGACACAGCGCCATGCGCCCAGCAGCACACCCGCGTATGCCACCCCGCAGCAGCCGACATACGCGGCTCCCGAACCCCAGCCCGAACCCGAGCTCGAGCCGCCCGTTATGGATTTGGACGACCTCGCCAACCGCCAGTTTGCCTTCGATTCCTGGGCCGCGGCCGACTTGGACGAAACCTCGGCCGGCATGCCGGCGCTCGATATTCCGGTCAACCCGCTGTTTGCAGCTGCCGAGGAGCGCGACTCCGATTACAACGAAGCAGCAGCGCACGGTGATCGCTTTGATGCCGCACCCCGCGCCTCCCGCATTGAGACCGAGAGCTACGGATCCGCATCGAGCGCATACGATAACAGCCCATTTGCCGACGCGTCCGCTCCCGAGTACAACAAGACCGGCGCAAAGGCCGCATCGGCACCGTCGTATACCCGTAGCACCGACGACGAGCGCTTTGCCGACTACTACACCGAGGAAGAGCCGCCGCACTTCTCCGAGTTTCCCCAAGCAGTAAAGATTGTCTTTATCGCGATTATCGTGGCCCTACTCGGCGTAATCGCCTTTGAGGGATTCCAACTATTCCGCGGCCCCACCGCGTCCGAATCGGCAACGCAGCAAAAAGAGAACGACAACCAGCACCTGGACATCAACACCCTCAAGGGCGACCCCAACGACGGAGACGAGTAGCGAGGGTCGGGGGCGGCTGAAGCGTCCGTATGTAGCGCCAGCTTCTACGTGCTGTTTTGTCATCCGGTTACACTTTTCCGGATGTTGAGACCGTCAGATTCGACACTTTTCCGCACTTTCTTACGGCCGATTTTGACACTTTTCCGAATTTAGGCCGAATAATTGCCGCACAATCAAGCGTCGCTTGCACGTCATTTCGCAGACGGCGCTTGATTTCTGTCCGCGCGCGCTGATAGACTCCATCGTGCCCGCAAGGAGCGGGCGCGTTTTATCCAGAGTCGGGGTAGAGAGTTGGCTCCACGATCCCGACGCCAACCGGCCAAGAGGCACGGTGGCCCTGCCAACATCGATGAAAGGAGTCCGTATGGACAATTTCTCCGTGCGCAGCGAGCGCAACTTCCACAATCTGGCAGCCAAGCCAAAACGAATGCATTTCCTGGACAAGCCGAGCGGCTATGCCTCGGCCATGGTCAAGAGCAGCCTCTCCCATCAGATGCGCCTTACGGTGCAGGCGCTCGAGGAAGAGCTCTGCGTTGCCGGAGACCCTCACGTACTGCAGATCAAGTTGCTCGGAGATAACTCTAGTGAGCCGTCCAGTTGGATGCTCTTCGCCGACGGCGTTTGCGTTGCGGACGGATCGGGCGCTTTTGCACGCGAGTGCTTCTGCGAAGGCGCCGAGGTGTTTCTGGACCTGTGCCGCAACGCCGTCGACGCGGCCGAGCTGCGTCAGTGGAGCCAGAGGGAGTACGAGCTGCTGAGCGCGGCACGCGGGATCGCGATGGCGTAGGCAAACGCACCCGCCACGCGAGACCGAGACAACGTTGTTGGCAGGATTGTCCCTGCCTGACTCTTTGATTCCACGCCTGACCATATTGCCGTTCACCCGTTCGCCTCAACAGTCGCCAGCAATGCAACGCTATAATTCTGTAAACGCATTTGTATTGCATTTCGAGCGATGGGAGCGCAGATGCCCGATAGCTACAAGCAACTCATCAAGAGCAACCCCGACGAGACCGAGATCAGGAGCTTCCTGGTGGACGGCGACCAGGTCTCCGTGACCCTTCGCATCCCCGATACCCTGCGCGACGCTGCGAAGGAAGAGGCGGCCCTGCGGGGCATGAGCTTCTCCGCCTTCGTGCGCACGTGCATGATTGAAGAGCTCGCGAAGAAGGGGGCGTGAGCATGATCCGGGTCAAGACTCTCACCGTCCAGCTCATAGGCGCGCAGCCGGACCGCATCCGCATCTGCCGCATCGACGGCGAGTCGCTTGTGACCGTCGTCGTTCCGAGGGAAGACCTCGCCGAGGCGAAGTCGCTGCCGAACATCCCGCAGCGCGGCGTCTACTACCTGCTCGACGAGGACCACGGCAACGTGAGCCGCGTCTACGCGGGGCAGACGACCCAGGGCATCGCCCGGCTCGACGCGCACAAGGCGAAAAAGGAGTTCTGGAACAAGGCCGTTATGTTCCTCGATGACGACCAGAACATCAGCAGGGATGCACTGGACGTTCTCGAGGCGAAGGCCATCGACTACGTGCGTACCCACGGCTCGTACGAGACCGACAACTCGGCGACGCCCAAGCCCTACATCGACCCGTACAAGGAAGAGGCCGTCGAACGCCTGCACGATAGGATCCTCTTCAGGATGGCAGCTCTGGGGTACGACCTCGATAGGGTCGACCAGGGTCCGGCTGGTGCGCCGGCGGTCTTCCACACGAAGAAGAACGGCATACGCGGGGCGGGACGCTACGACAAGGCCACCGGGCACTTCACCGTGCTCGCTGGCTCGAAAGTGAACCTCTCGAGACCCGTGCTGAAAAACGCGGCCGTCGCGGCCGCGCGCAGGGAGATCTTCAGCGATTCGGGCGGTATCGCAGAGCTCGCCAGAGATCTCGAGTTCCCGACGCCCAGCGCCGCGGCGGTGTTCGTGCTCGGCGGCAGCCAGAACGGCTGGACCGAATGGGTAAGCGACGACGGAGAAACGCTCAACCAAGTCTATAGAAGCGAGGAAAACTAGATGAACAAGCAGCAATTGGCATCAAAGATATGGGAATCCGCCAACAAGATGCGCTCGAAAATCGAGGCAAATGAATACAAGGATTACATCCTGGGCTTCATCTTCTACAAGTTCCTCTCCGAGACCGAAGTCACCCGCCTGAAGGCACGTGATTTCGCCGAGGAGGATTTGCCGAGCCTCGTGGAAGACGACGAAGAAACGGTCGAGTTTGTCAAGGGCGAGTGCGGCTACTTCATCGCCTACGAGAACCTCTTCTCCACCTGGGTCGCCAAAGGCGGCGACTTCGAGATTTCGAACGTTCGCGACGCCCTCTCTGCCTTTAGCCGCAACATCGATCCCGCCCGCAAGCGTGTCTTCGACGGCATCTTCGACACGCTGCAGACCGGTCTCTCCAAACTCGGCACCGACGCACGGAGCCAGTCCAAGGCCGCTCGCGATCTCATCTACCTCATCAAGGACATCCCGATGGACGGTCGCCAGGACTATGATGTGCTCGGCTTCATCTACGAGTACCTCATCAGCAACTTCGCCGCCAACGCCGGCAAGAAGGCCGGCGAGTTCTACACGCCGCACGAGGTGTCCATGCTTATGAGCGAGATAGTCTCGTGGCACCTGGCCGGACGCGAGAACATCACCATCTACGACCCCACGAGCGGCTCGGGATCGCTGCTCATCAATATCGGCAAGGCTGTGGCGCGCCGCAATGGCGACCCGGACTCCATCAAGTACTACGCTCAGGAGCTTAAGGAGAACACCTACAATCTCACGCGCATGAACCTGGTGATGCGCGGCATCCTTCCCGACAACATCGTGGCCAGAAACGGCGACACGCTCGAGGACGACTGGCCGTGGTTCGACACGGTGGAGAACAAGGACGAGACCTACGACCCGCTGTTCGTTGATGCCGTGGTGTCGAACCCACCCTATTCCCAGAACTGGGATCCGGAAGACAAGGAGCTCGACCCGCGCTTCAAGTTCGGTGTGGCGCCCAAGTCCAAGGCAGACTACGCCTTTTTGCTGCACGACCTATACCACCTGCGCCCCGACGGCATCATGTGCATCGTCTTGCCGCACGGCGTGCTGTTCCGCGGCGGCGAGGAAGGCACCATCCGAAAAAACTTGGTGGAGAACCGCCATATCCAGGCCATCATAGGTCTTCCTGCTAACATCTTCTTCGGCACGGGCATCCCCACCATCATCATGGTGCTGCGCAAGCAGCGCGAGACGAGCGACGTCTTGGTGGTGGACGCTTCCAAGCACTTCGTGAAAGAAGGCAAGAACAACAAGCTGCGGGCAAGCGACATCAAGCGTATTGTCGACGCTGTGACAACGAACGCGAGTGTCGACAAGTTCAGCCGCCTGGTTCCCATCGACGAGATCCGCGCCAACGACTATAACCTCAACATCCCGCGCTATGTGGACTCGAGCACGGCCGCCGAAAGCTGGGACGTGTATGCCACCATGTTCGGCGGTGTGCCGAAGGCCGAGGTCGACGCGCTCGAGCGCTATTGGAAGGTATGGCCGAGCCTCAAAGGGCAACTCTACCGCGACGCAGGTGGATCGTGTCTTGTGCCCGCGACCGACGATGTTGCGCAAGCGGCAAAGGAAAATACCGACGTCCGTGCCTTTCTGGACGGATACCGTAATGCGATAAGCCATTTACCTGCCACGCTGCGAAGCCGCTTGGTAGACGGCGCCGATGAAGTTGATACCGTGGCGGAGGAAGAGGTCATCGCGGCGCTATTGAAAGACGCGCTGGCGGGCATGGCCCTGGTCGACGGCTACGACGCCTACCAGGCGCTCGACGATGCCTGGGTGGGAATCTCCGGCGATTTGGAGATCATCCAGACTGAGGGGAAAACCGCCGTGCGCAAGGTAGACCCGAACATGGTGGTCAAGAAGAAGAACGGCAAAGACGTCGAGGTACAGGACGGCTGGACTGGCCGAATCCTGCCGTTTGCGCTTGTGCAAGAGCACCTGCTTGCCGAAGACGTCAAGGAGATTAGTTCCCGTGATTCCCGTCTAGGCGAGATATCGCAGGAAATAGACGAGATTCTCGAGAGCTTTGACGAGGAGGACAAGGGGTCTTCCGCTGCTGTCAACGACGAAGGTTCGTTTGTAGCGACTGAGCTCAAGAAGGCTGTGAAGGCTATCGGAAAGCACCCCGAAAACGATTTCGAGCAAGGTCTGGTTCGTGCACAGGCGCTGTTCGATGAGGAGAAAAGCCTCAAGAAAGCAAACAAGGAAGCGAGAGTGGCTCTTGAGGAGGCGACCAAGGAAGTCATCGAGGGCCTGACCGATGCCCAGCGCGACGATCTATTGGTTGCCAAGTGGATAGAGCCGTTGCAGGCCGAGCTTCTGGCTCTTCCCGAAACCGTTGTGAGCGACTTCATCGCGAAGGTAGCTGCGCTCAACGCCAAATACGCGACAACCTACTCGGACGTGTGCAACCAGATAGATGATGCAGAAAGCCAGCTAGCAGACATGCTGGGCCAGCTTACGGGCAATGAGTACGACATGGCTGGCATCGCCGAGCTGCGCAAGCTGTTGGGCGGTGAGTAGCATGGCAGAGAAACAAAATACCCCAGAAATCCGCTTTGAGGGTTTCACTGACCCTTGGGAACAGCGTAAGTTGGGCAGCATTGCGGCTTCGTTTGATTACGGTTTGAATGCAGCCGCAACTGAATATGACGGTAAAAACAAATATCTTCGCATCACCGACATTGACGACGCAACACACGAGTTCTTAAAAAGCGATCTTACAACTCCGTTGGCTGACCTTGCAATCAGTGCAGATTATTTACTGGAGGAAGGCGATTTGCTCTTCGCTCGTACGGGCGCAAGTGTTGGAAAAACCTATCTGTACAGGCAATACGATGGAACGGTCTACTTTGCTGGATTCTTGATTCGCGCACGAATCGAAGAAAGTGCTGACCCCGAATTCGTCTATCAGGCAACTTTGACCGATGCCTACAAGAAGTACGTTGCCATAACCTCGCAGCGGTCCGGCCAGCCCGGCGTCAATGCGCAGGAATACGCAGATTATCAATTGATGCTTCCTTCTAGAACGGAACAGCAGCAAATTGGGATGACATTGCGGTCTCTCGACAACCTCATCACCCTTCATCAGCGTAAGTACGACAAGCTGTGTACGGTGAAGAAGTCGATGCTCGACAAGATGTTTCCGAAACCCGGCGAGACCGAGCCCGAAATCCGCTTTAAGGGTTTCACTGACCCTTGGGAACAGCGTAAGTTGGGAGATGTCGCCACTATTGTGGGCGGCGGCACGCCGAGCACCAATAACGATGCGTACTGGGATGGCGATATAGATTGGTATTCACCCGCCGAATTAGGTGAGCAGGTGTACGCCGACAGAAGTGTTCGAAGGATAACCCAGGCTGGTTACGATAGCTGCTCGGCAACATTGCTTCCAGCTGGTAAAACAATTCTCTTCACAAGTCGCGCGGGCATTGGCAATACAGCGATTCTTCGCAGGTCAGCATGCACAAACCAAGGCTTCCAGTCTTTAGTCGTGAACGATGATACCGATGTGTATTTCGTCTACTCCATGACCGATCGAATCAAGAAGTTCGCTGAACAGAAAGCTTCTGGATCAACCTTCCTAGAGATATCTGGAAAAGGTCTGGCGGCTGGAGAATTCGCTTTTCCTTCAAAGGATGAGCAGACTGCAATAGGGTCTATGTTCAAGCAACTCGACGACCTCATCACCCTTCATCAGCGTAAGTTGGATTTACTGAAGAATACGAAGAAATCGCTTTTAGACAAGATGTTCGTTTAGTTTTTTGACACAGACATCGCTCTGTGATCCCTGAAACCGTCGATTCTCATTAGCCGAATCGACGGTTTTTACTATTTGCGGCCGAGACACAAGACGTTATCGCCTTCTTACTGCTGTCACTGATGAAGGGTGATAAGGTTGTCGAGCTTGGTAAAGTATTGGCCAAGCTGCTTCTGCTCTACCGCAGAAGGAACAGGAACGTTCAACTCCATCACCTTGTTTTTGGAGATGTTGAACCTAGAGATCCCCTGAGCCAGCAGAGTGAGATTGGAACGCACCGAACTTGATCTGAGCATATAAGCAAGGTAATGCGGATCAAACGTTGAATCTTGCCTGTAACCAAAACAGAAGCTGTTGAGGTAAACATCTTCCTGGTCAGAGAGCCAAACAGAGGACATTCCGACTTCATCCGGCGTTTCAGATGACACAGTAAAGAACACGTCACCATACGCAACCTGGTTTTGGCTCGAATCAATTTCGACTGCCTCGAGCCGCTTCGTGTCCGTCAATGGGTTATCGAAGACATTGGTATACGGGATGAACCTTGCGCTGCCGTGACCGAAATCTTCTTTGGTTTTGCCGGTCAAACCGCCATAGGTTGTCCCACAGTTGCCCAACTTACGCTGTTCCCAAGAAAGATACCCGCATAAGCCACGGTATCAGCGCTTACGCTGATGAAGGGTGATGAGGGCGTCAACGCGTCCCAGACAAGCTGAAATCACCCGTTGCTCTTCGAGATTTGCTGGCATTGTGGCTTCGATATCCGCGAATCTGTTGTATTTCAGAGTTTGGGTATCTTTCGAGTTTCCCTGCGAATCGCACAGATATTTATATAACATCTCAGGCCGCTTCAGAAGATAGCCAAAGCAAGTTGGGTCTAGCTCGATGGCAGGTCTAGCGACTACGTAAGCTGGGCTAACAATGCCATCGTAATCACTTGACCCAACTGCGCCCTGCCACATTCGCATACTGTTGTAGACAACGTCACCCTTGTGAACCACTTTGTAATTCGCAAGGCTCGCACCCGGATTTGTATCCCTATCCGATTCTGATGCGGGATATATTCCTTTAGCCACACTGACAGATAGGATCTCCATTGACGATGAGCGCTCATTGCTTTCGAAGAATAATCTCCCCAACTTACGCTGTTCCCAAGCGGTTATCCAAATTGAACGACTCCATCTTGGGAACAGCGTAAGTTTGCTGATTTTGTCACCGCATCTGGAATCAGGAACTCGGAGAATCTCGATCTACCTAGCTATTCTGTGACTAACGATCGCGGCTTCGTCCCTCAGGATAAACAGTTCGAAAACGGCGGAACGATGCGCGAGGCCGATAAAACAAGCTATTGGATTGTTGAGCCGAATAGCTTTGCTTACAACCCCGCCAGAATCAATGTTGGTTCAATTGGCTATCAATCTACCGGCGGAAATGTAATCGTTAGCTCTCTCTATGAAGTCTTCCGGGCTGACGACACCTGTGACGATCATTTTCTTTGGCATTGGTTCAAAACGCGGTTGTTTACACAGCAAATCGAAATGTTACAAGAAGGTGGTGTCAGGCTCTATTTCTTCTTCGATAAATTATTGAAGAGCGGAATCAGTATGCCTTCGGTAGATGAACAGAGACTTATCGGCGAGCAATTTGACTGCCTCGACAGTCTCATCACCCTTCATCAGCGTGAGCCACGGTTTGCTGATACAGGTTAAATAAGAGTCGAAAGAGCCCTCATGACGATGTCAATGTCCTTGTTCTCGAGCTCTTGAATGACATGCAGATAGGTTTCCTGAGTGGTGGTCATGCTTGCATGGCCGAGCCTTCGGGATACGCTGGCGATCGAGACGCCGGCGAACAGCAGAAGTGATGCGTGCGTATGTCGCAGTCCATGGACGGATATGGTGGGCACGCTAACATTTTTGCAGTGGCGCGCCAAAACGCTGTTAGCCGTCGAGTTATAGACCTTTCCCTTCGCAAATATGGGCTCGGTCGGCGGAAGGTCTTTGAGCAGTCCAGAAAGTTGCATGATGAGTTGCCAGTCGAGTTGAACCTTCCGCATCGATGAGGCGTTTTTCGTGGGGACGAATCCGCCACCGTTCTTGTAATCCCAGGTCTTGTTCACCGAGAGTGTTTGATGGGCGAAGTCAAAGTCCTCGGGAGTAAGCCCAAGGGCCTCGGAGAAACGCAAGCCCGTTTTAGCGACTATCAGAATAAGCCAATCCCAACTCGGCCCGCCTGATAAGTCAAGGTCGCCGAGCATGGCATGAAGCTCAAACTGGTTGAGATACTTGATCTTTTTCGCCCGCGGCTGTTTCCCTTTGATGATGGCCTTGCGCGTAGGGTCGCGGGGAATGAGCCCTTCGTCAACTGCATCAAGGATCGCCCCCTTAAGCTGATGGTGGAAGTCCATGGTTGTCTGGCGCTCGTGGTGTTCTGCGTAACCATTGATGAGCTGCTGGTACGAGGTCCGGTCGAGATCTTTTATCTTGAGGTCTGGAATCAGCTTGGCGAGCCAAGACTGCGTGAGCCGGTACTTTCCCATGGTGACCTCACGGATGGCCCCTTCTTTGTAGACGCTAATCCATTGCGAGTAGTAGTCGCAGAAAAGAGATTCTTCATTGATACCGATTGGCATTTTTACCCTCTTTCATCATGTGAGTTGGCTCACGCTGATGAAGGGTGATGAGGGAATTCAATTGAGTGAAGAAGCATCCGATTTGCCTTTGCTCTTCAGTTGAGCATGGCAAAGTGAGCGCGGTTTCAAAGAAATCGTCTGGCGCGATATTAAGCAGCCCGTGATTTCGTGCGCCTTCAGCAGCAATCATCTGAACCGCACCATGCCAACGATTCGTCTCGTAATACGTTACCAAGAATTCAGGGTCTCCTTGATCGAGCCTGAAGCAGATGTACAGCGTAGATAAGCAGCCCTTTTCGTACTTGGTAAGGCGTTTAATCGCTCCCCATGGACTGTCGGCCGAAGTACTCTTGTTGTAGGCGAACTCTCCGTTCTCCAGCAAGTAATACCCGCTCATATCACGGCTAGCGACTTGGCTGTTGAAGTAGTCGCGCTGGTCCACAAGCCCATGCTGAGCCGAGATGGTGAGGGGAAGGTCGGACTGGTTGCCCTCATTTTTCCGGATCACTCGATGAGCAACTTCCCCCAACTTACGCTGTTCCCAAGTTGAAACGAGGGGACGCATGGTCGCATGCGTCCCCTCAGATAGACAAACTTTCGATTTCGCCTGTTCAAAAAAGCCGCTCATTCGTCGATGTCGAAGCCGCCTTCCAGGATGAACTTCTTCAACAGCGCCGCCGCACGGGTGTTCACCTTGAACAGGGGAAGCGTCTTGCCTTCCTTCTGCTCAAAGAAGGCCTTGGCGCGCGCCTTGTCCACCGAGTCCTTCAAATCGTCGAAGCGCCCGAACTCGTTAATGTTCGATTCCGTCAGGTCAAGCGCGGCCATGGTGGCAAGCAGCTCGCCGTCTATGCCGAGCGCCTCGACGATTCGCTCGACTTGAGCGTTTTTCGCCTTGCGGGCATAGGACGTGATGTAATCCCTCAACGTCTTGCCGTCTTCCAGGGCGACGTCCCCTCGCTCGACGTCGTGAAGGAACAGCTCGGCGAAGCGCTGGTCATCCTGGCTTAGGGACGCGAACGATCGGTGGAGCTCCTCGCGCGCGGCGGCAAGACCCTCGTCGTCCTGCTCAAGGCATTTCAGCCACTTCTCGAAGTTCGCGTTCATGTAGTCGCTGTCTATGAGCCCCGTGTCGATCTCGGTTATATGACCATCGAGCTCGTAGGGCGCTTCGGGCGCGTCGCCAGGCCCGCCCCCTCCTGCGAACAACTCCTTGTAGCGCTGCACGAGAATAAGATAGGTCCGCTCGTCGATGACCGGTTGCACGAAGAAGGACTTGCCCCTCGGCTCGCCTTCCTCCGGCTCCTCCTCAAACTCATAGGTGTCCTGCTCCCATGTGAAGCCCTGCACCTTCGCGGCCTCGAGGAACTCGCTGAGCTCGACGAACTCCTTGGCGAACTTACGCCTGGCTTCCTGCGATGCGGGGAGCTTGGAGAGGTCCCCTACGCCAGCTGCCTCGAAGACCATGAGTATCTCCTGAAGGCGCGCGTCCATCAGCGCGATATTGTCCGGGAGCTTCTGCACGAACATGTCGAGCGGGCGGTCGCCCGAGTACAGCTTCACCGCGGCCTCGATGTAGCCCTTCATGGTGTGGGGATGACGGTAATAGCGGATCGTGCCGAAGGGCTTGTCGGGGCCGAACAGGCGATTCGTGCGGCTGAACGCCTGGATGATGCTCTCGTAGTCGATGACCTTGTCGAGGTAGAGCGTGTTGAGCCATTTGGAGTCGAAGCCCGTGAGCATCTGGTCCACCACGATGAGCAGGTCGATGCGGCTCTCGCGGTTGGAGTCGACGTTGACGTAGGGCTTCTTGTGAGACAGGCGCGCCGAGATGTCCTTCTTCATGGCGGCCCAGGTGGGGATGGTGAACTCCTGGCCGTATGCCTTGTTGTAGTCTTCTATGAGCTTGACCAGGGCATCTTCCTTCACCGTAGAGCCGGGATTGTTGTCAATGCTCGGGTCGAAAAGGGCGGTCACCTTCATCTGCGGGGCGCGTTCCTTGAAGGCTCGGTAATAGTCGATCGCCTCCGGGATGGAGCTCGTCGCCAAGATTGCATGGAACTTGTTGCCATGGGAGAGCACCGGAAAACGGCGCAGGATGTCCTCTACGACCTTTTCGTGGTGCGGAGTGTTGGGCCAGTATTGGGCGCGGGTGAGGAAATCCTCGATGCCCTTGATGTGGTTGCCGGCGCTGTCGACCATCGGTCCCATGGGGACCTTTGCCGAGTCCATATAGTAGTAGAAGACCTTGCTCTTTCGATCGTCGAAGATGGCTTCGGCTACTGTTGCGGCTTTCGCTTGCTCTAGGGCGACCGCTTCGCGCACGTCGTGGTCGTCGAAGGTCGTCACCATATATGGGTCGAAGCCCAGGACGTTGCCGTCGCGGATGCCGTCTGCGATGCTGTAACGGTGCAGACACTCGCCAAACACCATGGCGGTGGTGGAGCCCTTCTTCTGGTTCTCGTCGAGAATCGGCGTACCTGTGAAGCCGAAGAACAGCGCGTTGGGGAACGCGCGGCGTATGTCCTGGAGCATCTCGCCGAAGGTGGAGCGGTGACACTCGTCGATGACGAACACGATCCGTTTGGAGGCCAGGCGGTTGAGTTCCGCCTGGGTGATTCTGCCCTCGCCGGCCTTCACGTTGCTCATCTTCTGGATAGAGGTCACGATGAGGCGGTTCTTGGGGTCGTCGCTCGCGAGCTTCGACTTCAACACCTGCGTGTTCTCGGTCCCCTGCACGTCGTCGGCGTCGTCTGCGAACGCGCGGTACTCGGAGAGCGACTGCGTACCCAGCTCGATGCGGTCCATGAGAAAGATCACCTTGTCGGCGTCGTGCGAGTCGGCTATGAGCTGGGCAGATTTGAAGCTCGTCATGGTCTTGCCGGAGCCGGTGGTATGCCATATGTAACCGCCGGGGCGCCCCGGGGTGCTGCTCTTGGGTCTCTCGTCCCATTTGCACCTGCGCACCTTGTCGGATATGGCGGAGGCTGCGTAGTACTGGTAGCTGCGCATAACTTTCAGGCAGCCGTCCGAACTGTCGGCCACGGTGTAGAAGCCAATGAGCTGGTGCGCCATTGGAATGGAAAGCAGCGTGGAGGTGAAGCGTTTCCATTCGTCGGTTCCGGGTTTGTCGCCCGCGCAGACGGGTTCGTTGTTGAAGTCTTCCCAGTGGAAGAAGAAGTTCGGGTTGAACGCGCCCGTGCCAGGGTTGGCGAAATAGCGCGCCTCGTCGGGGGTCATCCCCACGAAGATCTGCGTCAGGCGGAAGAGCCCCGTGAACACGCCCTCGTGGGCATACTTCTCAATCTGACCAGTGGCCTGGCTGACGGGGATGCCGCTGCGCTTGAGCTCGATATGGATGACCGGCATGCCGTTGATGAGCAGGCACAGGTCTCCACGGCGGTCGTTCAGGATCTTGTTCTTCGCAGGATAAACCGGCTGCTGAGCTATCTGGTAGCGGCTCTGGCCGGCTGCGATCTCCTGACGATCATAAATCTTCAGACTCACCTCCTTGCCCAGGTGAAGTGTGTCGTCGGGGTTGTCGCGCGTGACGGCGACGGTCTTTCCGTTGATGAACCCGTTGAGTGCGAGTGGGGTCTTGAGCGTTTCGATTTGTTCGATGACCTGCGCCATCTCGCCCTGGGTGAGCGGGCAGCCGTTCAGGCGGTCTATGTCGGCGTTGTTCTGGAACAGAATCTTCGCCCAGTTGTCGATGAGGTCCTGCTCGGTGGGATAGCGAAGCACGCCCCCCGCGTCGTCCCAGCCGTGCTGCTTTAGCACGGTTATGACCGCTTCTTCGAACGAAGCCTCTTTATCGAAAACCATAGCAAAACCTATCTGCACAATTGCAAAAAGCGCATTTAACTGTTCCAAACATTATAGGTCACGCGGCAATTTCCCCGGGATGGCTCAGGCCCATTACAGTCTGCAATAGGTCATCGATAAATTTCGATGGCGAGCATTCGGCGCATTGCCTACGATACGGGCAAGCCCCGAGGGGCCGCCGATCAGACGCCTCCGGATGGCTGTCTGCCTCCTACCTCCCCTCCGCCTTCAGCTTCAGCAGAAGGTCGCCCAGCTCGGGGCACTTGTTGGAGAGACGCGTCTGGGCTCGCTCGCCCATCCCCCAACGCTGGCGGACTTCCTGGGCGCGCGGGCTCACGCGGTAGTTCCCGTCCATCATCTGCTTGAGCAGCTTGGCGGTCACGCGCGCATCGGCCAGGGCGCTGTGGGCGTGGCCCGTCGACTCGTCAAACTCGATGCCAAACCACGTTGCCGCGTCGCCCAACGAGACGCGCCCATGGCTGCCCACGTCCATGATCGAGGTGTAAAACGCCTGCAGGTCGGCCCAGTCCGTAGGAAATGCTGAAAGGTCGATGTGCTTTGCCTGGCACTCGGTCAAAAGCTGTCGACGATCCGTCCCGCTCCAGCAAACTATCTGGGCGGAGTAGCGACCGATCCAATCGCCGAGCCTTTTGATCACCACATAGAGCGGATCGGCCATCGCGGTGTCCACAGCCGATATCCCCGTAAGCTCGCGGACGGGATACGCAACGCCTTCGGTAAATTCCGTCTGCACAAACTGCGAGAACTCGCCCATAACGTTGCCGTGGTAATCGAGCTTGACGGCGCCGACCTCGATAATCTCGTTGCGCAGTCCACGGCGCTGGCGCTGCTTTGGCACCGGCGCAAACTCAAAGTCCAGCACGATCTGGCGCGCAAAGTTCGTCGTATCGATAGCCGAGATGCACGGCGTCTTTTCAGCTGACACGGTTAGGGCCTTTCTCCGTTGCCTGCCGCTTGTTACATAAGCGGCTACATTACCGTAAGGATAGCCGCCCGTGCGGACATGAAATCGGAGCGCAATGCCATGCGCCGGGCGCACGCCATGCAGACGGCCCCAAGAGCGCCGCCCACTTTATTCAAATGGATGAAAAAGATTGAGGCCCGGTGACTTGAATCAGAGGTCATCCCGGGCCCATCAGAGCTCACAGAGCTCTTGGTTGCTTTGGTCTCGCTCTTCACGGCGCTTATCGAACTTTCCGAGGCACTCAAGCAGCATTCGAAGCATAACAAGTCGCTGCCATTAAGGCACTGACCTCTTGACCAAGCAACGGCGCTGCCCAGCTATCACCCTTGGGCTGCCGTCAACTTTATTCTATCCGCGAGCATCTGGTTTACCAAATGGATTTTCGGTAAAGGAAGCACGGCACGCCCGCAAAACCACTACGCCCCAAGTGCCGCCATGGGAATCACCGCCACGCCGTCGTCGCGTGTGTAGGCAATGCTCCCCTTTCCAACCACGACCGCCAAAAACGCCGGCGCGGCATTCTGGGTGGCAGGATTGGAGAGCACTTTCCTCTCCAGCGCCTTGAGATTTCTCGCTCCATCGTCTGCTTTCGCATCACTCAGCTTGACCTCGATGGCTCCCCAGCGCCCGTCGTGCTCAACGATCAGATCGACCTCAAGGCCCTTCTCATCTCGGAAATAATGGACACTGTTGTCGACACCGCCGTAGGTGGAAAGGAACACGCGCACGTCGCGCAGGACGAGGTTCTCAAAGAGCATCCCCAGCGTTTGCATATCGCCAAGCAGCCGCTCAGGGGCAGCCCCCAGCAACGCCGCCGCAAGTGACGGGTCACAGAAGTAGCGCTTGGGGCGCACGCGAACGCGGGCCTTCGAGCGCATGGGCGGCTCCCAACCGCACAGGTCCTCGGTCAGCTTGAGCCTGTTGAAGAGATCCAGGTACGCAGCGATGGTCCTCTCGTCGGGGCCCGCCTCACCGTACGAGGCGTCCTTTATGAGCGTCTTGTACGTGACAGCCTGGCTCTCGTTCATGGCAAGAGCTCGCAAAAGGCCGTATGCGAGCTCGGGCGATCACGCGATATGCGAAATTACGCCATTCTCAATGCGGATTTTACGCTACTTCCAATGTAGTTTTTACGCCAAGCATGCCATCCGGAAAGCGCGTCCCGTTCTGAGCCTGAATTCTGGGATGCGGTTTCCGCTGAAACTTCTACCGGAAAATACATCCCATTCTGAGCGCTCATTCCGGGATGCAATTTCCGTTTGAGGGCCGATTCGGAAACGGCATCCCACTCTGGAGCCGAATTCCGGGACGCAGTTTCCGGTTGAGGGCTGATCCGGAAAACGAATCCCATTCCGAGCGGCAATTCCGGGTCACAGTTTCCGCAGATACAAGACAGCGATCCGCAGCCCTTATCACATGCCTTCAAATATGCGATCCAGAAACACGAAACTGCAGATAGAATGCTCTTTTTCAAAAAAGTACACGTCCCGAAACTTACCCATTCTTCATAACTCGCTACCGTTCAAGGTCGCCGATTACCGCCCACCGATTCGGATGTAAAAAAGTCGCCGAAAACAGGCCATCTACCTGCATGGTTAGATTTTGGTCAGCTTTTGGTCAGCTGAGCGGCAAGTTCCAGCTGGTACGTTTTTGCTACCCAAAAGGAGGCGGTAGCTCATGACCCATTGCAATGACCAACTCATCGATCAACTACTCACCCAAGCCGAACAAGAGGGGCGCTGTCTGATTCCTCCGAGCACGGCGATCCGAAAAGCGCTCCTTCGGCGCATCGGCGACATGGTCGTCTCGCCCATGCCGGGACTGTTCGCGCGTAAAATGCGCTGGGATGAACTCAACCGGGCGCAGCGTCATTGCGAGATTATTCGCGCCCTTGCGATCATCCACCCCGATTGGACGTTCTGCTCGTTTTCGGCCGCCTGCCTGCTGGGGCTCGAGGTCTCGTGGCGACACCTGAATGTCGTGCATGTCTGCAGCTCGACAAAGCCGTCGGCTCGTCCGGGCGCACATATTCAGCGACACCAGATTGAACCGGCCGGAGCAATACGCAGAGCCGGCATATCGGTAACGCCGCCCATCCAAACGGCCACAGATTGCCTGCTGCAAACCGGTTTTGCTGACGGCATGCCCATTGCCGATTCGGCAATCTTAAAGCTCGGCCTTGCGCGGGAACAGCTGATGGAGGCCGTCGAGCAACGAGCGACTGCCCGCAATGGCCACGCGATTCGTACGGCCCTCACAACGCTTCGATATGCCGACGCCCGCGCCGAGAGCGGCGGGGAATCGGTCGCCCGAGCCGTCATGATCGAGACGGGCTTTGCGCCCGACTGGCTTCAATACGAGTTGACGGACCCCTTCGATTCGGCCAAGCCCATACGAACGGACTTTGCCTGGGAGCGCCAGGCGCGAGAACTCACACTGGGAGAACTCGATGGGCTGATCAAATATACCGACCAGACCATGCTGGCCGGACGCACCACCGCCGAGGCGCTCGTTGCCGAACGACAGCGCGAGGCGCACCTATCGCTCTACGGCCATCCTCTGCTGCGCTTTACCATGAACGAGGTCCGCTCGGCAGGAATGCTCGTCAAAAAGCTGCAGACGGCAGGCATCTGGCAGACCGCGCTGCCGACATGGCTCAACGAGGTAGAGCTGTAGGGGCTGTTGAGCCACGCATTGCCGGGTCGCATCCCCCCCTATCTGGGCCGCGTTTTCCCAACAGCCACTCCCGCGGAAAGCGTGTCCCAGCCTGGACGCTCAAAACGGGATGCGCTTTCCAGATGGCGGGCCTAGCGGAAAGCGCGTCCCGGAATGAAGGCTCAGAACGGGATGCAATTTCCGCTTGAAGGCCGTTCCGGAAAGCATATCCCGTTCCGAGTGTCGATTCTGGGACACAGTTTCCGGTTGAGGACCGTTCCGGAAAGTGCATCCCACTCCGAGGCCTGATTCCGGGATACATTTTCCGCTGAGAGCCCCAAGGGAAAGCGCATCCCGTTCCGAGCGTCGATTCCGGGTCGCAGTTTCCGGTTGAGGGCTGTTCCGGAAAGTGTGTCCCATTCCAGGCGCGGATTCCGGGATGCACTTTCCGTTTGAAGCTCCAACCGGAAAACGCATCCCACTCTAGAACCAAATTCCGGGACGCACTTTCCATTTGAGGCCTCTACCGGAAAACGAATCCCATTCTGAGCGTCGAATCTGGGATACAGTTTCCGTTTGAAGCCCCGTCCGGAAAGTACGTCCCATTCTGTAGCCGAAATCTGGGACGCAGCTTCCGCATGCGGAGGCGCTCCAAACAAAAGGCCCCGACTCGCGATGGAGCTAGGGCCAAAGGTACAGCATATGCAGTTGATGTTGAGCGCGAACAGCTCGTCAGCAATGACCGCCCGCGCCCTACCCTACCCGCGGTTGCGGACGCGGCTGTAGGGCGTATCCACCATGGGCAGATCTGGACGCAGCTTGCCGTCAAACGCGCGGTAGGCGTTCTGTACGGCGGGCGCCGTGGGAATCGTTGCGATCTCGCCAATGCCCTTGCCGCCGTATGCCACGGGCAGCAGCTCGTCCTTCTCCACGTAGATGGCGTGGATATCCGGAATCTCGGGCGCGCGGAACAGCCCGAGCGTGCCGTACCTGGCCTGGGGCACGCAGTCCTTGAGCGGCCAATCCTCGGTAAGCGCATAGCCCATACCCATGAGCACGCCGCCTTCGATCTGACCTTGAATGGAGATGGGGTTGACCACCTTGCCGGAATCGTGCGCGGCATAGACCTCGCTCACGCGGCCGTCACCATCCAGAATGACCACATGCGTGGCAAAGCCGTAGCAGATGTGGCTCTTGGGGTTGGGAACGTCGGCGCCCAGCTTGTCGGTCGGCTCCAGGTACACATAGCTAAACTCGCATCCCTCGAGCGCCTTGATGGCGGCCGTGGGATCTTGAGGATGCATACCCTGGCCGGCGACGAGCTCCTGCGTGCGCAGCTGATAGGCGCGACCGTCGTCGTACTCGATCTTGACGCCGTCGCCATGCGCGCTCACGGGAGTATCGGGTGCGGGCTTGCCGGCCTCGATGTCAAGCATGGCATCGCGCAGTAGGAAGGCGGCGCCGCGCACGGCCTCGCCGGTCACGACCGTCTGACGCGATCCAGACGTGGTGCCGGAGTCGGGAGCGTTCTCGGTGGAGCACTCGCCGTTGGCGATGCAGCGAAGCGGCAGGCCGCATGCCTCGGCAACATCTTGCAAAAAGACGGTGTTACAGCCCTGGCCAATATCGGACGTGGCGGCATAGACCACGGCCACGCCGTTCTCGATGCGAATCTTGCAGCGGCCGGCATCGGGCAGGCCCACGCCCACGCCGGCGTTCTTCATGGCGCAGGCGATACCGGCGTGTCCGGGATGCGCATAGTAGGCATCCTTGACCTCGAGCAGCGTCTCTTTAAGCGCCGTGGAGCAGTCGGCAATCTGACCGTTGGGCAAAACCTCGCCCGGCTCGATGGCGTTTCGATAACGAATCTCCCACGGATCCAGGCCGACCTTCTCTGCCAGCAAGTCGATCAGGCTCTCGAGTGCAAACTCGGACTGACAGACGCCAAAGCCGCGGTACGCACCGGCGGGCGGGTTGTTGGTGTAGTAGCCAAAGCCGCGAATGTCGGTATTCTGGTACTTGTAGGGGCCGACGGCATGCGTGCAGGCGCGCTCGAGCACCGGGCCGCACAGCGAAGCGTAGGCGCCGGTATCAAAGTTGATCTCGCAATCCAGGCCGGTAAAGTTGCCCTCGGCGTCGCAACCCAGCGTAAAGGTGCCGTCCATGGCATGGCGCTTGGGATGGAACGCAAGCGACTCGGCACGCGTGAGCTTGCACTTCACAGGACGTTGGAACTTATATGCAGCGAGCGCGGCCAGGTGCTGGATGGACACGTCCTCCTTGCCGCCAAAGCCGCCACCCACGAGCATAGTCTCTACAACCACGCGCTCGGGCTCGCTATCCCAGCCAAACATGTGGGCGCACTCTTTGCGCGTATCGTAGGCACCTTGGTCGGTCGACTGCACCTTGACGCCGTTCTTGTACGGGAAGGCGACGGCGCACTCGGGCTCCAAGAAGGCATGCTCGGTAAAGGGCGTGGTAAAGCGCTGCGTCACGGTGAACGCGCTCTCTGCCAGCGCCTTGGCGGCATCACCGCGCGTCACATGGCGGCTCTGGCACACGTTGTCCTTGAGCTCCACCGTGTTGCCAAAGGCAAAGAAGCTGTCGTGCAGGCGCGGGGCGTCGGCAGCCCTGGCCTCGACAATGTTACGCACGGGCTCCAGCGGCTCGTAATCAATCTTTACGAGCTTCTTGGCCTTCTCGAGCGTCGCCTCGTCCTCGGCAACCACCAGCACGATGGCATCGCCCACGCAGCGGGTGATATCGCCCGCCGCGATCATGACGTCCCAGTCCTGGATAAGGTGGCCGACCTGGTTGACCGGCACGTCCTCGGCGCGCAGGATACCCACCACGCCGGGCAGGGCCTCGGCCTTGGAGGTATCGATGGAGAGCACACGGGCGCGCGGGTACTTGGAGCGCACGGCGCTGGCGTAGGTCAGACCCGGCTGATCGAGCTCGTCGATGTCGTCGGGATACTTGCCCTCGCCGAGCACCTTCTTGCGCACGTCGATACGGAAGGCGCGCTTGCCCACGCCGTAGTCATCGCCGCGCTCCAGATCCTCGTCGATCTGCTTTTCGCCGCGCAGCACCGCAGCTGCCAGCGAAATGCCCTCGATGATCTTCTTGTAGCCGGTGCAGCGGCAGACGTTACCGCGAATGGCGTACTTGATCTGCTCCTCGGTGGGCTCGGGGTCCTCGGCGATGAGCGCCGCACCCGCCATGACCATACCGGGGATGCAAAAGCCGCACTGTACGGCGCCCACGGCGCCAAAGGCGTACACAAATGCCTCGCGCACGTCCTCGGGCAGGCCCTCGACGGTCACGATGTTACGGCCGGCGGCAAGGGCGGTGGTCAGCACGCACGCCTTGACGGCCGCACCGTCCACATGGATGGTGCAGGCGCCGCAGGCGCCCTCGGAGCAGCCGTCCTTGGCGGAGTGAATGTGCAGGTCGTCGCGCAGATAGCGCAGCAGCGGCTTGTTCTGAGTCGTCGTGCGCTCGACGCCGTTAACGGTAAAAGTGAATTCCTGTGCCATGGTGATTCCCTTCTACACGCCGGCGGCGATGCCGGTGCGGTCGTGGATGGCGCCATGCGGGCAGACGACGGCGCACATGCCGCACGACAGGCAGTCCGCGCCATCGATATGGGCGCAATTGTCCTCGATGCGGATAGCGCCGGCAGGGCACTTTTTGGCGCACATGCCGCAACCGATGCAGCTCGTGTCGCAGATCTTGCGGGCAATGGCGCCCTTATCCGTGTTGTTGCAGCGCACCAGGATGTTCTGGTAGCCGGGAACAAAGGCAATCACGCGCTGCGGGCACGCCATGCCGCACAGACCGCAGCCGGTGCATTTGGAGCGGTCCACGCGGGCGACGCCATCGACCAGTACGATGGCACCGTGGGGACAGGCCGTGACGCAGGCGCCACAGCCAATGCAGCCTTCGCTGCAGCGGGCGTCGCCGCCTGCGGAGGCGCAACCGCTTCCGCAGGCAACGTAGGCCACGTTATGTTGAATGGATTTGGCCATAAGAGACTCGCCTATTTCTTAAGAAGGTACGAATAGTTGTCGCGCACAGCCCTGATGGTCAGGCGGACGGCCTCGGGAAGACCGGTGTTGACGGCATCGACCGAGACGGTGCGGACCGTGCCGGCGACGCGGACCTTAAAGTGATCATCGCCCACGGCCAGGAAGCCCTCGTTCTCGGAGTTCTCCATGTCCTGCTCGCTCCAGAACAGGGTGAGCTTGTCCTTGTAGGGACGACCCTCCTGGTAGGGGCAGAACACGGCGCAGTTGCCGCACTCGTTGCACATGCCATCGACGTGAACGACCTGATGCTTGGCCAGACCCGGCACCTTAATGGCAACGTTGGCGCGGTTGGGGCACACGTCGCAGCAGACCTCGCACACCGAGCCGCAGCCCAGGCAGCGAGTCTTGGTGCAGTTGCGCTTGTCGCGGCACAGCGACCCCTTGCGCTCGTAGCAGGTGTCCTCGCGGCCGGCCTGCTCGTTGCAGTCGGCGTACTTGTTAAAGTCCACGCCGGCGATGGCACGAGCGACCTCGGCGGCGTCGGCGATAGCCTCGACCACGGTGGCCGGACCGCGGCGGCAATCGCCTGCAGCCCAGACGCCCTCGACGCCGGTGGAGGTGGCGGCAAGGCGGCCGCGACGGTCGTGCTCGACGCCCGCGGCATCGTACAGGCTGGCGTCGATGCCCTCGCCCACGGCGCAGATCACCGTGGTGGCGGAAAGCTCGACAGTCTCGCCCGTGGCGACGGGGCTACGACGGCCGCTTGCATCCGGCTCGCCAAGCTCCATAACATCGCAGGTCAGCACAGCGCCGTTGAGCGCCTTAGGCGCCAGCAGCTCGCAGAACTCAACGCCGTCGGCAAGGGCAAAATCGAGCTCTTCCTCGTCGGCGGGCATCTGCTTCTTGGTGCGGCGATACACCAGGCGCACGTTCTTCACGCCGGCCAGGCGCTTGGCCACGCGAGCCGCGTCCATGGCGGTGTTGCCGGCGCCGATGACCACGACATCCTCGCCCAGCTCGAGCTTCTCGCCCTTCTTGGCAGCCTCGAGGAACTCCAGTACATCGAGCTCGGCACTCTCGCCCAGGCCCGCAGAGCCGGGCATCCAGGCACCAGTGGCCACGACCACGTCGGTAAAGCCCTGGGCCTTGAGCTCGTCGATGGAATCCACGCGGGCGTTGAGCTGCACCTTGGCACCAAAGGCCAGACAGAGCTCGGCATCGTGGGAGATATCGTCGCTCGCAATGCGGAACTCAGGAATCACGTGACGGACCACGCCGCCGAGCGAATCGCGGGCCTCGAAGATGGTGACGGGCACGCCGGCGCGCGTCAGGAAGAACGCCGTCGCCAGACCGGCCGGGCCGCCGCCGATAACGGCAACGTTGCGCTCGCCGTCGTTGGCGATGGCCTGGGCGCGCAGCTTGGGCAGCACGGCGGTCATGGCCTCGCGGGCGGCCTTGAGCTTGCTGGCGCGGATCTGGGCGCCCTCGGGCTCGTAGAACGCACGCTCGCAGGCACGGCCGCAGGGATGCGGGCAGATGGTGCCGGTAATGAACGGCAGGGCGTTGCGCTCGATGATGATGTTGAGTGCGTCCTCGTAGCGGCCCTCGTCAACAGCCGCCAGGTAGGCGGGAATGTCCTGCTGGATGGGGCAGCTCGTGCGGCACGGCGTGGTAAAGCAGTCGGAAAGCGGGGTCTTGCCGGCGACCTTGCGATCGGGCAGCGGGCGCAGCGGCTTCTTGTAGAGCGGGTTGGTGAGCGAATCAGTCTGGATCGCGGTCACGGCGTCGAGAGAGACGCCCGCGAACGGCTTGCCGTCCAGGTCGGTAAACTCGCCGGCCATCTGGCTAAAGCGCTCGTAGCCACCGGGCTTGAGCACGTCGGTCGCCAGGGTGACGGGCCAAATGCCGGCGTCATACAGGGCGCGGATGTTGTAGACCGTGGCGCCGCCGGAGTAGCTGATGCGCAGCTTGCCATCGAACTGCTCGGTAATGCGGCGAGCAGCCTCGATGGTCAGCGAGAACAGCGAACGGCCGGACATGTACATCTCGGTGGAGGGCAGCTCGTTCCTCGTCACGTCGACGGGGAACGTGTTGGTCAGCTTGACGCCAAACTCCAGGCCGCGCTCGGCACACAGGGCAATCAGGCGCTCGAACATGAGCACGGCGTCGGCCCATTGCAGGTCCTCGCGGAAGTGCGTATCGTCGAAGACGATGTAGTCAAAGCCCAGCTCGTTCAGACGCTGGCGGGCAAACTCATAGCCCAGCAGCGTGGGGTTGCACTTGATGTAGGTGTTGAGGCCCTTCTCGGTGATCAGATAGGTCGCGATGCGCTCGATCTCGGCGGGCGGGCAGCCGTGCAGGGTAGACTCGGTGATGGAGTTGGAGACGCGTGCCGGGATGGATTCGACAAACGCGGCGTCGACATGCTCAAACTTGTCCAGGTTGGCAAGCGCCCATGCGCGGCACTCATTCCAGACGTCAGAGCCGCTGGCGTCCTTCATGCCCTCGATGTAGGCGTCGACCTTGGGGTTCTTGATGCCCTCGAGGTCATAGCCCACGGACATGTTAAAGACAAAGCCGTCCGGGCTGCCCAGGCCGTACTCGCGAGCGATCAGGTGGCAGGCAAACCATGCCTTCACGTACTCGGCAAAGGCCTGCGGAACCTCGAGCTCGGTCGACCACTCGCAGTTGTAGCACTCGTCCTGCGCCACAATGCAGGGCTTGTTCACACACTTGGAGAGCTCCTCGCCGTCCATAACCTGGACGGTCTTGAGCTCAAAGAAGCGGGAACCGGCCACGTAGGATGCCACGATGTTCTGGGCAAGCTGCGTATTGGGGCCGGCGGCCGGGCCAAACGGAGTCTCGATGCGCTCGTCAAAAATGGGAAGCGCACCCTCCTGATTGGTCGTGACCATCTTACGCACGCCAAAGATGGCGTCCTGAGTCTTGTGCTCCTCGATGATCCAGTTCATCAGCTGCGAAAACGGGATCGGCCTCATGATGTCGCTCATAGTGAGCTCCTCTCTGTAACGCCCGGCGAGACCGCGCGGCGGGCGCAAATACGGTGTAGCGCTAGCACAGCGCCGGCGACCCCGCGGAGGTCGCCTATACGCGCGTCGGATGCGGCGAAACATCCGGCGCGCGTGAATCTACTTGTAATTAGTAGGTGCGATCGTTGAGCGTGCTCCAGAGCTTCTTGGACTCAGCCATGGTCCACGCGTTGATCTTGTCCTCATCAATGCCAACGAACTCGCGATCCTTGTACAGGACGCGGCCGTTGATGATGGTGGTGCGGCAGTTTTTGCCCATCATGCCAAAGAGCATGTGGCCGTCGATGTTCTCCTCGCTCAGCGGCGTAAAGGGCTTGTAGTCCATAACGATGACGTCGGCGGCAGCGCCGGCCTCGAGCACGCCGAGCTTGCGATCGAAGTACTTGCTCGCCATCTTGGCGTTGTTCTCGAACAGCATCGTCATGGCCTCGCACCAGCCCACGTTGGGCATGGCGGCGTTGTGGCGCTGAATGATCAGGAAGACCTTGAGGCTCTCGAGCATATCGTGGGTGTAGGCGTCGGTGCCCATGCACACGGGAATGCCGCGGCGGAAGAACTCGAGCACGGGAGCGCAGCCCACGGCGTTGCCCATATTGGATTCGGGGTTGTTGACGAGCCAGGTGCCGGACTCCTTGACGATATCCATCTCGGCAGGCGTCACGTGGATGCAGTGGCCGAGCATGGTGTCGGGACCCAGCAGGTTGTGCTGCAGCAGGCGCTCGACGGGGCTGATGCCGCCGCGGTTGAGGCGGGAATCCCACACATCGTTCATGCCCTCGCACACATGGATATGGAAGCCGGTCAGGCCGTTGTTGGCCTCGGCCATCTTGTCCATGGTCTCGTCCGACAGCGTAAAGGTGGCGTGACCGCCAAACATGGCGGCGATCATGTGGTTGTCGTTATCGCGACGCTCCTTGGCGGCCCACTGGGCAAATTCGGCGTTCTCGGCAATGGCCTGGTCGCATTTTTCCTGGCCGCGGCGATCCGAGACCTCGTAGCACAGGCACGAACGCATGCCCAGCTCCTGAGCTGCATCCTTAATGGTAAAGAGGCTTCCCGGGATCTCGCAGAAGCTCGCATGGTGATCGAAGATCGTGGTGACGCCATCGCGGATGGAGTCAAGAATCGTGGCATAGGCGCTGGCCTTGGTGCCGTCGAGCGTCAGGTTGTCGTCGATCTTCCACCACTGCTGCTCAAGATTCTCCAGGAAGTTGGTGGGGTTGCAGCCCTTAATGGCAAGGCCGCGGGCCAGACCCGAGTAGATGTGGGTGTGGCAGTTGATGAGTCCGGGCATGATGAGGTTGCCCTGGGCGTCGACGTACTCGGCATCCGGGTACTTGGCCTTGAGCTCGCACTCGGGGCCCACTTCGACGATCGTATCTCCGTCAATGGCGACCGCACCGTTTGGAATGAACGGGGCCTGCGCGTTGCGGGTAAAGACGGAACCGTTAGCGACCAGAAGCATGGATGCTCCCTTCAACATCAGGGGCGGGGTTTGACACCTCTGACATGGCGGAGTGCGAAGCGCCGGCCTACACCGGAAACGGGCCCTCTCCCGTCAACGCTTCACCAAAGGGACAAGCCCTTTGAAGTGCGGCTTGGCGCCGCATGGCGTCGGCGGACGAGGCGATGCGTCCGCCGACGAATAGCACCGAATTGGTTACTTCTTGCTCTCGGGCAAGACCAGATCCACGGCAGCGTCCTTGGCAGCATCGATGTGCTGAGCCACGACCGGCGTCTGCGGAAGGATCAGGTTAAGGACAATGGCCATGATGGCGGTGGGGGTTACGGCATTGGAGCCGATGACGGTGGACACCCAGGCGGGCATACCCTCGCCGGCAAGGCAACCGCTGGCCATCCAGATACCCAGGCCAAAGACGACGGAGGTACCGACGATGGTGGTAGTGCGCTGCGTGAGGCCCTCGCGGGTGAACATGCGCACGCCGTTCATGGTGATGGTGCCAAAGACACCGACGGTCGCGCCGCCGATGACGGGCTGCGGGATAGCGGAAAGGACGGCAGAAAGCTGCGGGAACAGACCGGCGATGGCAAAGACGGCCGCGATGATCACAAAGACCCACTTGTTGACGACCTTGTTGGAGCAGATGATGCCCACGTTCTGGCCAAGGGCGCTGGTGGGAAGACCGCCCAGCAGGCCGCCGACCATAGAGGTGAGGCCCTGGGACACGATAGCGCCGGAGAGCTCGCGCTCGGTGGGCATACGGTCGATGGAGCCCAGGCAGGCGGCGGACACGTCACCGATAACCTGGATGGCAACCATGGGGAACACGACGGCGAGGGTAATGCAGACCTCGGGATCAAACTCGAGCGCGTAGGGCATAACCTTGGGAAGGGCGAAGACCTGAGCGGTGGCGACGCTGGAGAAGTCGATCATGCCAAAGGGAATCGAAACGATCATGCCAACGATCATGCCAAAGAACACAGATCCCAGCTTGAGCGTGCCCTTGCCAAAGTTGGCGAGCGCAAAGACTACGGCAAAGGTGATAAGAGCGACGCACCAGGCCTGCGGGGTGCCCCACAGCGGCGTACCCATACCGCCGGCCATGTACTTGACGGCCGTGGGATACAGTGAAACGCCGATGGAGAAGATGACCGTACCGGTCACGACGGGCGGGAACAGCCACTTAATCTTGCTGTAGGCCAGACCAAAGAGGACCGCGACGGCACCGCCGACAATCTCGCCGCCCAGCAGCGCACCAAAGCTAAAGCCCGAGGCACCCATGGCCTGCAGGGCCGGCAGGAACGCGAACGAAACGCCCATGACGATGGGCAGGCCGCCGCCGATGCGACGGAAGGGAGCGAAGGCCTGAAGGGCCGTGTCGATTGCCGAAAGAATGAGCGCGACCTGAATGATGTCGGTGCTCTGCTGGCTATTAAAGCCGTAGACGCCGGCCATGATGACCGCCGGGGTAATAATGCCGGCAAACGATGCCAGTACGTGCTGAAGGGCACACGGGATCATTTCCTTAACGGGCGGCATGCCTTCGCGAGTGAACAGGGCTTCAGTGCCGTTCGTAACCGTCTCCTGGGCCATTTGACCACCAATCCTCGAAGTAGTTGTTTTCGCATCTAACGCTCTATTGTGACGCAGTGCGGGGGTGAGGTTGTGCCTTCGTTGGATATCGTATTAAAGATGATTCTCATTCTCAATAATAATTTTTTGTTATCAGACTATTCTTGAGCTGAGATGATGCATTTCCGCAGGTCAGGAAAGTGTCCGGTCAAAATAACATCTAACTTTTCTTTTGGTCGACCGTTTACCGCCAAATTCCTACCGCTCGTCCGTATTACGCAAGATACCTGCGAATATGCGAGTCAATAGACACCGTGTTACCATGAGAAAAAATTGTTATGAACATTTCCGATTTCACCCCAAGGAGTTGCCCGTGAACGAGACCGTACGTCGCTTTTTGCCAATGGTCGATTTCCTGGAGCAGATACTCGGCAAAAACAGCGAAATCGTGCTGCATGATTTCTCGGATCCCGACCACGCCATCGTCGATATTCGCAACGGCATCGTGAGCGGCCGCAAGGTCGGCGGTCCCGCCACCGATCTAGCACTCAAGATCATGCACGATGCCAAGTATCGCGACCTGCCGTTTATTACGGGCTACGAGGGGCGCGGTGCCGGTGGCAAGACGTTGGAGTCGGCGACGTACTTTATCCGCGAGGATAACGAGATCGTCGGCATGCTCTGCGTCAACACCGATCTTTCCACGGTACGCTCCATCAACGCCATGGCGCAGCAGCTCATGGCGTGCTTCGACGCTGTGCCAAGGCAGGCGGAGCCCGCGTCTATCGAGGTCGAAAGTCTTTCGGAGTCTACACAGGAGCTCATCGACCGCAGTATTTCCGAGTTGCTCGAAAGCCGCGGGCAGGATGTCGCCTCGCTTGGGCAGGCCGATCGCGTGGACGTTATTCGCCACCTTAACGGCAACGGCGTATTTATGCTCAAGGGCGCTGTTGCCTGCGCTGCCACCTCGCTGGGCATCTCGGAGCCCAGCGTCTACCGCTACCTGCAAAAAGTCCGCAAGGAGGGCTAATCCGCTGATTCCTTGGGGGCGGAGGAAAACGGATTATTTTTGTCGCATCGCTTGACAAAAGACCCTGCAGCTCGCACTGCAGGGTCTTTTTGCATGTCATGTTTAGTTGTTGCCAACGCCTTAGAGAGCGGCGACGACCTCGATCTCGACCAGACCGCCGGCCGGAAGAGCGGCAACCTGGAAAGCGCTGCGCGCGGGGAACGGAGCCTCGAACTTGGAAGCGTAGATCTCGTTCACGGCAGCGAAGTCGGCGATGTCGGCCAGGTAGACCGTGGTCTTGACGACATCGGCAAAGGTGGCGCCGGCAGCGGTCAGCAGAGCCTCGACGTTAGCAAGGGACTGCTTAGCCTGGGCCTCGACGCCCTCGGGCATCTTGCCGGTTGCGGGGTCGATGCCCAGCTGGCCGGACAGGAACACCATGTTGCCGGTCTGGATGCCGGGGGAATACGGGCCGATGGCTGCGGGTGCGTTATCGGAAGACACGACGGTCTTGCTCATGTTTTTCTCCTTACGATCAGTTGAGAGAGCGTGAGCGCGGCGTTCACACCGGGAGGCACAGTTCGGTCTGAACACCGCGCTTGATTGGGATAGTAGGGGATGATTTTGCGCGGTGCAAGATTATTATCACATTGCGAGAATATTTTATCGACCAACGGCGCGTACGGGCCGATGAACGGCGTGACCGGCGACGTGCCTGAAGACTTTGTCCTGCTTAGGCTGCGGGCATCGTCCATCGCAACAGCACCACTATACTTTTGAGTATCTGAGCATTTTGAAAGGCAGGATATGACCGCAACCGCCAGTCGAACCACCAACCGCAGACCCGAGCTCTTAGCCCCCGCCGGAGGCCCGGAGCCCTTTGCTGCCGCACTCGCCGCCGGGGCAGACGCCATCTACTGTGGCATGGGCAGCTTCAACGCCCGC
>CABVCJ010000024.1 GCA_902496845.1 uncultured Collinsella sp.
CCCGAGCCGATGATCTTCTTGGGATCGTAGCCGGTCAGGTGCCACAGCTCGGTGCACACGACGTCGCAGGGGTTGGAGATGCTCACGAAGATGCCGTCAAAGCCGGCGTCGACGATGCGCTTGGCAAAGGTGCGGGCGGCATCGGTGGTAAAGAACAGCTCGCCGTCGCGGTTGCCGGCGGCCAGCGCGACCTTGCCGGCGGCGTTGACGATGACGTCGCAGCAGGCCAGCTCCTCGTAGTGGTCGTAGCAGTTGACGATCTTGGTGTTGTACGGGACAAACGAAAGGGAGTCGCACAGGTCCTGGACCTCGGACGTCACCTTGGCCTCGTTGATATCGCACAGGTACAGCTCATCGGCAATGCCCTGCATGAGCAGGCTGTTGGCGACATGTGCTCCTACGTGGCCCTGGCCGACCACACCGATCTTACGCGTCTGGTACATATACGTATCCTTTCGGCCGAGTTTTTCGCGTCGAACCATTGTAGCTTCCTGCCGCCACTTTGCCAGGCTAAAGCGCCATAGATTTTTGGGACATGCCTTAATTTCTACTTTTGGAGTGATTTGGGCCGCTGACGGCATCGCTGGGCGATGCACTCGCGCGGATGGGGCCGGTCGTTGTACCATAGCTGCAACTGACTCGTAAGGAGCATCCATGCCCATTCGCATCCCCGACGCTCTCCCTGCCGCCGCGCAGCTCGAGAGCGAGAACATCTTTGTCATGACCGAGTACCGCGCGCTGCACCAGGACATCCGGCCGCTGCGCGTGCTCATCCTCAACCTCATGCCCACCAAGATCGCCACCGAGACGCAGATCATGCGCAAGCTCTCCAACACGCCGCTGCAGGTGGAGGTGGACCTGCTACGCACCAAAACGCACGAGGCCACGCACGTGAGCGCCGGCCACCTGGAGACGTTCTACCGCACGTTCGACGACATCCGTGATATCCACTACGACGGCCTGATCATCACGGGCGCGCCGGTGGAGCAGATGCCGTTCGAAGAGGTCGACTACTGGCCCGAGCTCTGCCAGATCATGGATTGGTCCACCACACACGTGCACTCTACGCTGCACATTTGTTGGGGCGCGCAGGCCGGCCTGTACCATCATTACGGTATCCAGAAGCACGACCTGCCGGCAAAGGCGAGTGGCGTGTTTGAGCATTATCTGGTGAAGCCGCAAAGCCCGCTGGTTCGCGGCTTTGACGACCGTTTCTATGCCGTGCATTCGCGCAACACCGATGTGCGCCGCGAGGACGTGGAGGCCGAGCCGCAGCTTGAGGTCGTGGCCGTGTCCGACGAGGTGGGCCTGTACATCGTCAAGTCGACCGACAGCCGCCGCTTCTTTGTCTTTGGCCATCCCGAGTACGATACCGACACGCTGCGTTTGGAGTACGAGCGCGACGTGAAGCGCGGGCTTAACCCTCAGGTGCCGGCGCATTACTTCCCGAACGACGATCCCACCGCCGAGCCGCGCAACGTCTGGCGCAGTCAGGCTCAGCTGTTCTACACCAACTGGCTCAACTACTACGTCTACCAGACCACGCCCTACGACCTTGCCCGCGCCGGCGAGGAGCACTAGGCTGCGGCCGTGGCTGTGCTCGCGGCGTGACGAGCGTGGATTATCGGACACGCGAACGTGGATTTTCGGACGTTTACAAATCGAGCGTGGATAATCTCCCACTTTTGGCTTGAAACTAGGCTCAAAACGGGAGATTATCCACGCTCATTTTTTAGGCATGTAGATGCCGATGGCTCGGCTAAGAGACGGTGCGTGCAGAGGCAAAGTCGCATTTGGCGTGGTCTTGAATCTCGACGGGTTTTTCTTTCTGATAATCCGATGGACCAAGGCGCCAAATTATGGAGACGGGGACCTCTCGGCAACCACCCTACCTGCAGATATAAGTCATCAGCCTAAAACGTCCAAAACCGTCAAGCATTTGGTCAGCGCCTGGACAGCATTTGGTCAGACTTCGCATGAAACCGTCTGGTACGTTTGCGCCGTTCCAAGAGTTGGGAGGCGACATGGGAAACATGACGGCGAATCAAAGGCTTACAAGTCACATTAAAGCATGCGAACAGCAGATGAGCTGTGTGTACGCACGCACGACGGCGGAGGCAAAGCAGATTGAGCGGCGGGTGGCGGCGGGAAGTCTAGAGGCGGTCATGCCGGGGCTGTATGCGCGTCCGGATTATTGGTCCGAGCTCAAGTTTCGGCAGCGTTATCTGCATCGGGTGCGGGCCCTTGCGCAAAAGCATCCCGACTGGACGTTTTGCTCCTATACGGCGGCTGTTATCTATGGCCTTTCGGTTTCGCATGCCAATTTGACGCACATCCATATCGCCGCGGCGCCGGCGCAATCGACGACGCCCGGCTCTCAGGTGATTCGCCATCGTTATGCTCGTCAAACACGGGCAATCCAGATGGATATTGCCGTGACCGATATCGATCAAACGATTACGGATTGCCTGGTCGATGCATCGTTTGTCGAGGGACTGATCATTGCGGACTCGGCGCTTCATGAGCAGCTGTTGTCGAAGGGGCATCTCGTTGAGGCAATCAACAAGCTTGGCTTAAATCGTCGCGGTGTTGTGACGGCGCGAAGTGTTGCGCGGTGTGCCGATGGCCTATCGGAAAGCGGTGGCGAGTCCAAGGCGCGCGCCCTGATGATCGAGCGCGGTTGGCAGACGCCGGAGCTGCAGGTTGAGCTGTTCGACCCAGTTGAGCCGGGACGGCCGTATCGCGTTGACTACTTGTGGCGTGCGGGCGACCGGCTGATTATCGGTGAGTTCGACGGATTCGTTAAAAGTGAGAAGGCGGCGGAGGAGGGCAAGCTCGCGAAGGCGCAATTTGATGAGCGTCAGCGCGAGTCGAGGCTTTCGCTGCTTGATAACTGCAAGATCGTGCGCTTGTGCTGGGATGATTTGAGGGACCCGTCAAAGCTCGATCGCAAGCTCAGGGTCGCCGGCGTGCCGCGTGAGTGCTGAGGCAGTTGCGGGACGTTTGGCTTGCACTAGCGTGGAAATCCGGACGGACGAGCGTGGAAATCTGGACGTGTATTGGTTGAGCGTGGATTTTCGGACACATGAGCGTGGATTTTCGGACACTTGTTGAATGAGCGTGGATAATCTCCCACTTTTGGCTCGTAAGGGGGCTCAAAGTGGGAGATTTTCCACGCTCATCTTGCGGGTGCGATACAGCGGCGATCAGGCGCTGATGATGTGGGGCAGCGGCAGGTCGTGGGCGTCGGTAGGAACGTGGTCGACACGCTGCTCGTCAAAGGCGATGCCGATGATTTGGCATGCGGGCGAGAGCGTGGGCAGGTAGCGATCATAGCAGCCGCCGCCGTGGCCCAGGCGCGCGCCGGCGCGGTCGAAGGCTACGAGCGGCACGACGACCATGTCGAGAGCTTCGGCAGGCACGATAGGGCAGCGGTCGCTGCCGATGTCCACGGCCGCGAAGGTCCGCGTGGGGTGGGCGATAAACGGAGCCGAGGACGCATCGCCGGCGGCAACTGCCCGCATGCACATGCGCTGGCCACAAGCTGCGGCGTCTGTTGCCGAGAACATGCACGGATAGGCCACGCGCCAGCCGCGTTTGGCGGCCGCTGCGGCAAACGCGGCAGGATCGACTTCGGAACCCATGGCGGCATAGACGGCAACGATGCGCGGCGCCGCGGCATCCGAGCGATCCAACAGCTCAACAAGCCGCGCACAGATAGCGGCGGACTTTGCCGCCCGCACATCCAAATCAAGAGCATCGCGCCGAGCAATCACCGCCCGTCGCAGCTCAACCTTATCCATCTCAACCTTTTCTCCCAAACCTACCAAAAAGGGACAGGTTTATTTTGGCAGGTTTTATCTGGGCAAACGCGATATGGGCAGTAAAGCCACCGCAAATATGCCTGTGAACTGCGCCCTTTGTGGTTGTTTGGGCCTATGCGTTAATGCTATAACGCCGCAGCGATTGCTTCAGTCACAAACTTATTGAGTGACTCACCCTTCTTTGCCGCTGCCAGCGCCGCTTGCTTGTGTAGCTCAGAGCCCGTTCTTACGTTGAACGAGCCCTTAAAAGCCCGCTCGGGTTCCTTGCCTTTCTCGGCGCAAAACTCAAGGTAATCGTCGACGGCGTCGTGGAAGCATCGCTCCACCTCTTCAGCTGTGGAGCCTTCAAATACGATTGCGTCCCTAATGCCGGTGACCATACCTGTTAGCACATGCTGTTCGGCATCGAACTCGACTGGGGCGAAATAACCCTTGTATGCCAAAACGTTACTCATGACTACCTCCGACATCTTGCAGAAATCGAACGATGTTTCGAATGGTCCCCGCTGTCAATTCGTCAGATGGATGTGGCGCGTGCATTACGAACATCCTGCCATCTGACGGCCTGTAGAAGCGAACGCGCGATCCGGATGTCTTGCCTTTGTTGTCCATTTCAAAGCCATATGAAGCCATGACTTTTAAAAAATCGGTATACCGATACGTCGAGGGGCAGCTAAGCAGTTGGGCGATGAGTTTATCGGTCCGCGTCATCCCGCCTCACATTCTGCAACTATATCCTAGTTGCAATTTAAGTCCGGTGCAAGCACCATTACTATAGAACATGTGTACGTATAGAACAAGTGTTCGAACCAACACAAAGGCACCTGCCCCTTCGTGGTGGTTTTTGCTGGTGGGGCGGGTGTCTGTGGCGGTTTGTCTCGATCTGTAACAGTAACTCGGCAAAAATGGGCCTAGATGTTACAGATTGAGACAAAGGGCCGGCACCATTCGGAAACGTCTCGATCTGTAACATCTGGAGCCGATATTGCTGCCTAGATGTTACAGATTTAGACAAACTGGTGGGACGGGCTGAGCTGCCCCGCCTAAGCAGCGGCAAAAGAAAAAGGTAGATTTTCAGGCATGTCCCAAAAATCTACCTTTGTGGTTAGCCCAGCAGGTCGACTACGTTAAAGCCGGCGTTGCTCTTGGCGATGACGTCTCGGCCGCCAAAGACGCACGTTGGCGACTTGGCTGCGATTCGCGTCACGTCGGCGCCGAGCGAGCGAAGCTCACCGGGCGTGGCGGCGAGCATCTGGGCGCGGCGCTCCTCGCGTGCGTGCGGATCGAGCCCGGCCAGGTAGGTCGTGTTGCGGCGCTTGGTGAGCGCGTACGGCTTCATCGGCGCATCCATGCCGCTCACGCAGCTTACGATAAAGCCCTCGAAGGCGGCCTCGTCGGGCTCAAAGCTGCCGAGCCATGCGCCCGCGCGTTCCACGCGCTCAATCGAGGGGTCGATTGCCGGGTCGCGGTAGGTGTAGAACGCCGTCTGGCGCTCGCCGGCCGCGCGGAATCCGCAGCCGTACGCACCGCCCTTCACGCGAATTTCGTTCCACAGGTAGTCGTAGGAGAGCGCGTTGGCGGCAACCGCCCAGGCGCCCGTCACGTCGATGCCCAGGCGACGCGGGTCGCACGCGCTTGCCGCAAAGCAGATGTCGCTGGGGATGGCAAAAGCCTCGTGGCGGTCGCACGGCGTCGGCACCACGAGCGCATCGTGGCCGGCAACGCCCGCCGCGCCCGCGCCAAGCCCCAGGTCGCCCGCGGCGTCCCAGTACGCGTCAAAGTCCTCGTCGCTGCCGGTAAAGCTCGCCATGCAGCCATCGGCCACAAAGATGCGGTCTGCCAGCGCGGTAAGCTTGGCGCGCAGGTCGTCCAGTCGCTCGTCAAAGTGCTCGAGCAGATCGCGCAGGAACAGGTAGAAGTCCACGCCCGAAAGCTGCTCGCGCACCACGGCCGAAGGCGAGCTGTAGCTCATCGCGCGACCGAGCGCCGCCGAGTGGCCGTTGTTGATAAAGCCCTGCTCAAGCCCAATGCGAATCTGCGTAAGCACGTCGCGCACGCGGTCGGCGTCGGCATCCGCCAGCAGCGTGCTCGACCACACCTCGCGCGGCAGGCTCGCCAACGCATCGATCTTTTCGGACAGGGCGCCGGCGCTCACCAGCAGGTAGGGGCGCACGCCGTCCACGTCGGGCTGGGTCATGACCTCGGTCGTAAAGCTCAAAAAGCCCAGCTTACCGGCGAGCAGGTTGTCGAGTTCCTCGGCCGAGTGCTCGCGCGTGGGCAGCTGCTTGAGCAGGCGGCAGAGCAGCGTCACGTAGGGCAGGTCCTCAAATGCGACGCAGCTCAGGTCGAAGTACTGCATGGCGTAGGCCAGGCGGTTGGTGGGGATGCCGTGGCGCAGACAGGGGATGGGCGCGGTCGTGTCCACAACGAGCGGCGGCTCGGGGCGCGCCTCGCCAATGTCGGATACACGCAGGCGCGGCAGCGTGGCCTTGTCCTCGGGCGTGTCCTCCGCTTCCTGCGCGGCACGCAGTGCGGCCGTGCGCTCGACCATGTCGGCCAGCTCGGCATCGGTCATGGCGTCGCGCTTGGCAGCTAGTTCGGCGGCTTCGGCACCCTCCGAACCCTCGGCAGCGTCTACCGGAACCAGCTCGACCAGCGCCATGTGGTCGTTCTCCAGTACGAGCTCGCGCAGCAGGTCCTCAAAATAGCTGCCGTCCAGCTCGCCACGGAGCTCCTCGTACACCGGGCTGTACTTGAGCGCCAGCGTCGCGGCGTCGTCATCGTAGAGCCAGGTGCTCAGCGCGTCGCACGCAATGGCCACGCCGTCGGCGATGCCATAGTCGCGCTGGCGCAGGTCGTACTCGTTGCTGCTGATGACGGCTTCCAGGCGCTCGCGCGGAACGCCGTGCTCACACAGGTCGCGGCAGGCGTCCTGGAACACGCGGCGCAGCTCGCGCGCCACGCCGGGCTGCGCGTTTTGCAGCATGATGAGCTCGTAGGGCTGCAGGCTCTCGGCTGCGGTGTAGCTCACCACGTTGCCGCCCAGGCCGGCGGCCAGAATGGCCTTCTTAACTGGTGCCTCGTTGGAACCCAGCAGTGCCTCGAACAGGATGTCCGCCGCGATCGTGCGCTTGCGGTCGAGTGCGCTGCCCAGCACAAGACCCAGGCCCACCAGGGCGTTCTCGGGCGTGGTGGCCATCTCGACGCGCTTGTACTCGCAGGTCACGGGCGCCTGCACGTCCAGCGGATTGGGCGCCAGCGCGGACGGGTCCTCGCCGGCGGCAACGGCGGTGTCCATGCGGCGGCTCGCGGCACTCGACTGCGACAGATAACGCTCGTCCAAAAACGCCAGCGCGCGGTCCACATCTAGGTCGCCGTAGAGCGTTATATAAGAGTTGGAAGGATTGTAGTGGCGCGCGTGCGTGTCCAGGAACTGCTCGTAGGTGAGCGCGGGGATCGCGCGCGGGTCGCCGCCGCTCTCGTGCGCATAGGCGGTGTCAGGATAGAGTGCGGCGTTGACGGCGTCGTCCAGCACGCTCATGGGATCGGACAGCGCGCCTTTCATCTCGTTGAACACCACGCCGTTATAACGCAGCGTGCCCTCGCGCAGGCTCGCGGAGCCGCCGTCGCCCTCGCCCTCGGCGCCCTCCGGCAGGTCCAGCTCGTAGTGCCAGCCCTCCTGCTCAAAAATGGTGGGCTTGGTATAGATGGCCGGGTCGAACACCGCGTCCAGGTACACGTCCATCAGGTTGTACAGATCCTGCTCGTTGGTGGTGGCAACGGGGTAGATGGTCTTGTCGGGGTAGGTCATGGCGTTGAGGAACGTCTGCATGGAGCTCTTGATCAGGTCCACGAACGGCTCCTTGACGGGGAACTTGGCCGATCCGCACAGCACCGAGTGCTCAAGAATATGGAACACGCCGGTGGAATCGGCCGGCGGCGTCTTAAAGCCAATGGCAAAAGCCTTGTTTTCGTCGTCGCACGCCAGGTACAGCAGGCGAGCGCCCGATGCGGTGTGGCGCAGCACGTAGGCGTCCGAGTCGAGCTCGGGCACGGTCTCGCGGCGCTCGACGGCAAAACCGTGGCAGATGGTACCGGGCACCAGCAGTGCGGCAGCAGCGGCGCGCGGGTCGGTTGAGGTGGTGGGCATATACGGTCTCCTTTGACGCCCCAGCGGGGGCGAATCGAGTCGAATCTCCGAGAGTATACCCATATGGGGCCGCGGCTCTGCGGCGAACTGAAGACGATGCCAGCGGATTGGCATGGGCCCCGCGTGTCCCGCCAAATGAGCGTGGATTTTCGGACGAAATAATCCGTCGCAGGCCCAAATGCCGTCCAATTATCCACTCCCGCACACCTTTCGTCTCCAACCGTGAGATGAGAGATAGACGAGAGGCGTATACGAAAGATGGCTGTACAGCAAAGAGCCAAACAATTAATAGTGCTGTTAATAGTGCTGTTTGGTTGGTGATTGTTTTTTCAGTAAAAACACTTACGAATAAAGCAAGTTGCAAACAGCTGCCCCCTTATTTCGTGCTCATTTTTAAGGCGAGAAATTGCCGTCATATGATCGGACGAGTTACAACGATTGCGATTTAGTATTTGGCGCGGATGCGGTCGATTTCGATGAAACGCTAGTTGACCACGCGGTAGATTGCACTTTCTCCCAGACGCCCCGGCAATGCGCAATAAGCCAGATAACAAAGCGATTGCCGGTGCGTCTATCCATGGGGAATTCCGGGAAAGCTTCTGCGGACAGTCAAAAGATTCGTCGGCCCCAAGCGGATTAAAGGTATTTGCATAAGACGTCATTTAACTAGGGACGATGCATATTGAATCGTTCAATGAACTTGCACGCTGTGTCCAACAATGCCGAGTGTTGTTTTAAGGGGCTTGATGAAAGAACAGAATCAAAATAATACTTGCATAGTTAGTTATATAAAGTATTATAACGTTATGGGATGAATGAAGGGTTCATCTAAGTGAGTTAGGAGTAAGGGATGTTCAATTTCGATGAGCCTCGTTACGAGAAGGTTGTGAGCGATGCCCTCGCTCTCCGTCCTCAGATTGAGGCTGCCGTGGACAAGGTCTGCGAGCAGGGCTATTCCAACATCTTCTTCATCGGCTGCGGCGGCACCTGGGCCCACACGCTCCCGATGAAGTACTGGGTCGAGACCACCACGGCCGACGTCGACGTCCACTGCGAGATCGCCGCCGAGTTCCTCGCATGCCCGCCCAAGGCCTTCAACAAGGACTCGGTCTGCGTCTTCTCCACCCGCACCGGCACCACCCCCGAGATCATCGAGGCCGCCAAGTTCTGCCAGGAGCAGGGCGCCCGCACGCTGATGTACGTCTCCAACGACAACACCCCGGCCACCGAGTACGCCGACTACAAGTTCTTCAGCTTCGCCGAGGACGACGTCCTGTGCGAGGCCATCTACACCTACCAGATCACGCTGGTCGCCCGCTTCCTCAAGAACGCCGGCGCCTTCCCCAAGTACGACACCTTCATGGAGGAGTTCGGCAACATCGCCCCGTACCTCATCAAGGCCAAGGACGCCCAGGACGAGCGCTGCGCCGCCATGGCCGAGGACTTCAAGGACACCGACTACCACATGGTGATCGGCTCCGGCATGCTCTGGGGCGAGGCCTACGACTACGCCATGTGCATCCTCGAGGAGATGCAGTGGATCAAGACCAAGTCCATCCACGCCGCCGAGTTCTTCCACGGCACCATCGAGCTGTGCGAGGAGGGCACGAGCCTCATCATGCTCTACGGCGAGGACGACACCCGCAAGCTCATGGACCGCGTGGACAACTTCACCCACATGCTCGCCGACGAGAAGGGCGTCCATGTCCGCGTGAACAAGTTCGACACCGCCGAGGTCGAGCTGCCGTTCAGCGACCCCGAGTTCCGCAAGATCGTCTCCCCGATGGTCACCTACACCATCACCGAGCGCCTGAGCTGCCATCTCGAGCACGTCCGCAACCACCCGCTCACCACGCGTCGTTACTATCACCAGATGAACTACTAAAGCAGCTTTCAACGGCCGTTATTTTGCTCGGAAATAATTCGTTATGTTGCGTTCGTAAAACAATGCAAACAAATGTCGCAGTCTCGTTCTAGGGAGCCATGCCGGAGCTGGCCGCTTGAGGTCGTATTTGCTTGGACTCGACCATGCGGCTCGTTGGCATTTCACGGTAGCGACTTCAAGGAGAAGAGGGGCATTTTTGCCAAATGCCCCTCTTGTTTGCGCCACAAGTGGCATTCGACACCTTCATATGAAGTGTTTGATATTGTAGACGGTTCAAAAATAAGATTGAACCGTCTATTTCTTTCAAAATAATACGTAATAGGTTATCTTATAACGTATAGAAGTTTCATAGAATGTTGTACGGAGAACGTTATGATTAACCCAACTAGTGCTGTGCCGCTATATGTACAAGTTGCTGATGATTTGCGTCGCCGTATTGAGATGGGCGAGTTTTCCGAAAGTGGCGTGTTGCCTAGCGAAAATGGTTTTTGCGAAGAATACGAGGTTAGCCGTGCGACGATACGGAAGGCAATTCAAACTCTTGTGGATGACGACGTGCTTGATACGCGTCATGGCAAGGGCACATTTATCCGGCAGCCTAAAATCGTCTCGAGCTTGAGTACGTTTAAGGGTTTCACTTATTTTTGCCATGAAAATAATATCGAAACCTCGTCTCGTGTTCTCGCTCTTCAGGAGGTCGAGCCGCCCGTTGCCGTCCGTCGTCATTTGCGAATGGAAGAGAATGAATCTGCGGTTTACCTCAAACGCGTGAGGTCAATTAACCACATAAATGCAATGATTGAACATATTTATCTTCCAGTAAAGAACTTCGGGTTTTTACTGGGTGTCGATATGGAGAACGCATCACTTTATGAAACGATTGAGAGAGAGACGGGGCTGCGACTAGAGGATAATTGTTTCCCGTCTATTGTGCTTGAAGCAGGGCTTGCTACGGATGAGGAGAAGCGCATCCTTAATATCGCAGGAGAAGCTGCGATGTTTATATTGAGTGAGACCGTTTATATGAGCACTGGTAAGCCGGTGCACTTTACTAAGCAGGTGATGTTGGGTGATTATTTCAAATACTTCTTTTCGATTAAGGCTAATCAACTCGGCATCAATTGGCAGGGACTTGAAGCCGTTGAGTGTAGAAAGCAATAGGTTGAATAATGGTTAAAGTGGAGAGCGCTGTTCCATTGTATAAGCAGATCGTTCACGATCTTGTGAGTCGAATAGAAAGTGGCGTATATAGCGAAGGGGATAAGCTTCCTACTGAGACGGAGCTTATGGAGGAATATGGCGTTAGTCGTATTACTGTTCGATCGGCAATCAAGGAACTAGAGGATGCCGATATCGTTGAGCGCACGCGAGGGAAAGGTACTTTTGTTACCACGACGCGCAATGCCTATGCAGCCGATGACCAGGAAAGCTTCACCCATTCCTGCATTCAAGAAAATAAAAAGCCTTCGACCGTAGTGCTCGAAGTAGCTTGGATTTATCCTACGCTGCGCGATGTGCGTTTTCTTCAGGTCCAGGAGGACGAGAATATTCTTCAGACTAGACGTTTGCGCTTAGTCGATGGCGTGCCAACGATGTTGGAAACCAATAGCTACACTCCTTCTCTTGCCTTTTTGGAACATGAAGATTTATCGGGTTCTCTACTTGAGGTGCTGGGAAGACGCCATATCGAACTTGGCAATAACGAGCGAACGTTGCAGGTGTGCTTTGCAAGTGCTTACGAGGCAGAACATTTGAATGTAAAGCCGGGATCTGCCCTTTTATTATTTGTAGATAAGCGTTGCAGCGCGCAGGGAGTGCCATTGTTTATTTCGCGGCAGGTGTACTGCACTGAGCGCTTAAAGTTTTATCTCTAGCGAAAGCCAAACCCCGGATCTTTCTTAACCGAATAACAAGAGATTGAAAACGCCCCGACAAAGGGGCGTTTTTTTTGCCGTTTACGGGCGAATTATTACCGCTTAGGAAGCTTGATTGATCTGTCTTGACAAAGCGAAAGTTTCGAGGATACTGTAGATAACAATACAAAATATAACGTTCTATTAACAGATGATTGACTGAGATTGGGAGATAAATGAGGAAGTTGCTCTTGGCCAGCCATGGGCCACTTGCTAGAGCGATGCGTGAAACGCTCCAGCTATTTTGCGGTGAAGATCCTCGCGTTAAGGTGCTATGCGCATATGTCGATGAGGACACGATGGATGTAAACGAGTTGATAGATTTTTGGGACCGTTCTCGCGACCCAGCAGACCAGTGGATTGTCATCACTGATGTCTATGGTGGGTCAGTGAATAACGCTTTTATGGAAAGGTTGGGTGACGATTCTCTAAGGCTCATTGCCGGTATGTCGCTACCACTAGTGCTCGAAGTGTTTTCGAAATTGAGCACACTTGATGACGCCGAGCTCGCTGCATTGGTTTCAAGTGTCCGCCAAAAGGGCACATGCCTATGTTCGCTGCCAAATTCGGTAGAAGAAGACGAGGATTTTTGAGAAAGGAACAAAGATGATTAAGCTGCTGAGAGTTGACCATCGCTTGCTTCATGGTCAGGTTGCCATGACTTGGACGCAAGAGCTTGACACCAATTGCATTTTGATTGCCTGCGATGCGGTTGTGAAAGATGACGTGCGCAAGACGACGCTTAAGCTGGCACGTCCGGCAGGCGTCAAATTGGTTATCAAATCGGTCGATGATTCTATCGAGGCTCTTAGGAGCGGTGTGACCGATAAGTACCGTTTGTTCATTGTCGTTGAAAGCATCGAAGATGCTTACCGCTTGGCGAAGGGCTACAGCGAAATCAAGCATATCAACATTGGAGGAACGAAGCCGCGTGAGGGTGCAGATGTACGCCTATCTTCAACGGTTTTCGCTACCGATCGCGATGTGGAGCTTCTACATGAGCTCAGTGATGCCGGAATCGAGGTGGAGATCAGGCAGGTACCTAGAGACGAGAAGATTTTGATTTAAGCACATACAATAGAAAGGGGATCTCTCATGTTGACTCAAGCGATCCTTATCGGCCTCGTCGCAATGTGCGTGACATTTGAGTGGGCACTTGGCACTTGCCTTGCTTCTCGCCCGATTGTCACGGGCGTCCTCATCGGTCTTGTGATGGGTGATTTGCAGACGGGCATTATTGTCGGCGCCACGCTTGAAATGGTGTTCATTGGATCGGTTACCATCGGGGCGGCCGTTCCGCCTGACGTTATCACCGGTGGTATTTTGGGCACTGCCTTTGCAATTTCGACGGGTCAAGGCGCTGAAGTTGCGCTGACGCTCGCTTTCCCGATTGCGTCGCTTTATCTCATCATCGATAACGCGCTTACGCTGATCGTGATGCCGTTTTTCGTCCATAAAGCGGACGACTGTGTGGCAAAGGGCGACCTCAAAGGTATGGAGCGGATGCATCTGCTTGGTGGATTCATCGTCAAATCGCTTCCTCGCTTTTTCGTGTGCTCCCTTGCTTTCTATCTCGGAACGCCGGTTATGAACGCGGTGCTTAACGCAATTCCCGAGTTTGTAAGTAACGGCCTGGTTATTGCGGGTGGATTCATCCCTGCGCTCGGCATTGCACTGCTCGCTTCAATGATTGTCAACAAGCAGACTGCTATTTTCTTCGTGCTCGGGTTTGCGCTCTGTGCCTACATGAGCATTCCAATCCTTGGTATTGCCATCATTGGGCTTTGCCTCGCAGTAATCCTCGTGGTGGTCCAGCCAAACTTCATTGCTCAGACGCCACAGCTTAGTTCGGAAGGGAGCTTCGACGATGACGACTTCTAATGACACCAGTTCCAACAAGATTACAAAGCGTGATCTAAAATCGGTATTTTTCCGTTCGCTTACGATGGAGTACTCCTGGAACTACGAGCGCCAGCAGCACATGGGATACTGCTTCTCTATGCTTCCCATCATTCGTCGCGTGTATAAGAATAAGGATGACCAGGCTGCTGCTGCTAAGCGTCACATGGAGTTCTTCAACACCACTCCTTATGTCTCAACATTAATTCTGGGCATTTCGGCAGCGATGGAAGAGGCAAACGCTAACGAAGAGGATTTTGACGAATCCTCCATCAACAGCGTAAAGGCCGCTCTTATGAGCCCGCTGGCCGGCATCGGTGACTCTCTGTTCTGGGGAACGTTGCGTGTCATCGCCACTGGCTTGGGTGTGTCGCTTGCTATGCAGGGTAACATTCTCGGCCCGCTTCTCTTCCTTGTCGTATTCAATGTTCCGCATTATCTGATTCGTTGGTTCTGCCTTAAATGGGGCTATGGATTCGGAACCAGTTTCTTGAGCAAGATCGAGAAATCTGGTCTTATGCCAAAGCTCACTATGGGGGCTGCAATTCTCGGTCTTATGGTTATCGGAGCTATGGTGCCCAACCTTGTATCGGTCAGCGTGGCTGGTTCTCTTGGTACCGGCGACAGTGCGCAGACTATCCAAAGCATCATCGACGGTATCATGCCGAGCCTGCTGCCGCTGCTTGTGACACTTGGAGTTTACGAACTCGTCCAGCACAAGGTCAAGATTGCTTGGATTCTCGTTATTCTCATGGCGGTTGGTATCGTCGGCTCCTTCTTCGGAGTGTTTGCAATCTAAATGGTTGATTTCGCCGTCTGGCCCAATTGAATTAGAAAGGTATATCTCATGGTTTCATTTGATGAACAGGCAATTCTCGATAACGGTGCTTATATCTACAATCAACGTGCCGAAATTGAACGCATTGCTGACGAAATTTGCGAAAAGGGTTTCGATTCGATTTTCTTCACCTCGTCAGGTGGCTCGCTTGCGATGATGCAGCCGTTTGACTATATGGTTTCTGTTATGTCCGATATTCCCGTCCAGTCCCAAGTTTCGGCAGATTTCCTCACGGTTGGCAATCGGCGCATCGGTAAGGGGACCTTGGCGTTCATGGCGTCCAAGTCGGGCGACACCAAAGAGACGGTCGCGGCGGCAAAGGCGGCAAAAGACGCAGGCTGCACCATTGTCTCTACGCTTGGCGTGGACGGTTCACCGCTTGGTGAACTTTCCGATTATGGAGTGATCTATAAGCAGGGCCGTCCTATGGAGCTCGTGCTGTACCTTCTGATTGGAAAGATTCTCAAGAACAGGGGCTTTTTCGATGACTACGATCGCTTTGCTGATGAGCTTGTGAATCTCCCCGCTGCTCTCGTTTCCGTCGGCAAGAACGCTGACGAGATGGCTCGCGCATATGCTCTGAAGCACAAGGACGATCCGTATCAGATTTGGATTGGTTCTGGCAATCTGTGGGGCCCCACGTATTCGTTTGCCATGTGTGTGCTCGAGGAGTCCCAATGGCTGCGCACCAAATCCGTTACATCGCCTGAGTTCTTCCATGGCACTATCGAACTTGTTGAGCCGGGCGTTTGCGTCGCGCTCGCAATGACGGAGGCGCAGACTAGGCCTCTTGATGAGCGCGTTGCACGCTTCTGTAAGCAATATGCGGATGATTTCACCGTATTCGATACACATGATTATGAGTTGCCGGGTATCAGTGATGAATTCCGCTGGATGCTTTCTCCGGTGGTGCTCAATGCCATTCTCTCGCGTGTGAGCAAGAATTTCGAGCAAATTCGTGACCATTCGCTCGACATCCGCCGTTATTACCGCAAGGTCGAGTACTAATAAAGACCGTATGTGATGGGAGGCGTTGAGGTGAAAATCGCAGCAATTGGTGACAACGTTATTGATCGCTATCTCAACAAAGACGTTATGTATCCTGGTGGCAATGCCGTAAACGTCGCTGCCCATGCAAGCATGCTTGGCGCACAGGCAGCGTATATTGGGGAGATCGGCAACGACCTGGGAGGGCGAATAATCACCGATGCCCTTTCTTCGCTGAACGTTGACCTTTCGCAATCATCTATGCCTGAAAAAGCGACAACCAAGACTTGCGATGTAAATGTTTACAACGGTGAACGTGTCGAAGTTGGTTACGATACGGGGGCTTGCTGGGCGCACAAAACCCATATCACCGATTCTGATGTCAAGTTTCTTCAGGGATTCGATGCGGTTTTTACCAGCGTCAATGCAAAGCTGCAGGATGATGTGCACCTAGTTCAAGATCTTCCCGCTGTGGTGGTTTACGACTTTTCCGTTAAAGATAAGTATCGAACCGACGCATATTTCGATCTTGTTTGCCCTGCTACAACCCTTGGTCTGTTTTCCTGTTCTGGCGAGAGCGATCAACAGATTCAACTTCTATTGAAGAGGGCCATAGAGCATGGTTGTCGCTACACGATTGCTACACGGGGATCTGCAGGGCCTGTGTTCTTTGACGGTTCCCGATGGTACCAGGGAAATATAAGACCCGTAGATGCGCTTGACACCATGGGCGCGGGAGATTCGTATATCACTGCGTTTGTTGTGAGCTGTCTCTCGCATGGCTGGAGTAAAAAGCAACCGCTCGATGCGGAGATCATTCGGGATGCAATGGAATTCGCTGCTGACTATTCAGCTAAGAATTGCCTTAAACCCGGCGGCTTTGGATTCGAGCATAAACTCGCCGAGATGAAAGACGGCCAAGCTTCCATTTCCTAGAAAGATATTTTTTTAGGTCATTAAGTATTAATACGTAGTGAAATGACAAGTTGTCAATTGAAACGAATTTCACTCTATTAAACGAAGGGATATTAGATATGTTCAATTTCGATGAGCCTCGTTACGAGAAGGTTGTGAGCGATGCCCTCGCTCTCCGTCCTCAGATTGAGGCTGCCGTGGACAAGGTCTGCGAGCAGGGCTATTCCAACATCTTCTTCATCGGCTGCGGCGGCACCTGGGCCCACACGCTCCCGATGAAGTACTGGGTCGAGACCACCACGGCCGACGTCGACGTCCACTGCGAGATCGCCGCCGAGTTCCTCGCATGCCCGCCCAAGGCCTTCAACAAGGACTCGGTCTGCGTCTTCTCCACCCGCACCGGCACCACCCCCGAGATCATCGAGGCCGCCAAGTTCTGCCAGGAGCAGGGCGCCCGCACGCTGATGTACGTCTCCAACGACAACACCCCGGCCACCGAGTACGCCGACTACAAGTTCTTCAGCTTCGCCGAGGACGACGTCCTGTGCGAGGCCATCTACACCTACCAGATCACGCTGGTCGCCCGCTTCCTCAAGAACGCCGGCGCCTTCCCCAAGTACGACACCTTCATGGAGGAGTTCGGCAACATCGCCCCGTACCTCATCAAGGCCAAGGACGCCCAGGACGAGCGCTGCGCCGCCATGGCCGAGGACTTCAAGGACACCGACTACCACATGGTGATCGGCTCCGGCATGCTCTGGGGCGAGGCCTACGACTACGCCATGTGCATCCTCGAGGAGATGCAGTGGATCAAGACCAAGTCCATCCACGCCGCCGAGTTCTTCCACGGCACCATCGAGCTGTGCGAGGAGGGCACGAGCCTCATCATGCTCTACGGCGAGGACGACACCCGCAAGCTCATGGACCGCGTGGACAACTTCACCCACATGCTCGCCGACGAGAAGGGCGTCCATGTCCGCGTGAACAAGTTCGACACCGCCGAGGTCGAGCTGCCGTTCAGCGACCCCGAGTTCCGCAAGATCGTCTCCCCGATGGTCACCTACACCATCACCGAGCGCCTGAGCTGCCATCTCGAGCACGTCCGCAACCACCCGCTCACCACGCGTCGCTACTATCACCAGATGAACTACTAATCCTTTCAAATTGCTGCTGTTGCCTGCAGGCGAGCTGTTCTGAACGTCTCGCCTGCAGGCTTATTTCTGGGGTTAATCAGAATAGTTGCCCAGTACCTCCTAGTTGCGCTGGTCGCATTATGGCGTCTATGGACGAGCAAGCATTTGGCATTACGATGCTTGGTCGTCCGCTGTTTACGAGCCTGTTTGTCGGCTTGATCCTTGGCGATGTCCAGCAGGGAGCTATCGTCGGCGCTGCTTTGGAGTCCATGTTCATGGGCGCCATCATGGTCGGCGCGGCGGTTCCTCCCGAGGTCTATGCCTCCGGCGTGCTTGGCTGCGCATTTGCCGTCATTACGGGTACGGGCACGGCAACTGCCGTCGCACTCGCCCTTCCCGTCTCCGTCTTCCTTCTCTACTCCGTGATTAACTTTGCAACGCGTATCGTCGCCGCCCATCTGGGATACGACCTGGGAACCAAGTTCCTGCAGCAGTCCGAAGAGAACAACCTTATGTCTCGCATGACGCATGCTGCCGGTGTCCTCGGAATGACCGTCATTGGCGCGATGATTGTGGCGCAGGTCTCACTGTCCACTGCTTTGACCTTTGATGTGGGTGGTTCGGAGATTGTCCTGCAGGATCTGTTCGATTCGATCTTCCCCGGCCTGCTGCCCTTGCTGGCAACGTTCGCTTGCGTTGCCCTGTACAAAAAGGGTGTCAAGACCATTTGGATTATTATTGGTATCTTCGCGATCTGCATCATCGGAACAGGTTTGGGAGTGTTCGCGGCGGCGTAATGTTGACTGCTATGCTCGTGCGTTGGATAACTAACTGACCGTTTGAAAACGGGGCTCGGCGTAAGGCCGGCCCCGTTTTTTTGTTTGAGGGATTTTCCGACCGTTCAAAAAACCACGCTCGTCCATCACTCACGTATCTCTCATCTCTCATTCGTCACTAATACGAGAGATAGCAGAAAGACGAGAGATAATTACGAGAGATAACAATGCTGCAAGGTGGCTGGGGAATCGAGGCAAAGTTTACGTATACATGTGTTTACCTGTGCGAACGTGATTTGATTGAACCGATAACGGCATTTTTGTCTCTCATCTCTCACTCATCTCTAAGCTGAGAGATAAATGAGAGACGAGAGATGATTACGAGAGATAACTGAGAGATAGGCAGACGGTCTGTCGGGGGACATGCATCGCTGCCAGATTGATGCCGCGCGCGGAGCAGCTGCACGTTCACCCGCGCCCCGCATCCCGCCATTTCACGCGCTGCACATCGAAACCTGCGGCAAAGCAGTTACAATAGCCCAATGTGCATCGCGCACGACGATGATATCGGCGCCCGCGACTGGGGGAGAATACATGGCAGAGCAACAGATAACGCCGGGGACTAAGCTTCAGGTGGCATTCGACGTGCCCATGGGCCAAAAAACCGACTTCAACATGCTCGCCACGTACAAAGAGAACCTGGACGAGGCGTACTTCCTTATGAGCGCGCCCATGCTCACCGGCAAGCCGCTGCTCATGGACGAAAACCAAAAGCTCCTGCTGCAGTACAAAGTGGGCGAGGAGACGTTCGTGCTCGCCGGCTACCCCGAGTCGGTCGAGAAAAAGGGCATCCGCACCTACTGGAAAATGCGCAAAGTCGCCGAGCAGCGCACCTTCGTCAAGCGTCGCGACGAGCGTTTTAAGGTCGCCATGCGTCTGACCTACCAGCGCGACAACGCGCCGACCCCCGAGCCCGAGGACGCCATGACCATCGACGTCTCGGCCGGCGGCCTGGCCATCTACCTCAACGACTACCCCGACGTGGGCGAGGCCCTGGCCGTACAAATGCCCGCGATCCGCCTGCAGGGCGAGCGCCACGAGCTGCCCGATCAGCTGGGCATCGTGTGCTGGGTACGCCGCGCGCCCAAGGGCAGCCTGTACCGCAACGTCTGCGGCCTGCAGTTCCGTTATGCCGACGACATGGAGCGCGAGCTCGTCAAAGAATACGTCGGCTACATCCGCGCCAAATATAAGCTCTGATCGCCATGGCACTGTTCAAGCGTAACGACAACAAAGATCAATCTGCCGAGGATTTGGCCGAGGATTTGACCGAAGGCGCGGCCGAGGACACGTCACGGAACGCGCCCGGCACCAATGCCGAGGACGTGCCCGGCGAGGACTCCGTGCCCGAGCAGGCTCCCACCTCCCCCAAGCGCTTCGGCAAGCCCAAACGCAAGCCCAAGCGCGACCTCCGCGGCGTGGTGCGCATCGAGGAACTGGAGCAGGCACTGGCCGACCAGGACCTCGACGACATCGACCCCGACGCGGTCGTATCCATGTATATGCCCAAGCGCCGCATGGAACGCATCGGCGCGGCGCTGCTGCGCATGGACAAGCTGCAAAAGGCCCTCGTGGTGCTGGCGCTTGCCTTTGGCGTGCTGTTCGCCCTGTCGTTTATGCAGGAAAACATGGGTAACTTCACCATCAACCTCAACCGCCTGGAGCTGTTCCGCCGCGGCGTGGCCATTGCCGACAACGGCGACTTTAACAACGCCACCGCGCGCCTGGCCGCCGACGCCTTGGACAACGGCACCAATATCGCCGCTGAGGACCTGCCCGACAATCTGGACGATATCGACGGCAGCCACAACGGCAAGAACTACGTGGCGTACACCTTCTATATCCGCAACGCCGGCAAGACCGATCTGGGCTACAGCGCCAAGCTCAAGGTGGTCAGCGCCAGCAAGGGCGTGGAGAAGGCCGCGCGCGTGAGGGTGTTTCGCAACGGCAAGCCTACTACCTATGCAGCGGCTGCGGCCAACGGCAATCCCGAACCCAACACCGAGCCGTTTGCGTCCAAAGACGTGGTGACGACCATCAGCCACAAGAACTTCCGCGTGGGCGATGTGGACAAGTACACCGTGGTCATTTGGCTGGATGGCGACGACCCGGAGTGCGTGGACAAGATCATCGGCGGCGCGGTGGAGTTTGGTTTTGACTTTGATTCGTCCGAGACCGACGATTCGAGCCTGTTCGTTAAGTTCGTGCAGGATATTGCCGACACCCTGACCGGCAACGACCCCATTAGCGCGAGCGGCAACGAGGCGCCCGATTACTACAAGGAACACAACGTGACTTGGAGTAACCGCCGCAACCAAAAGAACTCGCCCGCAGGGGATGAGGACAAGTAGAACGAACAAGCGCCGGGCCAGGATTGATTTCCCGGTCCGGCGCTTTTGGTGATGGCTTATGCCGAGGTTTTGCCGTCGGAGGCGGTGGCTGAGGCGCCGTCCAGCAAGAACAGCCGTAGCGCGAGCTTGATTGCGTAGCCCGGCTTGACCTGCGCCGCGTTTTCCGTGTGCTCGCCCAGGCCGCCGCAGTAGGCGTAGAGGTCGCGGATGAGGTCCGCGCCCGAGAGCGTGAACATGTAGCCCGTGTCCGAAAGCGCGTTGGGTGCTGCGGGCAGCCCCGCAGCCTGACAAAAGCTCGCAAGGTCGGGGCCCATGATGGCCTCGTAGTCAATCGCGGCGCCACGGTCCTGAGCGGCCTGCTCTTGCTTGCGGGTGTACGACAATGCCGCCGCCAGTACAAAGCTGGGCGTGGGCGCATTGACGTCGTCGGTGGTGGCGACGAGCTTACCGGCCGCTTGCGTGACCAGCCAGGCGACTTCGCGCTGACAACGAACGGCCTTGCGCGTCACCGGTTTGATCGATCCGGCAGAAACGCTTCCCTTGGGTTGATTGGCGGCAGGCATGGGCCCTCCCAACAAATAGCTCGCTAAGCAGGCAAAAATTACACGTGTCACCCCAGTATAGCGAGTGGGGAAGGGCTAGGGCGAAGCTCGGCGGAGGGTGAATGTATGCGATGGCGTGGTGCTGCGGTCGCAAGCCTTAAGAGGGACTTACGGCTTTGCGGGAGAGAGATCAAATAAGGCAAACGATGTTCACGTAGCACCACATATAACTCGAGGTAGACCTATGAATCTGCCGGAATGTAGGCTGTCGAAAACTCATAAGGAAATCGTAAGAATTATGGTATTCTCAATTCCATGTCTAAAGGATGGGCAAGCAACATCCAACACGAAAGCGCGGGCTCCCCTTCCGGGCTTCTCGAGGGTCATCTGGGATGAATGGGGAAAGAAAGGGGTCCGCATGGATACCAAGGCACTAAAGAAGCAAATGGGCGCCGCCATCGCCATGGTCCTCGTGGCAGCCGTAGCCCTCGGCTCCGCCACCTTCGCATGGTTTGTCAGCAACAACAAGGTTGACGCTACCACCAGTAAGATTTCTGCTCAGTCGAACTCTGCGTTCATGTATATCCGTGATGAGAATGAACAGTCTAAGGATCTTCGCACGGATGATTCTTCTGTTGCGAACACGCCGCTTTATCCGGCTCATTGGGCAAATGGCGCCGACACGACTCCGTACGATACGCTGGCTAACTTCTATACGGCATTCGGTACCAGTGCGACTGATGGCTCGAAGGTCGACAATACTGTCAAGCTTGTTCCTGCTCAGGGCGCCGACGCTGCCGGCACGCCTGCCGCCGCGGTTACTGGAAAGTATGCCGTAAAGAACACCTTTTATGTTGGCTCAAAGGGCGCTGAGCTCACCAATCTTGTAGTTGATTCGGCCAAAATTACGGGTGCCACAGGCGATAATGATAAATTTGATTCTGCGCTTCGCGTGCTGGTCATGAGCGGGACGAACTGGGTGCTTTGCAATAAGGACGGCATTGTCTCCTCTTCTGACACCACGCATAAGCTTGCCGATAAGATTGGCGAGGATGAGACAACCGTTGAAATGTATGTCTTCTACGATGGTGACGATGCTCAGGTCTTTACGAACAATCTTGAGAACCTGAAGACGGCTTCCAAGCGCATTAACGTTGTCTTCACTGCTACCTCTACTCAGACCGATAAGAACTAGCGGGATAAGCAGCTAAACAAGGCGGGGGAGAGGTGTCCCCCGCCTTTTTCTTTAGAGAGGAGGATTTCCGTTGAGCGTTAAGCAGATGAAAAAGCAGCTTGCAATCGCAGCCTTGTCTGTCGTTATGGCAGCGGTTGCACTCGGTTCTGCGACGTACGCTTGGTTTGTCTCCAATACAAAAGTTGATGGCACCACGAGTACCGTTAGCGCTCAGGCAAACGGAATGGTTCTCCAAATTGCTTCTGGTCCAGATGCCATTCATGACGGTAGTGATCACCAAACGACCGCCGCAAGTCGTGGTCATGAAATTAGCCCGTCTTCAACGAACGATGCCCTTAACTGGTTCGTTCCAAAATCATGGAACGGAACAGATGTAAGTGGCTATCAGAGGGCGACGATTTCCAACCAGCTTGAGGGTGCCTACGCGCTTGGGGGAGATCCTAAGACCTATTACGCCTATACGATGGCGGAGTATACGCTCTACACGATCAACCAGACTGGCGAGGCTGACGTCTATCTCGACAATAGTAGCTCGAACGGCCCCGTTGTTGTGACTGCGTCGGAAGGCGCTTCGCGAGAATGGTTCGACAAAATCAAGGGCAGCCTTCGCGTGGGCCTGCTAATCGACGGTGAACTTAAGGTCGTCTATACCCCCGTCCCCCCGACTGGTAAGGGAAACGATGTTTCTGCTACCGAAGGCTGGAGTTGCGTGAATTCTGGCAACCTTTCGGTGACAATGGCGCCGTCTTATGCCCATGTGTGCGGCGACAACATGGTTGATCAGAATGGCAAAAACTGGGGGGCAACCGGAAGCGGCGACTCCTACGTAAAGCCGACAGGCGATGCTCAAATGCTCGCCCACGTTGGTTACAACGGGACGAACTTCAAGGTTGTCATTTGGATGGAGGGCACCGACAGTGATTGCCAAAACATGTCTGGCCTCGATGTTGGTGAAGGAAGCCCGACTTTCGACGTAACGGTTAGCTTGGTCGGCATCGTTCCTGATTCCAAGTAGACTTAAGTCATCAGCTAAATATGCCTGAAAGGGGTCGTTTCGATTGAAGCGGCCCCTTTTTTGTGGATGTCTGATGCAAGCACTTTGTCGCATATCGCTCGGGATCGGCGATAATGTGAGGAACTGTTCTTCCTGGAGGTTCCTTATGGACGGCATCGCTTCTAGTGTTCCGCTGATTGCTCGGCCGAGTTTTGACCGCGCTTGCAGCTTTGTGCCGTCCGAATATGTCCAGGCTTGGGAGTGGTTCTTGCGCGAGGAGCAGCGTTGCGGCCTGTGGGACAAACTTCCGCATCGCACGAACGCTGACAGCCCTCAATATCCCTTTCGTCTGACGATTGATTCCGAGCTCTTTCCGGTGTCGCGCGATTCGGGCATCTTTTGGCCAGGTCGCGGACGTGTTAAGCATCCGCGCGAGAAGACCTTTGCGCTCTCGGTGCACAACTCAAAGCGCGGCGCCTACCCCGATGTTCCGCCGCTCTATCTTGAGGACGGCACGTGGGTGCTCAAGTACTCGTCGCAAAGTACTTCGGTCGAAAACTGGCGCGACCAAGACTACAACCAAAAGATGATCAACTGCATGGAATGCGGCGTTCCCGTTGGCGTGTTCTTTGCAACGAGCACTGGCTACAAGGTGCTGGGTCTCGCATTCGTCGAGCGCTACGAGCCCGAGAACAGCTGGTTTGTGCTGTACGGCCCCGTCCATAAGGGCGGACCCGACGCTCGTTTCTTCCCCGATATGAGCTACATGAAGGACGCTCCGGTCACAGCGGAGTTTTCCGGCGCTCCAGCGAGCGACGATGAAAAGGTTCGCTATGCGCTGCGTCGCGAGCGAATCAGCCAGCAGCGTTTTCGCACTGAGCTCTTTGAGGCCTACACTGGTCGATGCGCCGTCTCGGGCTGCAACGTCAACGAAGCGCTCGAAGCCGCGCATATCGAGAACTACTCGGGTCCCAAGTCACAAGTTGTCAGCAACGGTATTCTGCTGCGTCGCGACCTGCACTCGCTCTTCGACGCTCATCTGATTTCGTTTGAGCTCGTGCGTGGCGACTATCAGCTGTGTGGGTCGTATCTTCTGCAGCATACGGACTATGCCGCGTTTGCAGGGTCGGTATTGCGCGAGCCGGATGAGCATCGCCTACGTCCCAATGCTCGGTTCCTCGAGGCTCACCGCGCCGAGTTCGATTTCTCGGAATCGCGCCGTCGGGCGGAAGCCGTTGCTCCGTATTAGTTAGATGCGGCCCGTCGCAACCCAATCATGTCGATTGATCGGATCGCGCCGTGCCGCATCGGGAGCTGCACGATCCTGCCATCCTCTCCTCAACAGTTAAAACGGGAAAGGGGAGACCATGGGATGGCGAAGCGATATCGCGCGAGGCATGTACGGAAACCTACCGCGAGCGTAAATGGACCGGAATCTGTTCCCGCTCGTCGAGGTCACCTGCAGCCAAATCTGTCTGCCGTGCCCAAGCTGCGGCGCAGGCCTCCCATGCCTGGACATCAGCTTCATCGACGCCCGCGACAAACACGCTGCCGACCTACGGGCTCGAACGGGCCTGCGTCTCCCGGTCTATCCTCAGCAATGCCCAACCTGCGGATGTGCCATTACCTATGACGAGGCGGAGTCATAGCTTCGAAGACCGAATTACCCATTAAACAAACCCAGTGCCCCGAATCACCGCCCTACGCCCGCAACGCTCCAATGGGGAACACGTAGACGTCGTGCTCGGCGTCGTAGCGGCAGAAGGGCGAGGTCGCGGTGATGACGGCGCAGAACTCCGGCTGGGGGTTGCGCGCGGCAGGGTTCAGAGCGACCTTGCGGCGCAGGCGCTCGATGTTGCGGATTCCGTCGCTAACCTTGGATTCGCCGAGCTTGATTTCTATCGCTGCCCAGCGGCCATCGTTCAGCTCGATGGTGGCATCGACCTCAAGCCCGTCGGAGTCGCCGTAGTAGTGGAGCGAGCCCGGATGCGAGCCGGGCAGGCACGAGGTGTAGACACTCAGATCGTGAATGCACAGAGACTCAAAGAGCAGGCCAAAAGTTTGGCCGTCCGCAAGGAGCCTTTCGGGATTCATTCCAAGCGCGGCTGCGGGAATGGAAGGGTCGGCGAAATAGCGCTTTGGCTTGGTGCGCAGGCGGGATTTTGCGCGGACGGGTGCATCCCAGCCGGGCAGATTTACGATCGCATACATGCTCTCCAGCATGTCGAGGTAAAACGCCACGGTCGAAGTTGCCGGCTGGGCGTCACTGTCACCCAACGAGGCGTCTGCTGCGATGGTGTTGAGCGTAGCAGAGGTCGCAACGTTGCGCGCGAGCGAGGACACAATGTGCCGCGCTGTAGACCCCACGCCTCCTTTTTGCGGAACGCTGACTTCGTACATGGCATCGAGATACTGGTTGACGACCTCTGCGGCCATCTGAGGGCTCGCCCCGACAAGCGCCGGCCATCCTCCGCAGCAAATTGCGTCGGCCAGCATGGGGAGCGAGCCTGTATAGGCCGAAGGCTCGAATGATCCTTCGAATAGGTCTTGCAGCGAAACGGATCCCGTTGAAAGCCCTCGTTCCCAAAGCGTCATGGTGCTCATGTCGAGACGAGCTATGCGACCGGCGCCGCTGTGAGTGACAGAGTCTTTTGCCGGCGTTGACGACCCGGTGAGGATAAAGAGGCCCTTCTCGCCGCCGGATGCATCTACGGCGCGGCGCGTGGCGTCCCATGTTGCGGGGGTCTCCTGCCACTCATCGATGACGTGCGGCTTATTGCCCTGAAGAGCGAGCGAAGGGTCGGCTTCGACCAGCGATTTTACATTTGGGTCATCAAGATGAACGACGCTCTCACCGAATGCGAGCGCGGTCCATGATTTGCCGCACCATTTTGTGCCCCGAATCTCGACCGCTCCAAAAATCTGGAGCAGGGTTTGCAGTCGTTCGTCCAACAGGCGAGGACGGTAGGATTTGGGCTGTTCCGAACCATAAGAAATCATGATTGATAAACCTCACTACCTGCGCATACTCGATTTTCGAGGATAATCATACTCGATTTTCGAGGATTTTCGCACTCGATTTTCGAGGAAATCTGGACTCGATTTTCGAGCTTTGCCCTACAGGTAGATCCCCTCGAACAGTGTCTTGTGAAACTTAGTGTGGTGGTCGCGTGCCCAGGTGAAGAGCGCCTGGTCAAAGTCGCTCTGACTGGCGGGGATGCCATAGACGCCGGCGACTTCCACGCGCACGAACTCCAGCGCGGGCAGCTTGTTGATGGCCGTGAGTGCAAACGGCGATGTGGGCTCCTCGAACAGGTAATGGCTGCCTTGCAGCGCGCCGCAGCCTGTGCAGGTGCTGGCGAGCGATACGGCCTTGGTGGTGCGCGACGTTACGGGCTTGTAGCCGCAGCGCTCGCGCAGGTAGTCGCGGATCTCGGCCGGCACGCAGCCCAGTGCGGGGATGATGGCCACGGCGTTGGCGCGGGCGGTGTCGATCGCGATGTGGCCCGCGTCGTCCATGGCAGGCGCAGCGCTGAGCACAGCCTCGCTGCCCGAGTCCTCGGCCGCCCAATACGGAATGCCAAAGGCCGCGACCGTCGTCTGCTCGTGGCACTTCCAACATTCGCGCTTGCCCAGTATCAGGTAGATGTAGGGCGCGCTGGGGTCGGAGCGGTCCACGCCGGGCAGCCATTGGGCAAAGGGCTCGGGGTTGACGCCATCGGGCACGTACCAGATCTTCTTGGCCCGGTCCCACTTGGCGCCCAGGGCCTTGGCCTCGTCTTTGTGCGAAAAGGGAACATCGAGCTCGGTGCGCATGGCGGCTCCTTTGTGTGGCTTG
>CABVCJ010000025.1 GCA_902496845.1 uncultured Collinsella sp.
GAGGGCGACGGGGGAGACGAGCTGATCGACGAAGCCGTGGCCCTGGCGACCGACGAAGGGGTGGACTTTGTATTGGCGATTGGCGATGCCGATACTGCTGGCTTTGCGCGCGAACTCGCGCGTCGCATGGCGGCGCTCGATGCCGGCGAAGACGGTTTTGTCCCTTATGGATGCATTGTCTTGGAGGGCAAGGTGCCTGCTGTCGTGGGCGTCGGCGAGGTTCCCGTTTTTGCCATCATCGCGCCCGAACTGCTGGAGGGCATTGGGTCTCCTCTGCGTGAGTTGCTCGGCAGCGTGTGCGCCGCGGCCTAGTATTTGGCATAAAGGGATGGGTTATTTTTGGTTGGTAAAGCGTTTGACCTGCCAAAATAAACCTGTCCCTTTTTGGTCGGTTGCCGTTTGGGGGCCGATTGGCAACGCTCGCTGATTATAGTCTTGACCTGCGCTAGAATAGTGGCATCTGAATGTCCGGGCGCATGGAGGCGTGCGCCCGTATGCTGAGGAGGACTCTATGGCAACTGTTGCCGCACCTATCGATGCTACGTCGACTGCCGCTTGGAAGGCACTCGAGGCTCATCAAGAGAAGCTCGAGGCCGAAGGTATCGACCTCAAGACCTGGTTCGCCGCCGATGCCGAGCGCGTGAACAAGCTGAGCTTTGACGCCGGTGACCTGCACTTCGATCTGTCGAAGAACCTGGTGACCGATGAGACCGTCAAGCTGCTGTGCGATCTTGCCCGCGAGGTGAAGCTCGAGGAGCGCCGCGACGCCATGTTCTCCGGCGAGCACATCAACACCACCGAGGACCGCGCCGTCCTGCACACCGCGCTGCGCCGCCCGGCAAGCGAGAAGGGCCAGCTCATCGTTGACGGCCAGGATGTCGTCGCCGACGTGCACGAGGTCCTCGACCGCATGTATGCCTTCGCCGAGCGCGTGCGCTCCGGTGAGTGGAAGGGTGTTACCGGCAAAAAGATCGAGCACCTGGTGTCCATCGGCATCGGCGGCTCCGACCTGGGCCCGGTCATGGCTTACGAGGCCCTGCGTCCCTATGCCGACGCCGGTATTGATTGCCGCTATATCTCCAACATCGATCCCAACGACCAGGCCGAGAAGCTCAAGGGTTTGGATCCCGAGACCACGCTCGTGATCATCGTCTCCAAGACCTTCACCACGCTCGAGACCCTCACCAACGCCCGTGAGGTCAAGACCTGGATGCTCGAGCAGCTCAAGGCTCAGGGCGCCATCGATGGCTCCGATGAGCAGAACGCCGAGGCCGTGGCAAAGCACTTCGTCGCCGTTTCCACCGCACTCGAGAAGGTCGAGGCCTTCGGCATCGACCCCGCCAACGCCTTTGGTTTCTGGAATTGGGTCGGCGGCCGCTACTCCGTCGACTCCGCCGTGGGCCTGTCGCTGATCGTCGTGCTCGGCCCCGAGCGTTTCCAGCAGTTCCTTGAGGGCTTCCACGCCATCGACGAGTACTTCTGCAACACGCCGCTCGAGAACAATGCCGTCGCGCTGATGGGTCTGCTCAACGTCTGGTACGTCAACTTCTTCGGTTCCAAGAGCCATGCCGTGCTGCCGTACTGCCAGTACCTGCACCGTTTCCCGGCCTACCTGCAGCAGCTCACCATGGAGTCCAACGGCAAGCATGTCCGCTGGGACGGCAGCGCCGTGACCTCCGACACCGGTGAGATCTTCTGGGGCGAGCCCGGCACCAACGGCCAGCATGCCTTCTACCAGCTGCTGCACCAGGGCACCGTGGTGGTTCCGGCCGATTTCATCGCCTTCGCCAATACTGCCAACCCTGCGACCGATAGCGGCCAGGACGTGCATGAGCTGTTCCTGGGCAACTTCCTGGCCCAGACCAAGGCGCTCGCCTTTGGCAAGACGGCCGATGAGGTTCGTGCCGAGGGCACGCCCGAGCAGATCGTCCCGGCCCGTTGCTTTGAGGGCAACCGCCCGACGACCTCGATCTTCGGCGACACGCTGACCCCGTTTGCGCTCGGCGAGCTCATCGCCCTGTACGAGCACATCACGTTTGTCGAGGGCACGGTCTGGGGCATCGACTCCTACGACCAGTGGGGCGTCGAGCTGGGCAAGCAGCTTGCCAAGCAGATTACCCCGGCCTTCCACGACGACGCCGCCAAGGCCGAGCAGGACGCTTCGACCCAGGCGCTCATCGAGTTCTACCGCGCGCATCGCAAGTAGTCGCTGCTGTTAACGCATCGCGCCTTATAGTCAGGGGCCCGTATCCTATCGGATGCGGGCCCCTTTGCTTTGCCGTGGTCCCGGGGCGCACGGCCTTTGTGGAACATTGCCGGGGCGCCGCGCACTGCGAGAACCCTGCGCCTAGATCTCGGCCTCCGCATGGCCTCGCTGCGCCTCGGGCAGCTCCCCGTAGAGCGGATGGTCTTCGAGCCTAAAGCGCTCGACCTGTTCGGGAGTGCGACCGCGTACAAAGAGCCACGAGCGATCGATTGGCGTCGCCATGAGCGTGCTGGGCAGCGCGTCGGCGCGGTCGGAAAACACCCGGGCACTCTCGGGATCCTGGAACGCCAGCACCAGATGCGTGTCGCAGTTGCCCATGATGGAGCGTGCGCGTGCCTCGCCATAGAGCGCATCGAGCTGGTTGGTCGACTGCAGCAGCGTTGCCCAGATGTTGCGGCTTCGGATAATCGAGAGCACGTTGTCGATCTGGGGGATCTGCAGATTTGCGAAGTCATCGAGCATAAAGCGCACGGGCACGGGCAGGCTGCCGTCGGGCTGCCTATCGGCCTCGCGAATGAGGCCCATAAACGCCTGCGAAATAAAGAGGCCGGTCAGCGGATCGAGATTGCGGTCAATATCGCTCACGGTTACAAACAGGGCGCAGGGGGTGTGTCCCATGGAAGCGAAGTCCACCTGATGGCACTCACGATAGAGCTGTGCCGCACCGTCGAATCCCAGACACATGACCTTTTCGGCAAGGATGCCGACGATGCTCGCGTGCATGCGCTCGGCATTTTGCGTAATGGCGTAGCGCCGCCATAGCGAGAGGGCATAGCTTTGGGGGTCGGTCGTGATCAGGTCGTCAAACAATCGACCCGTGGCACCGTCCTGCAGGTGCTCGATCAGCTTGATGACCGAGCTGATCGTCTGCTCGTCGGCGGGTAGCTGTTCGGTGACGTAGGCGATAAGACACGACAGCAGGTTTGCCGCCGCATGATCCCAAAAAGGCTGGTTGTTGTCCTCGATGGGGCAGATGGCCTTTGCCACCGAGAGGATGTCCTGCTGGTTGGGCCTGCCGTCCGCCTTGCGGCGAATGTGCCTCAGGGGGTTGTAGCCGCAGCGCTCGATGCCGGGCGCAAGGGCCGGGACGGTGTTGAGGTCGGCGAAGTTGAGACATTGCACGCGGTAACCGTGGGCTGCCAGCACGGGTCCCACTTCGCGACAGAGCGTGCCTTTGGTGTCGAGCACGATGTAGCTTGCGTTCATTTGCAGCAGGTTGGGCTTGAGGACGTTGCGGGTCTTGCCGGCTCCCGAGGGGCCGATCACAAGTGCATTGTTGTTGAGTCCCGTTTGGCGGGTGTCGCAGGAAAGCGTTCGATCCTTGGCGAGGATGGTGGACGATGCGGACTCAGATGCGGCGAGGCGGCTGGCGAGGTTAGACATGGGCGACCTCCTTGGTGGTCGAGAGGATTTCGTGGGCAAAGCCGAGCTCGACGGCGCGCTCGGCCGAAAGGTAGGTGTCTTTTGCAGTGAGGGACTGGATGCGCTTGGGCGTGAGGCCGCTGCGGTCCGAGAGGATTTGCGTGAGGGTCTTGCGGGTCTGCATGAGACGCCGGCTGGTTTCCTGCAGCGCAAGTGCCGAGCCGCCTGCCCCCTGGGGGATCAGCGGGTCGTGAATCATGAGCTCTGCATGGGGCGCCATACGGCGATCGTCGCCGCCCATAAAGATCACGGCGCCCATGGACGCGGCGAATTCCAGGCAGACGGTGCGGATGGGGCACGATGCGAGGCGCATGGCGTCATAGATCGCAAGACCCGATCGCACGCTTCCGCCGGCGCTGGCGACAAATATGGTGATGGGGCGGCTGGGGTCGGTGGCATCGAGCAGGCGGATCTGCTGGCATAGGTCGTGGGCCATCGGGGTTTCGATGTTTCCCATGACGGAGAGCTCGCGACGGGCGAGCATCTCATCGTAAATGCTGGTGAGCGTGATACCTCGGGCGGATTCACGCATGGTGAGGGGGCTGATGATGGGGGAATGATTGGTGTCCATGAGGACTCCTTTCTGTTGGTTGTGTTGTGGAATAGGATTGTTGCTCGCGGAGGGGCTGGCGGGCTACAGGGTTCGTCCGAGCCTGAGATCGAGCTCGGTTGTGGGGCAGGCTGCCTGTTCGTGCGGCTCGCAAGCGCCAAGGGCTCCAAAGCGATGGAGCGTTGCGACGGGCGTGGTGTAGGCGAGCCGCAGCTGATGCTCGACAGGGGCACATCCGTCATTTTTGTAATGAGCCGCGTAGTACTGCGCGATGCTGGCGTTCATCTCGCTGCCATTGCGATGGCGCTCAAACTGGCGTCTGCAGGTCTCGATGATCTTTGCTACCGACTTGGGTGCCGTCGCGGGAACAAGGGCGAGATAGCCCTCAAATAGCTCGTTGATGCTCAGGAGGCACAGCAGGTCGATCAGCGTCCTTATGGCTGCTCCCTCTGCGGAAAAGTGCGCGGTCATGCGGTTATATCGGTTGCGGTCGACGATGGCCGCATGGGGTCTTGGAGTTTTCTGCCCCGTGGTCCCGGGCTTTTGCCGCGCCTGTGCATTGAGCTCGACGTTGCAGCGCTTGAGGCCGTCCAACGGAAGGAACAGTGCGGTGCGCAGGGTGTTCCGCTTGCTTTCGAGTTCATGACGCTCGTCGGGTTCCCATTCGAGCTTGAGTTTCGTGTCGAGCGCCGTAAGCATATGGGCTAGGCAGCCTATGGTAAGAACGTACGAATCGTTGTCGCGTTTTGGGGCATAGGGGTCTGTCAGCTTGCGAATGTCGGGGTCGCCCATGATCTTTGTGCAGCGCTTCAGCAGTTGAGGGTGGTCGGCCAAGATCGTCGCGAGCGGTAGCGACGCGTAGTTCTTGATGGTCGCGGCGGCAAAGGTGGCGTCATATTCGTTTGCATATGCTCGCTCAATGCGGGCATCCAGAATGCTTTTCTTATCGCCGTCTTCAGCGTGGTGGTTTGTCATAGCTTCTCCAATCGGTTGATGTTCGTGCTGTTTGTTGATGTGTTGGTTGTCGTGAGTGATGTGCTTGCCGTGGGTGATGTGCTGACGTTGGGGTGCTATGCGGTTTTCAATGAGCCCGTGAGGCGGTTGCTGCAGGGGCGGGATGGAACGGCCCATGCAAGGCGGAAGGCATCGTGCTCAAAATCGAGACAGCAATGCCCTGGGCGCCTCACATGTGGCAGTTACCTCATTAAGTTGTCATTGCGTTTGGGGTTGTACTTTGCCGATCTTCCTTCTCTTACACGCTGAAAACTGAAACTGAATATGCTCGATCAAACGATGACCACCAGAGCGGTCATTTTTAAAGTACGTTCGTTTTGCTGATTTGACAAGACTAATTTTGAAATTTCTTTTCTACGGGATGAAACGAGGTTCGTGGAACGGTCGTGCTTGGTGTCGCCAGCTTTGCATGTGGTGGCTCAGCGTTTGACTGGAACGGTTGAGCCCCGAGATGGCGTCCCGTTCATGTTCGGGACAATATGACTTTTTACCTGTTGCAGACAGAGCCGCCGTGGGTGTTCTGTATGATGGCTCAGACAAGGTTGTTCAATGACAGGGAGGCATATATGGCAATCAAAGCCATCGCAATGGATATCGACGGTACGCTCACCAACGACCAAAAGGTCATCAGCCCGCGTACGCGCGAGAAGCTGCTCGCGGCGCAGGAGTCGGGAATTAAGCTCATCTTGGCTTCGGGTCGTCCCGCATGGGGGCTGCACGCCTTGGCGCAGGAGCTCGACCTTCAAAACCATGACGGTCTGCTAGTTGCCTTTAATGGCGCTCACGTCGTCGATGCCCAGACCGATGAGGTCCTTTTTGACCAGGCCATGCCGGCTGACGAACTGCATCGCCTGATTGATCACCTGCGTAATTTTGACGTGATCCCTATGATTTCGCTCGGTCGCGATCTGCACGTCGAGGATTCGTACCATTGCATGATCACGCTGCCTGACGGCTCGCAGAAGAATATCGTCAAGTATGAGCGCGACGCGTGTGATCTTAAGATTCGCGAGGTGGAGAGCCTGCATGAGGTCGCTGATGCTTATCCCGTGGACAAGCTGCTGACGGCGGGCGATCCGGCCTACCTGCAGGCGCATTACGAGGAGATGTATGCGCCCTTTACCCAGACGCTTTCGGGCATGTTTACGGCTGACTGGTACTTTGAGTACACGGCGCCCGGTATCGACAAGGCCCGCGCGCTTGAGGGTGCTCTGCCCAAGCTCGGCATCGATGCCAGCGAGGTCGTATCGTTTGGCGACGGCCAGAACGACAAGTCCATGATTGAGTGGGCCGGCACCGGTGTAGCCATGGGCAACGCCGTCGATGAGGTTAAGGCTGTGGCCCAGATGGTGACCGCCAATAACAACGAAGATGGTATTGCAGTGGCGCTGGATAAGCTGCTGGGTTAGAATCGCCGATTAATGCATTGCTCGGGCGCCTGCTCGCGGGCGTCCTTTTGTTAGGGAGGGTGCCGTGTCCGCATTTCCGTTCGATGCCGTTATCTTTGACATGGACGGCGTCATTGTCGATACCGAGTATTACTACCTGGGCGAGACTGCCGCGTTTGCCAAGGAGCTGGGGCTTAATCTGACTCAAGAGGAGTTGAATGGGCAGGTCGGTACCTCCCATCAGTTCTTCCTGCATATGCTGGTCGATTGGTTTGAGCGCGCCGGTAAGGGGCATTTCACTGGCGAGGAAGCGTTGGCCCGTTGGGACGAGTGGGCGCATAAACGTCCGCGCGACTATCAGGCTTTGATTAACCCAGGCGCCGTGGATACGATTCGAGAGCTGCCGCGCCGTGGCGTTCGCGTGGCGCTTGCCAGCTCGTCTCCCATGGTTAGCATCGAGGAAGTGCTCAACGCATGCGGGCTGTCGGATGCCTTTGAGTATGTGGTGAGCGGCGAGCAGTTTAAGGAGAGCAAGCCCGAGCCCGACATCTACCTGCATGCGCTGGATCTGCTGGGGCTGCCCGCGAATCGCTGCTGCTGCGTTGAGGATTCCGTTCCGGGCATTACCGCGGGTAAGCGAGCCGGCTTGACAGTCATTGCCAAGCGCGAGGAGCGCTTTGGATTTAGCCAGGATGCCGCGGACAAGATTATCGACCAGCTGCCGGAGCTGCTCACGCTTTCTTAGGAGCGCGGTAGTTGCGCGTTTTTCGGGTCAGATGAGTAAATACCCGACATTTTGGTGCGGCAGCAAGCATACTTAATGCTAATGCGGGCTTAAGGGCTTGCTGAATGCCCTTGGGCCCGCTTTAGACTTAATTGTGCTGGGAGAGGGTATATGCCACCGACTGAAGGGCTAACTGACGGTAAAGCAGCGATACCGCTGTACCAACAGGTTATCGATATCATTAAAAACGAAATTAACTCCGGTGCCTACAAGGCGGGCGCGCGGATACCCAACGAATTCGAATTGGCTGAGAGCTATAAAGTTGGCCGCGTTACCGTGCGACGCGCTATTGAGGAGCTCGTCCAGCAGGGCTATCTAACGAAGCGGCAGGGGAAAGGCACGTTTGTCAATGCCCCCAAGCTTAAGCGCAAGATTCGCCAGAAGGATGACGTTCAGAGTTTTTCGGACGCATGCCGCGTTAACGGAATGGAGGCGGGGGCGTGTGTCATTTCGAGAAAGATACTGCCGGCGGATTCCACCGAAGCGCAGTTCTTTGGTGTTCCCGTTGGAACTGATTTGATTTGCGTTGAGCGTGTGCGTACTGCCGATGGCGTCCCTGTCATGCTCGAGAACAACATATACGTTTACGAGGACAACGCCTATCTATCAACGGTACCTCTATCTAACCAATCCATTTTTGAGTTCGTGCGCAACCGGACGGGCCGCACGCCCGCGTTTACCGACCCGTGCACACTCGAGATCGCGTGCGCGTCGCCCGAGGTCGCTCGACTGTTGGCAGTTCCCGTTGGCGAACCCTTGTTTTATATGGAAGCCTTCTTTTTCGATGAGCAGCGGCGGCCGTTTATCATCGGTCGTCAGCGAATCGTTGGGTCTCGCTACGTTTTTGACATCTAGGACATTGCGAATGGAAACGCCCGGTGGATCATCTCACCGGGCGTTTCCATACCGTTCACGGCGCAAACGCAACCGTTCAACCGCGTCGCGGCAATCAGTTTGAAATTATCTTGATGAAGGAAAAAGCTGCTGGTAATCTATAGAACGTCATAGAACGTTTGCCTTGTGCAAGCGTTGAAGCGAGATGTGATGCAGTCTCGAGTTCTTTGGAGGTATCTATGTCAGATACGAAGGCGAAGAAGACAAACAGACGTTTTAAGTTCAAATTACCGCATGTCTATACGATCATGTTCTTGCTGATCGTTGTCTTTGCGGTCCTGACTTGGATCGTTCCCTCTGGTCAGTATCAGCGCAAGACGATTTCGACAGCGGCGGGCGAGCGTGAAGTCGCCGTTGCTGGAACCTATGAACAGGTCGATAAGAACTACACCGATTCCGAGACCGGCGAGACCATCAATCTGGGCCAGGATATCTTCGCGGTTCTGCAAGCGCCTACTAAGGGCATCCAGGAGGCTGCCGACGTCGTTGCGTTCGTCTTATTGATTGGCGGATCGTTCGCAGTCATCACCAAGACCAACGCTTTGAATGCCGGCATGAGCCGTGTGATTAAAAAGCTCAAGAACAAGGACATCCTCATCATTCCCATCACGATGACGTTGCTGTCCATTTGCGGCACTACGTTTGGTATGTCTGAGGAAGCCCTGCCGTTCTATGCCATCTTCATTCCCATCATGATGGGTATCGGGTATGACTCGATGACGGCGTTTATCATCTGCTTCCTTGGTCCTAACCTGGGATATTGTGCTTCGACCATCGACCCGTTTAATGTTTTGATCGCCCAAGGCATCATTGGTATCGAGGGCAATCCTCAGCTGTGGCTGCGCGCCGTTTCTTGGGTCATCTTCACTGCCGTTGGTATCGCATGGGCCATGCGCTACGCCATGCGTGTCAAGAAAAATCCCGAGTCGTCCATTGTGTACGAGGACGATAAGCTCAAGCGTGTTGAGTTTTCCGTGACCGATGCCTCCATCGAGGAAGAGTTCACTACCCGTCAGAAGCTCGTGCTTATCGATTTTGCCTGCGGTATGGGCATTATCGTCTGGGGTCTTGTTACCCAGGGCTGGTACATGAATGAGATTTCCGCCGTGTTCCTTGGTATGGGCTTGCTTGCCGGTATCCTGGGCGGCCTTGACCAGCAGACGATCGCCGAGGAGTTCGTTAAAGGCATTGCCGACTTTGCGTACGCCGCCATCGTTATCGGTATCGCTCGCGGCATTCTGGTCATCGCCGAGGGCGGCATGATCATCGACACCATCCTCCAGGCGCTCGCTACTGCGCTCGCCGGTGCGCCCGCTGCCGTCTACACCACGTTTATGTATATCGTCCTTGGCCTGCTCTCTTTGCTGGTTCCCTCGAGTTCTGGACTTGCGGCGCTCACCATGCCCGTCATGGGTCCGCTGACCGAGCTTATGGGCCTCAATCCCGAAGCTGCCGTTACCGCGCTCCAGTTTGCCAACCAAACCATCAACACCATCAGTCCCGTGGCGGGCATGACGGTCGCCGGCCTTGCCGTGGCTAAGATTTCGTTTGGCCAATGGTGGAAGACCATTTGGAAGTTCTTCATCTTCATGGTCGTCTTTGGCCTGATCGTAACGGCAATCTCTGGCATGCTTCCGGTGTAGGTGGTTGTGATGTCTGATTGTTTGACGGTCCTGACGTCTAAGAGCGTCTTTACCGGTACGGGGGACCTGCCGTTTGAAGGTTTCGTAGCGGTCCGTGGCAATCGAATTGAGGCGGTTGGCACCAAGTGCGAGGTAGCTTCGTATTTGACCCAGGCGGACGAGGTAGTTGACCTGGGCGACCGCACCGTCATGCCCGGCCTGATCGATGTGCATACCTTCTATACGGGCTGGGCACTGCGGACGTTGGGGTCTGATCTGTCCGGCGTCGCTGATGCCAAAGAGGCCGTGTCGCTCTTGCGTGCATGGAAAGATGATCATCCGGATTGCGCGGCGGCTTTTGGCCACAACCTGCCCGAAACGTTGGCATCGGATGCCGAGAACGCAAATACGGCAGCTGTGTTTGACGAGTTTTTTGGTGATATCCCTGTCGTCTGCTTTACACCGGGCGCGGAGACCTGCGTTCTCAATGCTGCCGCCAGTGCGCGATACGGTTTTACACCGCAGGCGTGCTATGCCGAGAAGATCTGGCGCATGATGAGCGATTTCCTCGCGTTGCCCGAGGTGCGCGCGGGGTATTCGGACTACATGAGCATGCTTAACGAGCGCGGCGTTACCGCCATCAAGGAGATGGCGTTTGATGACTACTACGGCTTTGCCGACGAAATGGCTCGCCGTGAGGAATCTGGCGAGCTGACGGTTCGCGTCTCTATGATGTCGCAGCCGGTGGGCGCCGGTGCAAATCTGGCATATGCTCGCGAGGCACGAGAGCGCTTCCGGGGACCGTTCGTTCGTTTTTCTGGCTTCAACCGCATGACCGATCGCGGCGTATGGGCGGGGCTTGCCGAGATGATTGACCCCTATGAGGATACGGCCGATGCGGGCGCTGCCGGCAAGACGGTCGTCGAGGAGCCAGAGTGGGATCTGATTGAAAGCGAGCTGCGTGCAATTGATGCTGACGGCTTCCGATATTCCTTGCATTGCCAGGGCGATGGCGCCGTTCGTCGCACCGTGGCGCTCTATGCCTCGCTGCCTCGAGACGAGCATGGACGGATGCTTCGCCGCCATGCGATTACCGATCTCGAGAACTCTGACCCGACCGATCTTGTCGAGTTTGGCAAGTTAGGTGGAATTTGCGAGGTCTATCCGCAGATTCTGACGCTGGACCGGCGCGAGGATTGCCTGTCGATGATGCGTCGACAAATTGGCGAGACGCGACTTTTGCACAGCTGGAATCGCCGCGGCATGGAAGATTCCGGATGCACAGTGTGCTGTGGCACTGATTTGCCGCTGTTGATTCCGAGCTTGGGCGAGTCAATCTACAGCGCGTGCGGCGGGTTCTTCGCCGACGGACTTCCCGTGAATGAGGCCAACGCGCTGACGCTTGTCGAGCTCTTGCGCGCTTGGACTGCCGGGGGCGCGTACGATCTGATGCGCGAAGACGAACTGGGTACGCTCGAGGTCGGCAAGCTTGCCGATATCTGCGTGCTCGATCGGGATGTGTTCGACCTCGATTATCGCGACGCACGCGATCTTGCGGTTGATATGACGATGTCGGACGGACGAATCGTGTTCGATCGAAATAAGGAGGCATAAGATGCCTGAATCCAAACCGACGCTGCACCGCGAGCAGATTGCGGGCATGAATATCCACTACATCATGTGGTCGCTCGATTACTTCCTTGATGTGCAGCAGCGCTTGGGCTTTGAGTCCATTGAGCTGTGGTGTGCGGAGCCGCATGTGACGCTCGACCACACGGGCTACTTTGAAGCTGAGGTCCTGGCGAAAAAGGCTGCAGACCGTGGGCTTAGGTATCGTACTCTGTGCCCCGAGAATGTTGTCTATCCTTGGCAGTACTGCGCACGCAAACCGTTGCATGAACAGCGCAGCCTGGCGTACTTTAAGCACGGCATTGAGCTTGCCGAGGTACTTGGGTGCGACCGTATGTCCGTCAACTCGGGCTGGGGCGACTGGGACGAGGACCGCGAGGAAGCCTGGAAGCGCAGCCGCGAGCACTTGTCCATTCTGGCGGAGTATGCCGGCGAGCACGGTCTGGTGCTTACGATGGAAAGCCTGCGTCCCGAGGAGAGCAACCTTGTGACGACGGTTTCCGATGCGAAGCGCATGATTGACGAGGTCGCGAGCCCGTACTTACAGCCCATGGTTGATACAACCGCGATGGGCGTTGCTGGCGAGACGCTCGAGGACTGGTTTGCCACCTTTGGTGATGGGGCAATTCACGAGATGCACTTTATCGACGGTGACCCGTATGGCCATCTGGTGTGGGGCGATGGCAAGCACGATATGGACGCCTTCGTTGCCACGCTCAACGCCCATGGTTTCGACGGCATGCTGGGCCAGGAAATTACGGACGGTCGTTACTACGATGACCCGGCGGCGGCTGATGCCAAGAACATGGCCGCATTCGAGAAATATCTGATTGACTAAAACAACTATCGGCCACGCAACCAACGTCATTGATTGCGGCCCAAACAAGAAAGGAACTGGATATGAACGCACACGATCTGATCAAAGAGGCAATTGCCGAGAAGGGCAAGTTCGACAGCGTCTACTGGATTGCTTGCGGTGGCTCCATGATCGATTTGATCCCGGCTCATGAGCTTCTGCAGCGCGAGGCAACCACCTTCACTTCGTATATCTATACCGCGCGTGAATTCGACATTATGCGTCCGCGTCGTCTGGGCGAGAAGTCCCTGGTCATCGCTTGCAGCCACAGTGGCAATACCCCGGAGGTCGTCGAGGGCTGCGAGATTGCCCTTGCCGCCGGCGCTACGGTGATCGCCCAGACCGACAACGCTGGATCCAAGATCGACTCCGGCAAGTGGACCACGTGGGTCTACCCGTGGGGCGAGGGCGTGCCGCAGGCCGAGGTCCCCGCTGGCATTTCGCTGTCGCTTGCGGCCGAGCTGCTCGATCAGCAGGAGGGCTACGCCGATCTTGCCGATATGTATGCCGGTATCGCCGAGATGGATAAGATTCTTCCCCCGGCACGTGAGAAGGTAAATGCCGAGCTGGGCGATCGCTTTGCCAAGCTTTGCCAGGAGCACGAGTTCTTCTATATTCTGGGCAGCGGTCCCAACTTTAGCCAGACCTACGGTTTCGCTATCTGCTCTCTTATGGAGATGCAGTGGCAGCACTGCAGCTACATCCACTCTGCCGAGTACTTCCATGGCCCCTTCGAGGCTACTCAGGATGGCGTTTTTTACTTCCTGCAGATGGGCTCCAGCGAGTGCCGTGCTATGGACGAGCGCGCCCTGGCGTTCCTTAAGACGCATACCGATACGCTGATGGTGCTCGATGCCAAGGAGTACGGTATGGAAGCCGTGCCGGCGAGCGTCCGTGCCTATCTGGACCCGGTGCTGTTCTACGCCATGAACTGCGAGCTGCGTGCTGCACGCGGCAAGGTGTTTGATCACGATCCCGATTTCCGTCGCTATATGGGTGTTGTCGAGTACTAGAAGGAGCAAAGGCCATGGCATTTAACGTTAACGCGCTCGGATTTGGCGACAACGTCGTCGATCGCTACGAGCATATCCACACCATGTATCCTGGCGGCAACGCGGTGAACTTCGCCGTTTATGCCAAGAAATGCGGTGCCGCACGCTCTGCATACATGGGCATTTTTGGCAATGACGCCGCTGCCGAGCATGTCATTGCAAGCCTCGAGGATGAGGGTATCGAGCTTGACAAGTGCGAGCAGATGATTGGCGAGAACGGAGCGGCTCGCGTGACCGTCGTTGACGGTGACCGTGTCTTCCTCGGCTCCAACGAGGGCGGTATCCGTGGCGATGCGCGCTACGTCCTCGATCGCTTTGACCTTGCGTACATGAAACAGTTCGATGTGGTTCATTCGGGCAACTATTGCTTTACCGAGCGCGAGCTGCCCAAGTTGAAGGCTGCGGGCGTCACGGTCTCTTTTGACTTTTCGGACGACTCTACCGACGAGTACTACGAGCAGATTGCGCCCTACGTCGATTTCGCCTTCTTTAGTGCGGCGGATGCCGCGAGTGAGGACGAGATCCGCGAGCGTCTGGCATGGGTGAAGGGCTTGGGTCCGCGTTTTGTGTCGGCTACGGCGGGCGCCGAGGGCTGCATTGCTTACGACGGCGATCGTTATTACCGCCAGCTGGCTAAACCGGTAACGGACATGAAGGACACCATGGGGGCGGGCGACTCGTTCCTCACCTCGTTTTTGATGTGCTATCTCGATTCCGCCAAGCGTGGTGAGGATGGCGCCGAGGCCATCGAGCGCGCGCTCGACTTTGCTGCCGGGTTTGCCTCGACCGTGTGCGGCATGGAAGGTTCTTGGGGCCACGGAGCACCAATCGTCGAATAGCCGAGCGGTCCCGGGGAGGTGCAGGCGCCTCCTCGGGACCCGGTGTGCAAAAAATGCCAAATATGAGTACTGTGACTAATTTAGTCGCAGCAAAATCAACCCCTTCAGACGTGATTTGAGCGTCTGGAGGGGTTTAAGATTTGCGAAAACGCAGGATGAATGACTGTAAAAGCTTTAATTAGCGGACAATCGAGGATTATTCTGGCGGTTGGAAAGTTAAAAGAAATGTATCCATTCCGGTAGCAGTACTCATATTTGGCATTTTTTGCACACCAGGGGTTAGCGAAGGTCAAAAACAGAGCGCGCATTTGTTAAAACTATCGACTCGATGCGCTTTGCGTCGCAGTTTTTGAGCGAGGTGATGCGTTCTGAGGTCCTTGTGAGCGACCTGATGAGCGACTGCGCGCTTGTTTCTGTGTTTGGCTCGGCCGGCGCATCGGTCTCGAGCAGTAGGCGGTCGAGTGGAATCTGTCGTGCGTATTCGCGACCGCGCTTGGTCGCGAGCATGCGTTCGTTGACGGAAAAATAGCAGCCCGCATTACGCGCGCGGGCGAGTTCGTCCGAAGTGCCGCTAAACCAGTGGAAGATGATAGCGGGGGAGTCGGGGTTTGGGATGAGTAGTCCATGCGATTCGAGGACGTCCAGTACGGCTCCTGCCGAACGAACGGCGTGAATTGATATCACGCGCCCGGTAAGAGGATGCTGCACGAGCGCATCGCAGAGCCGGTTAAGTGCCTGTATTTGTAGCGGCTCACTTCCAGCAAAGCGCGCGGAAAAGTCGAGTCCGACTTCGCCGATGTAGCGTTCTTGGGCAGCAACTTCGCAAAGCAGATTGACTTCGGCAAAACCGCAGTGGCCATCGGCGAGCCACCAGGGGTGAAGCCCAACGCCGGCGATGATGCCCGGGTGGCGACGAGCGCGCTCGTTTGCGGCCGAAAAGTCGCGTGGATCGACGCCGCAATCAAATAGACCCAAGCCCAGCGCCGTTGCCTCATCGGCAACGGCGTCCGGGTGAGCCATTAAATCAAGATGGCAGTGTGCATCAAATAACCGGGGCTCCATCTCGGCGCGCTCCGCTAGTCCAAGCGCTGGCCATCGGCGCGCACGCGCTCGGTGCCGCGGCCACTGATCTGGCGGATAACCTCGCCGGCAATCATCTGGCCCATGATGGGCGGCATAAAGCTGGCGGTTCCGAGCTCGGTGCGCTCGTGGATATTGGAAGGGTCGCGGGGCTGTGTCTTAACCGATTCCTCGCAGCTAAACAGTACATGCAGACTCTTGATTCCGCGCTTCTTGCATTCTTTGCGCATGATGCGGCTCATGGGGTCACGTACCGTATCGAAAATGTCGGCAAAGCGGAGGCACTCGGGATGGAGCTTGTTGGCCCCGCCCATGGAGCTAACCAAACGAATGTCGTGGTCCTGAGCATATTTGGCAATGGTGAGCTTGGCCGAGATGGTGTCGATGGCGTCGACGACGTAGTCGAGCTTGCCGTCCGTCTGCTCCAAAACGCGCGCGAAAAATTCGTCGATATTGTCGCTCAACAGGTATTCGGTGCGCTTGATGACGGTAGCGGCTGGATTGATGTCGTGGATCATGGCTTCCATAACATCGACCTTGCGCTTGCCGATGGTGCTTTGAAAGGCGATGGCCTGGCGATTGATATTGCTGGGCGCGATGATGTCCTTATCCAGAATGACGAAATGACCAATGCCGCCGCGGGCAAGTGCCTCGCAGCAATTGGAGCCCACACCTCCGCAGCCGAGCACCAGCACCGTGGCGGCGGCGAGTTTGTCGAGTGCCTCGCGGCCCATGATGATCTCGAGCTTGGTGTCGCGTGTCTCGTTGGGGGTTGCGGCTGTGGTTTCGGTCATAGACATCCTCCGATGGGGAAGCGAATCGTGTTTTAGCTATCGTCATTATAGGTATTATCGCGATTCCATTTGAGCCCTAGGGGCTTGTTGAAATGAGGCAGTGATTCGCATAAGATGAAGCAGATGGCACCCGTTGCCGCGGGTTGGCCAACTCCCAAACACGTTTGTAGCGTGAGAAGTGGCCGTCTTCGCATTACGCGGGGGCGGCTATTTCATTCGACCTCCAATGTGGATGCCGAGCTCCACAGCCGCGATTACAAGCAATAACAACGTCAGGATATCGTCAATACTCATAGTCCATCTCCTTCTCGGGTAGAGGGAGCTGGCCCATCTGCTTCAACTTCCATTGTAGCTAAATACGAACGAATGTTCTATAGATGTTCCTGTATTAGATAGTTAGACAAACATCTAAATATCGAGTATAGTGTGCGCGTCATGAGAGATGATGAAAGGGGGTCTTATGCCGGGAGAGGGTTTTAAAGCGCTTGCCGATCCAACGCGACGGCGCATTTTGGAGTTGCTGCGCGAGGGCAATTGCACGGCGGGGGAGCTTGCCGAGCATTTCGATATCAGTAAGCCGTCGCTGAGCCATCACTTGGCGACGCTCAAAAACGCCGGGTTGGTAACCGACGAACGTCATGGTCAAAACATCGTATACAGCTTAAACACTACCGTCATGCAGGACTTGATCGGTTGGTTTATGGGCTTTACAAACACGGAAGGTGATAAGGATGAATAACGAAAACAAGGGCATTCACCCCACGGGGGTATCGTCGCGCGTGTGGATTGCGCTGGTCGCTCTGTGCGTCGCCAATGTCGTAGCGCATCTCATGGTGATGCCGAGCTTGCCTGGGCAGATTCCCACGCACTGGGGCGCGAACGGCGCCGTCGACGGTTGGGGTCCCAGCTGGATGGCCTCCGCGCTCGGCGCGTTGCCCCTGGTGTGTCTCGCAATGTTCTGCGTGGTGCCGCGCATCGACCCCAAAGGTGAGGCATATCGAACCTCGGGCAAGTTCTACCAGGGCTTCGTAATCGCCTTCACCTTGTTCATGTGTGCCGTAAGCTGGTTGGGTGAGCTTACGGTCTGGGGCGTGGTGCCGGCGGTCGGTTCGGTCAACGTGCTGATTTCCGGTGCTATCGGTTTGCTGTTCATCGGCGTAGGCAACTACTTGCCGCGTGTGAAGCAGAACTATACGCTCGGTATCAAGACGCCTTGGGCGCTTGCCAATCCCGAGAACTGGCGCCGTACGCAGCGCTTTGGCGGTGCCTGCTTTATGGTGCTGGGCTTTGGCCTGATTGTGATGGGCGTGGCAGGCAGCGTGCTTTCGAGTGAAGTCGTCGCCGCGGTGATTGCGGTTCTGGCGTTTGGTTCGGTTGGAGCCGTCTACGTCTACTCGTATCTGCTGTGGCGCAAATCGCAGCGAGCCGCTCGCTAAGGTTGCGGAAAACTAGCGTACGCAGTTCATAGTATGTTCCGGGGGAACTTTTCCCAGGTAGTATTAGGGGGTGTGGGCAACCATGCCCCTTTTTCGTTACGTTTCAGAGCTGATTTCCTCATTTCGTTTCCACTAAAGCGAAACAAGAATAGGGAAACAGCAGGTAGAAAGGATAAAACAGGCAAATGGCAGAGTTTATCTACCAGATGTATCAGGCTCGCAAGGCCCATGGCGACAAGGTGATCCTTGACGACGTGACCCTGAGCTTCTACCCCGGTGCCAAGATCGGCGTCGTGGGCCCCAACGGTATGGGCAAGTCGACCCTGCTCAAGATCATGGCCGGCATCGAGGAAGTCTCCAACGGCGATGCCAGACTTACCCCCGGCTACACCGTGGGTATCTTGCAGCAGGAGCCGCCGCTCGACGACGACAAGACCGTCATCGAGAACGTGCGCATGGCATTTGGCGACATGATCGCCAAGGTCGATCGCTTCAACAAGATCGGCGAGGAGATGTGCGACCCGGATTGCGACATGGACGCCCTCATGGCCGAGATGGGAAAGCTCCAGGACGAGATCGACGCCGCCGACGGCTGGGATATCGATTCCAAGCTCGGCCAGGCCATGGACGCTCTGCAGCTGCCCGATTCCGACATGCCGGTCAACGTGCTCTCTGGCGGCGAGCGCCGTCGCGTGGCCCTGTGCAAGCTGCTGCTCGAGGCTCCTGACCTGCTGCTGCTCGACGAGCCCACGAACCACCTGGACGCCGAGTCGATCCTGTGGCTCGAGCACTTCCTGCATAACTACCAGGGCGCCGTTCTGGCCGTCACGCACGACCGCTACTTCCTGGATAACGTTGCCGAGTGGATTTGCGAGGTCGACCGCGGTCACCTTTATCCCTACAAGGGCAACTATTCCACGTATCTGGAGACTGAGGCCGCCCGTATCGAGGCTCAGGGAAACCGTGATGCCAAGCTCGCCAAGCGCATGGAAGCCGAGCTCGAGTGGGTACGCAGCTCGCCCAAGGCTCGCCAGGCCAAGAACAAGGCCCGTCTGGCTCGCTACGAGGAGATGGAGGCCGAGGCCCGCGCAAGCCAGAAGCTCGACTGGACCGACATCCGCATCCCTGTGGGCCCGCGTCTGGGCAACAAGGTGCTCGAGGCCCATCATCTGCACAAGGAGTTCGATGGCCGCGTGCTCATCGATGACCTTTCGTTCACCCTGCCGCGCAACGGCATCGTGGGCGTGATCGGTCCCAACGGCGTGGGCAAGACCACACTGTTCAAGACGATTGTGGGTCTGGAGCCGCTGACTTCGGGCGAGCTCGAGGTGGGCGAGACCGTCAAGATCTCTTACGTCGACCAGAACCGTTCCGGCATCGACCCCGACAAGAACCTATGGGAGGTCGTCTCGGACGGTCTGGACCACATGATGGTCGGCGAGACCGAGGTTCCGAGCCGCGCTTATGTGGCGAGCTTTGGCTTTAAGGGCCAGGACCAGCAGAAGCGCGCTGGCGTGCTCTCCGGCGGCGAGCGCAACCGTCTGAACCTGGCGCTCACGCTCAAGCAGGGCGGTAACCTGCTGCTCCTCGACGAGCCCACGAACGACCTCGACGTCGAGACGCTGTCCTCGCTCGAAGCGGCGCTGCTCGAGTTCCCGGGCTGCTCGGTGGTCATTAGCCACGACCGTATGTTCCTGGACCGCGTCGCCACGCACATTCTGGCGTGGGAGGGCACCGATGAGAATCCGGGCAACTGGTATTGGTTCGAGGGCAACTTCGAGGCCTATCAGGCCAACCGCATCGAGCGCCTGGGCGAGGATGCAGCCCAGCCGCATCGTATTCACCGCAAGCTGACGCGCGACTAGTCGAGCTCAGGTGACCTAACGAGAAAGGGACGATAACCTTGAGGGTTATCGTCCCTTTTTGTTACTTGGTAGAAGGCTCGACTTTATCGATGGTCCAGGCGGCTCCGAGACCGCCGGTGGTGTTGCGGCGGATGCGCACGGTGACTTCGTGGCGCTCGCCGGCTTGCGTGTAGCGCAGAGGGAAGCTTGCGCGGTTTCGCGCGGCCTCGATGGTACCGCGCTCGCGGGCGATCCAGTAGTACTCGCCGACGATGCCGAGCGTGTCGGCGCCGTAGGGGAGATAGGTTGACAGCTGGTGCAGAAGCGGGCCGGGGCAGAAGACCTCGGTTGCGAAATCGACGGGGAAGTCCTCGGGGATGGCGGGCGCTACGGGTGCGGGGGCCGGTACCATCGTCGGTGCGAAGGCCTGCTCATTGACGGGAGTCACCTCGATGACGGGCGCGGGTTCGGCGCCGAGTACTGATTCGGTGTCCGCTTTCGGCATCGCCGCGGAATCTGCGGGTTCGACGATGGTAGGTGCGTCTGCGGTCGCGGTGTCGAACTCGACTTGCGGAGCGCTCTGATTCTCGACGCTCGACTTTGCCTCGATGGGCGTGGATGCCATGGTGGTGATGCCGGCGTTTGCGTTCTCGGGGTCATAGACGACCGTGAGCGAGATGGCGGGCTGCGGTGCCTCGGGCTCCGGCGCCGACTCGGTAGCGCCTTGATCGGCGGGCTCGTCGGACTGATCGTCCTCGGTCTTGTCACCAAAGACATCGCTGTTTTGGAATGCAGACGTCTCGGGCCGGTCAGCGGCTTCTTCGGTTGTCGACTTGGGAGCTTCGTTGAGCTCCGCAGTGGTTTCCTGCTCAGATATGACTTCGGGATCGGTCGTGGCGGTGGTTTCGGCTTCCGCTGTTACCTCAATAGCGGCTTCGATCTCTGTCTCGGGCTCGGGTTCCGGCACGGCTTCAACCATGACTTCGGGCTCGGGACGCTTAACGTGCTTGGGACGCACGGCCTTGAGGTCCTTCTCACCGCGCTTTTTCTTTTTGTAGGACTGCTTGGCGCCCTTGGCAGCCTTGGGCTTGTCCTCGCCCTTGGCAAGGGCGGCATCCCAGGCCTCGTTGGCGATGACGGTGGCATACAGGCGACCGCCCTTAAAGACGGTCAGCTTAATGCAGTCGTCGAGCTCCTCGAGCAGCTCACGCGTGGACTCAAAGCCCAGGTCATAAGCGGTCATGTCGCCGGCGGCGAGCGCCTCCTCGACCTGTGTCATAAACGTTTGCTTGCCGCACCCAATCGCGTCGCGCAGCAGGCGATACAGATAGATGTGGTTGCCCAGCGAAAGCGTGGGCCTAACTATTGTCTTGCTCATGGCAAATCTCCTCTTTACACATGTAAAGCATCTTACCATCGCATAGCGTTCGCCATGGCGGCGCCCAAGGCAAACGGGCGCGAACCGCTTTCGATTCGCGCCCGTTGTACAGGTCGGTTATCTATGAGAGGCAAATGTACTTAGTTGCCCGATGCCGTGCCTTGGCTCGAGTTGTCAGATGCCGTGCCGGACGCGGTTCCACTCGAGCTGTTCGAGCCGTTGGTGTTGTTGCTGTCTGCTGTACCCGTTCCCGACGTGGTGTCGCTCGTCTGGCCTCCCGTGTTCGGCTGCGAACCGTCAGTCGTTTGGCTTGAGTCGGTCGTGCCGGATTGCGCGCCGCTGTTGTTCACAGAAGAATCGGCGCCCTGCGATTGGTTTTGGGTATTCGAGGACGAATCGGTAGAGGTGGAACTGTCTTGCGTGCCGTCCGTCTGTGCCTGCTGGTCTTGCGACTGGGTGTTGCCATTTGCATCGCTTTCCGTCGTGCGCGACGAAAGGATTGGCTCGGGGCGCTCGCCCAGACCCTCACCGGCGGTGGTGATAAGGATGGCGCCGGCGCAGGCGATGACCGCGACGATGGCGATGGCGATCGAGAAGACGATGACCTTCTTTTGCGTCTGACTGCGCTCTGCCGCCGCCTTGGCGCGCAGGCTGTCGGGAGCAACGCGCGCCGTGGTCGCGCGCCCCGCAATCTGGCGCATCTCCTGCGTAGTCGCGGCGCCGCCCAGGTGCTCCTCGGCATTAAACTCAACGGGCTCGTAGGCGCCGGCGGGGTAGTCGACGGCGGCGTGCGTACCTTTGATGGCTTCGGCGCTGGCAGAGATAAAGTGGCGGTAGACCTGCGATGACACAACGGTGATGACCGAGCTCACGGCGGCGCCAATTACTGAACCAGCGATACCAATCTTGGAGGCAAGTGCGACGCTCGTGGCGGCAGCTGCGGCGCCGGCGATGATCTGGGGAATGGAAATGTCGTCAAACAGGCCCTTTTTGGGCGCGATGGCCATGGTCTGTCCGATGGAATGGTTCTCGTGCACGCCGTTGTTGAGCGCGGCCGGTGTCATGACGCGCGTGCGCGGCGCGTCGGTGTACTTGGTTGTCATACGGGGTCCTCCCGGTGTAAATCTGCTTCGTTTCATGTAGCCATCAGGGTACCCACCAGATGTGAATCGTACGTGACATTTAACAGATACCATCAACTCATCAAGGGGGGCTTGCTGTCTTTGGTGCAATAGCTTGATGCTAAACTGGATTTACGATTGTGAGGTGGTTTACGTGATGTACCCGTATATGACATTCGAAGACGGTACCGAGGTCGTTCATTCTGACCTGATAGCAGATGGGGATATCGAAAAGGTTATCGTGCATTTTGAACGACCGACGGCAGAGGGCTTCGACTCCGCTCGTTGTGAGTTGCCTTCCTGTTCGTGGACTGACTGGGAAGGGCATTTTACTCAAAGTGAAAAACGAGCTTTCGAAGAGTGTTTGAGCAAATCATTTAGATTAGTTCGAGTTTAGTTCGAATATAGAAGCCGAATGCGATGACCTAAAGCGTATGCATTTTTAGTATTAGATGCGTATGAAATGGAGGATGTGAATGGATGAGCTAATAGACTTTAAAAAACGATTTCTCAAGAATGGCGAGCTGGTTTCAATTCCAAAAAAGGAAAGCTATAAAAGAATCATGCTGCTATGGGCCGTCTCTTTCTTTGAATTAAATACAAGTTATACGGAGCTTCAGGTTAATCGTGTGCTGTCACAGCTCTATCCTGATTATGCCGTGTTGAGGCGGTACTTGGTTGATTATGGATTCCTATTAAGGGATGAGCGAGGCCTGAAATACGAGGTTAATCGTGATGTTCACGGTATTGAGAGCTAGCCGTCCGGTTCGGGTCCTATATATTGCTAGAGGGATAAGCGAAATAGGCAATTGGTGTGCGAATATTGCTTTGCCAATGCTGATTTACGAGGTAACTCACGATGTTTCTGCAACTGCTTTGATGGTCTGCTGTAGATTTGCCCCCTCTCTGTTTTCAGTTGCGCTCGCGCAGCTGCCTCAGAAGATGGGTATCGGGACGCTGCAGGCCATGAGATTGGCAGACTTAATTCGCGCGGGATTATTCGTTTGCTATATTTTTGTTGATAGTAAATGGAGTATGTTTGCTATTACGTGCGCGGTATCGCTTTGCCGAACGGTTGAAATGCCCTGCTTTTACTCGTTGTTAAGAGCCAATACGAATAGTATCAATCGCGACGTAATTAATAATTCGTTTGGGTTTCTGCAGAATTTGATGATGGTTCTGGGGCCAGTTGCCGGCGGTTTTGTTGTCGCTCAATTTGGGGCGGAGGCTGTTCTTGCATTAGACGCGCTTTCTTTTGCCGCGTCGTTCTGGTTGCTGCGAGATGTTCCGTCGGTTATCGAGGTTAATGATAAAGAGGGGATAAGCAAAAATGAAAAAAACAGGACTGCATTTAGTGATCTTAGCGCGAAGCACTTGGCAATTGGTTTCCTATTAATCGATATTTCTAGTGGCGTGGCATTCGGCTCTCTGAATTCTCTTTTGCCAGCTATTGCGCAATTGCAATTTGACTCGTCATCGATACAATACGGATTCCTTCAGAGTAGTCTTACAATCGGACTGTTGTTCGGAAATACAATATATGGTCGTTTAATTAATGGTTCCGATTGCATTAAATCATATTGTTTTGTGACGTATCTTGCGCTCGGTGCGTATCTGGCGTTTGGCTATCGCTATGCGTCTGGAATATCGTTTATTTTCCTTTTTATCGTCGGTGCCGGAAACGCCATTCAAGATGTGCTTCTCATAACATCGCTGCAGGATTTGGCGAGAGACGAATCTGAATCGATAAGCCTGTTTTCAATTAGGGAGTCTTTGCAATCGGTTGCTGTTGTTATTTCAACACTCCTTGTTTCGCTGTTCACGAGCATCGCGATGTTCTCAATTCTCGTTACAGGACTTGGTGTATTTTCAATTATGATGGTAGTTGTGTTTCAATTGAATTATTTGCGAAAGATGTGACGTTGATATGCCTAAAACGCTTTTAGTATTTCCCCCAGGATGGAGTCCAGTGGGGCCGTATCTTGCCTTGCCTGTTTTGAAGTCATATCTTCAAGAGGTTGAACAATATAAAGTTGACATCGTTGACTTAAACGTGGAATTTTACGATGACCTCCTATCTTTTAGACATGTCGAAGAGTGCTGTAAAAGGTATCGGGAATCAAAGGATTCGTTTAGTTCGAATGTTCAATTAACAATCGAGTTGATACAAAAGTCAGCACTTAATGTTGACGAGGCAAAAGATATTTTCAGATCGAAGAGATACTTTAATCTAAAAGAAAGACAATATGCTGAAAACATTTTTAGAAATGCACTCTATATCATAAATCACGTCTCATATGGAGTTAAATACACGTTCAACTCCATAGATCTGCCCTATGATTATTATTCGACACCAGAAATAATGAAATCGCTTGCGGATACCTTGCATAATCCGTTTATTTCCTTCTATGAAACTGCCTTTCTTAAGCGTATTCAGAGGGAAAAAATCGAGTTTATTGGGATTTCGGTGAGCGGCTGTTTCCAATTGATTTCTGCAGTTACGTTAGCGAAACTGATTAAAGAAGAATGTCCATCTGTTAAACACGTCTCATTGGGCGGCAATTACATTACTCGTTTAGCAGATGACTGCATGAAAGAATGGCATCCCTTTTTTGAATACATTGATTCGATAATGATGTATGACGGCGAAGAGCCGCTTGCACGTCTTCTTGAGGCTCTTGACTCTGGTGATGACAATCTCGACTGTGTTCCAAACCTTTGCCATGCTAAAGGTGGGAAGATATATAAAAACCATCGGATTGAGCAAACATTTATCAACGATACGGTTCCCGATTTCGATGGCTTCGCCCTTTCTAAATACTTCATGCCTGAGTTAATATTGCCGGTTTATTCCTCTAGGCAGTGTTTTAATCATTGCGCCTTCTGCACCATTCCCGGTGCTACCGGTGGTTGTTACCGAAAGATGCCTATATCGAGAGTATTTGAAATAATGTGTCGGTTAAATGAAAAATACGGCACGAGAGTTTTCTCTTTTGTGGATGAAACATTCGAAGGCAAAAGAATGGAGCAACTCGCGGATGAAATAAACGCATCGGGAAAAACGTTTTTCTGGCATGGAGAAACGAGGTTCTCTCCAACCCTAAGTACAGACGTTTTCAACAAGATATACCAAAGTGGATGTAGGCAGATTCAGTTTGGCCTCGAGTCATACAACCAAAGAGTTCTTGATCTAATGAAGAAGAACACGAGAGTTGATTGGATTGATCGCAATATCCATGATTGTCTCAATGCGGGTATTCCTGTTCATCTATTCTTTATGATTGGCTTTCCGACCGAAACTAAAGAAGAGGCTCTGAACACCTTAGCTTATACAGAGAATGTTTTGAATTATTCAAAACAGGTATGTGGTGTTCCATATTCCACGAGAGGATTTACGAATTTTGGTCTCGTTATGGGGTCGGATGTTTGGAATCATCCCGATAAGTATGGTGTCTCTGTAATGCCGAAGTCCCAATATGAGGATTTGCGCCTCGAAGTGGATTATGTTTCAGGCACTGGTTTAACTTTAAATGAAGCAAAATCCTTATCTGATGAGCATCATATTGATTTTTATATGCAAGAGGTCATAAACGGTAGCGACACAATTGACTTGCCCCAGCGGCTTCATATTTCAGAGGTGACCTGGATCCTAGATTCTATTCACGCTGTCAGGTATAAGGGACATTTGACCAAAGTAAAGCGACGGCTAACTAGTCTAAATCCAGCTGATCGAATCTGGCTGGATTCCAAGACCTCTGTCGTGCTCGTTGAGCCATTTGCCTACATCTATAATTCTGAATACCATCATGTCTATGCTGTTTCCCAGTTGGTATACCTTAAGTTGGCCCGTTTATTGGAGGCCGATTGTAGCATTTCTCTTATCCTTGATCAAGGCGACCTCGAGCTGACAAGGACGATAGAAGAACTGTTGCATTATGGATTGCTGAATACAAATATCGATGCCGATTATGTAATGCACGATAATGGTTTTCAATTGGTTAAAAGTTCGTTTGTGAAAGAAGTCGGACGCTCAAAAGAGGGGTTAAGAGTACTGCTGAGTTGTGCCACCCATAGAATGTGTGCGGTTAATGATTTTTCGTTCGCTTTGCTTTCGTTGTTTGAAAAGCCGATTACTAAGAACGAGGTGCGCGACATTTTGAAAAAAGAGGGACTATCGGCAAACGAGGAGCAATTAAACAAGTTGGTTGATAATTGCATGAAAGCAGATATACTACAGTTGATTAGATAGAGGAGGTTTCTGCATGGACGTTATTAATAAAGATCTCTTGGAGCAACTGAAAGAGTTTCAGGAAGAGGGCGTCGTGGTAGAAGTGTTCGACTTTGAGGACTACATGGATAAATTCTGCCATTAGTTTCGGAATTTACTCGCCTCGCTTAAAGGAGAAGTCGATTATCGATTTCTCCTTTTTTAATTAAAGATATTATTGAAATACATGCTCCTAGCACAGGTTGGCCTCTCAGTAAACTGGGAGGTTGCTTTGGCTAGTTAGAGATATGTGAACGTCCGTTAGACTGAATCTCAGGGTAGAAGGGGCCTCCAGTGTCCAGATCAACTAGGCAATGCTGCGTTTCGGCTAATAAGAACGATGGCTTTTTGCGTGTGGCGGCGGCTTCGCCGCAGATTCGCGTGGCCGATGTCGAGGGCAATGCCGAGGTTGCGCTGGCGGCTGTTCGCGAGGCTACCGAGCGCGGCGTTCGCGCGCTGGTGTTGCCCGAGCTTAACCTGACCGGCTATACCGCGGCCGATCTGTTCCATAACCGCACGCTGCTGCATGCCTGCGAGGCTGCTCTAGTGCATATCCTCGATGAGACTCGTGAGCTGCCGGTTGTCTTTACCGTTGGCTTGCCCGTTGCGGTGGCAGAAAACATCTACAACTGCGCCGCCGTGTGCTGCGCGGGCGAGCTTTTGGGCCTCACGGCCAAGAAGTATCTGCCCAACTATGGCGAGTTCTATGAGCGCCGTTGGTTTGCTCCGGCGCCTGCGGATCCCGTGTGGGTTGAATTTGCCGGTCAGGGTCCGGTTCCGCTGGGTTCGGGGCTTATCTACCGTTGCTGTGATGAGGGTGCCGAGGATATGGTGCTGGGCGTTGAGGTCTGTGAGGACCTGTGGGTGCCGGCGCCGCCTTCGACCGAGATGGCGCTTGCCGGT
>CABVCJ010000026.1 GCA_902496845.1 uncultured Collinsella sp.
TAGCACGCCACGCGCTCGCCCCAGCCGCCGTCCAAGATGCCGTCCTCGAGGGTGACGACAACGCGATGCTCGGCGGCAAGGCTGTCGAGGAACTCGCGGTCAAGCTCGGTTGCAAAGCGCGGGTTGACGAGCGTGGCCTCGACGCCGTACTCGGCAGCCAAGCGGTTTGCCACGCGCTCGCCCAGCTCAAAGAAATCGCCAAGCGCGAGCACGGCCACGTTACGACCCTGGCGCACCACGTTGTAGCGAACGGCACTGTAGTCGGTGTCTTCGGCGGGCGCCAGATTGGGACGGCTCACCAGGCCAATACCAGGTACACGAATCGCCACGGGATGCTCGCGGTGTTCGAGCGACCAGCTCAGCATGGACAGATATTCCTCCATGCAGGCCGGCGCTAGGTAGCGCATGTTGGGAAGAGCGCCCAGCATGGAAATATCAAAGAACGAAAGGTGCGTCTCGGACGTGGCGCCAAAGATAGACGCACCAAACACCAAAATGGTTGCCGGGGCGTCGTTGAGGCACAGGTCGTGCCACAGTTCGTCGTAGGCGCGCTGCAAAAACGTGCCGTACACACCAAAGACTGGCTTGGCGCCCGAGCGCGCAAGCGCGGTGGCAAAAGTCACGGCGTGCTCCTCGGCAATGCCCACGTCGACAAACTGTTTGCCGGCGGCGGCGCGAAGCTCGGGTGTAAAGCCCATGATGTAGGGCGTGGCGGCCGTGATGCCCACGACCTGCGGATCGCGCTCGATGGCGGCGCTGAGCGCCTCGCCCGTAATATCGGCATAGGTGCGCGGTGCGGGCTCGCTCGGATGGCCCGGGCAGAGCTTACGGCCAGTTGCCATGTCAAACGGACCCACGTGGTGCCAGCGTTCCGGGTCGCTCTGGGCCGGCTCAAAGCCCTTGCCCTTGGCGGTGGAGACATGGAGCACGATGGGATGATCGATATTGCGCAGTTCCTGCAGCGCGTCGACGAGGGCCAACACATCGTTACCGGCGTCCAGATAGCGGTAGTCGAGCCCCATCGCGCGGAAAACGTTGCGCTCACAGGTGCCGTTGCTGGCGCGCAGCTCGGCCAGATTGCGATACAGGCCACCGTGGTTTTCGGCGATGGACTGGTCGTTATCGTTGACGATGATGATCAGGTTGCTGCCGAGCTCGGCGGCATTGTTAAAGCCCTCAAACGCCAAGCCGCCCGAAAGCGAGCCGTCGCCAATGATGGTGATGACGTTGTAGCTGTCGCCTGCCAGATCGCGGGCGTGTGCCAAGCCGCAGCCCAGGCTCACCGATGTGGAGGTGTGGCCCATGGCAAACAGGTCGTGCTTGGACTCGTCGGGATTGGCAAAGCCAGAAGCCTCACCATAACGCTCCGGATTGATATAGGTGTACGCGCGCCCGGTCAGCGCCTTGTGGGCGTAGGTCTGGTGCGAAACGTCAAAGACAATCTTGTCGATGGGGGAGTTAAACACGCGATGAAGCGCAACCGTAAGCTCAACGACGCCCAAGTTGGGGGCAACGTGCCCGCCGACGGCGGCGGAGCTTTCGAGGATGGCGTGGCGAATCTCGCCGCAGAGCAGCGGAAGCTCGGCGCGGTCGAGAGCCTTGACGTCCTCGGGCGTTGTCGTTTGCGTAAGCAGCATCGTTGTGGGTTACTCCATGCGAATCGAGCGCCGGCGCTCCCTCGGCCGGCACAATTGCACAAAACAGTCTCGCACATTTTGGCGTTTGATATGTGACGGCGGCGCGGTAATTCGCCAACTGGCGGGGCAAAACGTTTTGTCCGATGCCATACTGATGTGTTCCATGGTGATTTTATTCAATGTGCGCAGGTCGTGGCTTGTCGCCGTGAGTCGCTGGAAGGAGGCAGCATGTCCGATGTCGTTCGTGCCGAGAAAATCGCGTGCGAAGTGGACCATGCTGCCCGTCAACTGGCACAGGCGGGCCGTCTGGATCTGACGCGCGAGTTTATCCAGCATGGCGATGTGACGGTGCATGCGCATGTGACCTCAGTGGCGCGGGCAAGTCTGTCCTTTGCCGAGCGCCTGGGCCGCGTCGGTGTCTCGGTCGACCGCGCCTCGTTGCTGCGCGGGGCCCTGCTGCACGATTACTTTCTCTACGACTGGCACGATCCCGACCCAAACCATCGACTGCATGGCTTTCGCCACCCGTTTTTTGCCCTGGCGCGTGCGGAGGAAGATTTTGAACTGACGCCGCGCGAGCGGAATATCATCGTGCGGCATATGTTTCCGCTGGTGCCGGTGCCGCCGACGTGTCGTGAGGCATGGATTGTATGCCTGGCGGATAAATGGTGTGCTCTGCGCGAGACGATCGCCGGCCGTCTGCCGCGCAAGGACGAGGCAGACGATGGCGTGAGTAAAGCATCGAGCGAGAAGTGGAGAGGGTAGACGGTGGGGACCGCGATCGACATGGCATTTGACGGCGCGACGCTTGCCGCCTGCCCGCTCTCAGCGCTGGTGCTCTCGTTTGCCTTTTACGGGTTTTGCGGCTGGGCATGGGAATCGACAGTCTGCGCCATGCTCAACCACGGACGCTTTGCCAACAGCGGCTTTTTGCTGGGGCCGTGCTGCCCCATCTATGGCGCGGGCGGCATTGCCTGCTGGCTGCTGTTGCGCGGGATTCCGGATGCCTCGAGCCAGTTTGTCGCTGCGGCGCTCGTATGCAGCGTGATTGAGTACAGTGTGGGCGTGCTGTTGGAAAAAACAACGGGCGCTCGCTTTTGGGACTATTCGCATCTGCCGTTTAACCTGCACGGGCGCATCTGCCTGTACTGGGCCTGCGCGTTTGGCCTGGGTGCGTTGTGCATTTGCCGTTTAGTGGAACCGGCATTGCTGGGGCTGCTTGGCCATCTGCCGGTGCTGATTGTGCGGCTGTCCGCCTTTATCGTCGCGGTTGCGATGATGGTCGACGCGGTGTGCTCGTTGGCGAGCTGGCGGCGTCTGTCCGATCAGCTGGAGCGCGTCCGGGCCGACCTTGCCGACCGCATCAACGAGTCGCTCGCCGATGCGTCCGACTCCATGCTCGAACGTATTCCCGATTCGGCAATCGACTCGGTGACACAGACACATATCCGCAGTCGTGCCGTTAACGCGTGGCTGGCGGAGCTGGGCGACGCGACGCTCGATGCCCTTCGTGAGAAGGCTTCGATGCCGACGTTTATCTCGGACGGCGCTCATGGCCTGGCGCTTGCCGCCCGCCGCGTGGCCGATGCCGCGCCGAGCGTGCCCCATCCATCGCTCGCCCGTCTCCGTTCCGGCAGGCGCGCGAACCGTCCGGTACCGAGTGTGTCACTCAGTCGTCGTGACCTGCGCTTTTTCAATGCCTTCCCGCGTCTGCGCATCAATCGCTACGAAGGTGTCATTCGAGCAACTAATCTCCGCGACCGCGCCCACGAGCTGTTTCGGCGCTAGGTGGGGCGGGTGCGCCCGCGGCTCCCTCGCCCCCACGTTTCCCGTTCGTTTCGCGTCCGTTGCCGCGCCGTTTCCAAGATTGCGGCACCGTTGGAGACGGCAAGATTTGGGTCGAGCTGGTCGAAGAAGTCATCCGCATCCGTACCGGCGAACACGGCCCCGCCGCGGTGTAGAATCGACCGTCTACCATCCGCAACGTTAAAATGCTGCAATGAGGCACAAGACTTGCGTTGTGGATGGACGGATTATGGGTCGTAATAAATATCCCGAGGAGACTGTCGCGAAGATTCTCGACGCGGCGCTGGAGCTATTCTGCGTACAGGGTTATGAGGGGACGAGCATTCAAGACATCGTCGACCGCCTCGATGGCATGACCAAGGGTGCTGTCTATCATCACTTTAAGAGCAAAGAGGAGATTTTCAACGCCGCATTTGATCGGGCAACGGCTCCGATTGCTGAGTACCGTCGCGCGACACTCGGCGCTGGCAATATGACGGGAGCTCAAAAGCTCAAACGACTTTATGCGTCCGAGTCCGTCGTTCCGCAAATCGAGCTATGGGCTCGCATGCATCCTGCGGCAGATCCGGTAAAAAGCTCGCGGCTGCTGGCGATGCAGTACCAAGGTTCGTTTGACGAGTCGGCCGATGGCAATCTCTTGCCAGTAATCGAGGAGGGCATCGCCGACGGCTCCATTGCGTGCGAATGCCCGCGCGAAGCAGCGGAGGCCGTATCGTTGTTAGCGAATCTTTGGCTGCTGCCATTGTTCCGTCCGCTCGAGCCCAAGGAGCGAATGCTTGCTCGCGCACAATGTTTGGCGCAGATGGCGGCCGCGGTGGGGCTTGATTTGGGTAATGAAGTGCTCCAGACAACGGCCCAGATTTGGGACGTATGGAACCGTGCCGGGTGGTAATATAGATACCAACGGTATGTAATTGATTTGTGAGGGTAGCCACGGCTGCCCTTTTCAAGTCATTAAATACATACTGACAGTATGTATTTGGGGGCAGGCTTATGGCTGGGATGCGAAGAATTAGCGTTTCATTGGCGTCAAAAACAGTGCGATCTATCAGGCTATTTGGTCTTCTTGTTGCACAGCTGTGTGCGTATTCGATGCTGTCGGCACTGTGCTTTGCGTGTCCGCTTTACTTGTTCGATTGCAGCGGCTCCTCAACGTTATATGGCGCCGTCGCGGCGATAGCGTTCATACCGGGCGTGCTCGCGACTCCGGTTGGCGGGATTTTGGCGGATCGGGGAAGACATCGCGGGGTTCTTGTGGTACTCGGCATTGTTCTGATGGCTGCATCACTGCTGTTTATCCCCATGAAGCGTTCGCTGCCTCTTGCGGTTGTCGTGGCAGCAATGCTTTGCGTCCAATATGGCATCCAATCGCTGCTGAAACCGATGCTTCAAATTGAGGCGGTGCGCATGACGGGCCAAGAAAAGGTTGAGCGTGCCACTGCGTTGGTCTCGCAGATAATCATGATGAGCAATATCTTGGGGCCTGTAGTCGGGACGGCAGTCTATGGGTGCTTTGGTATCGATACTCTATGCGAAACCGCGGCGTTGACGTTTACGATTTCAGCCCTGCTGTTCGGGGGCGCACTCAAGCAAAATGCCTCATCTGAAACGATGGGAGACGGCGCGACTCGTACGACACGCCGAAACGATTTTCGGGAGTTGATTCGGTACCTGTCTCAAAACTCATCATTGCTCGTTGTGTTTTTGATTGCGGCTATTTTGAACCTTGCGTTAGTTGGGTTAACGATTGGTGCTCCCGTTATTGTTGTAAAGCATCTCGGAATGCAGTCATCCTTTGTTGGGATTATTGAGGTGCCTATGGGCTTAGGTGGTCTTGTCGGCAGTGGTTTGGTCGGTATTTGGCCGCATCGTTTTTCCTTCAAGGGCATATGTCGATATGTTGCGATGATCTGTTTAGGAGTCGTACCGATTATTGTCACGCTACTGAGCGGTCCTAACGAATTTGCGTTTGTCGCGCTTGCGGCCGGCTCGGCATGGGTCATGGCGTGGGCAAGCGTTACATCGGTTGAAGTCGTTTCATTCGTTCAGCGGTCAGCGCCAAAGGAACTCTGCGGAAAAGTGCTGGCACTCGTTTACATGGCGCTTTCCTGCGCAACGCCTATTGGCCAATTGGTTTACGGGCTCGCATATGATCGATGGACTCCGGCGATTGTATTCGCAGGAATGTTGGCGGTGCTGACGTTGATGACAGCGCTGTTTTATCGGCTGAAAAGTCGCTTATGGCGAATGTCTTAAGGCACTGGGGCACCATGAATTTGTGGAGGCAGTGGCACGCCGCGCCGGGACGGCGTTGTTTGGGCATGCCTCTCCTTCGTCTACAATATCGTGCAGACGAAGGAGAGGCATGCCCATGATCAAGATGTTTGCGAGTGACTTAGACGGAACGCTGCTGAACGCCCTGCATGAGGCGGATGGGACCATCCGCCGTGCCATTCGCGAGCTGACCGAGGCTGGCTTGCATGTGGTTCCCGCGACCGGACGCTCGACGCTGCCGATCGGCGAGCATGGCTTTACGGGCCTGGCGCTTGACGCCTGCTGCTCTAACGGCTCCATCGTGCGCGACAGTCATGGCGAGGTGCTCAAAACCTGGACCATCGATCCGCAGACCACCGAGGAACTGCTCAAGGAGTTTCCGGATATCTGTTTTGACTGCTCCACGCCCGACGGCATGTTCTCGAGCGGATCGTTCGAGATGCACCAGGCGGGCTTTAAAAAGGACAGTCCTATCAAGCGCATCGTGATGCGCGGTATGCGTGCACGTGGCGGGTATCACGAGGAGCAGTATTTCGACCAGTCGATCGGCGACATCTTGCGCCACGATGTGTGCAAGATCAACTGCCGCGTGACCTCGCCCGAGCTGGAGCGCGACCTTAAGGCGTATTTGGTCGAGCGCTCGGACCGCGTGGTCAACGCGCCGTTTGACCCGGTGATGTTTGAGATCACGGATGCGGCGTGCAACAAGGGCGAGAGCGTGGCCTGGCTCGCGGGCTACTACGGTATTGCCGAGGATGAGGTCGCGGTCTACGGCGACGGCGGCAACGACATTGCCATGCTCAAGCGTTTCCGCCACAGCTACGCGACCAAAAACGCAAGCGATGCAGCCAAGGCCGCCGCGAGCGCGACCGTTGGTAGCTGTATGGTCCATGCCGTCCCCAAACACATGCTCGCCACCATGCATAAGCAGAACTCCTGCACCGTCATCGAATAATGTGACAAAGGGACAGTCCCTTTGTCACATGGGAGATGCCGGCTTTTGGCGTATAGGACTGTTTCGCTTTCGCCACTAACAGATTTCGAGTTATTCGGCCTGTCGGAGGTCGTTAAATGGCTAAAGATGCCCTCTCGGGAACATTCATACCTCTAATGGTGTTTGATTCGGTGACGTAAGTGCGCAAATGGGCATGTATGCGCTCAAATAAGGACAAAAACCCTCAGATAATCCCGGTGGTGCATTTATACAGAACTAGCAGCGTGGCCGAATAACTCGAAAAATGTAGGTGGCAGTTCGGCGACAAGCTCGGGCACGGCAAAGGAACTGTTCCTTCGCCGTGCCCGAGCTACGATCTTCTGAAATACGAACAAATATTCGCATATATAACTGCGCTTTGATAGAATCGGTATCGTTGACGGCAGTTCCATGTGCCGGGCAGCGCCCTCCATCTGATGGGAGGTGATGCCCATGACCGATTTGATTGATTTCGTGAGGCTTCTGACCGCTTTGGTCTCGTTCTTCACGGCGCTTGTCGGCCTTTCCGAGGCACTCAAGCAGCGTTCGAAGCGCAACAGAAGGGGTCGCCGCCGCTAAGGCGTTGACCCCCTAATGCAAACAACGGCGCTGCCCAGCTTTCCAGAACTTGGGCTGCCGTCGACACTATTCTACCCACGAATGACATTTTGAACAATTGGTAATGCCGCTCCAAAAGGGGGCGGGATGTGACAAAGGGACACTCCCTTTGTCACATCCCGGGGTTCTCGACTAGCCAGTGCTCGTAGGCGCGCTGCATGACCTCGGTTTTATCGGCTTTTTTGCGGCAGCCCTTCTGCTCCTCGATGGCCAGCTCATAGGCATCGCTCTGCTCAAAAGCGCTGGTATCCCAAGCACCGTGTTCGATGCGCGACCATACGGCATCGATGAGGTGTTCGAGCTCGGCAATGTCGTCGGCGTTGGCGGTTGTCGCGAACGGCGGACGCAGCTCGCCCGTTGTCTTGTCGGGTTCTACATAGTAGTCGCCCATGGAAGTGACGGTGTAGCCATAAAACTCGGGTGACACTTCGACCAGCAGTTTGTAAAACTTGAGCTGACGATGGTAGCCTGCAGGGACTTCTTTGCCAAAGCCGGTCTTGTAGTCAACGATCTGTACCGTTTTAGCTGCATCGTCAACGAGGAGCAGGTCGAGAAAACCAAAGAGCGGAGTTCCTTCGGTGGTCAGGCACTGCATATTCGCCTCTGTGACGCAGCGATAGCCATGCACATGCTCGACAAGCCAGGGGACGAATGCACGACAAATGCGTTCGAAGCGCTCCGAATAGCGATGGACGTCCTCGGGGGCAAAATCGAGCCACGAAATCTGCTGGCGATACTCGGTCTCAATTGTCTCAATCGCCGCCTCGCCATCGGCTGCTATTCTATTAACGATCTCCTCGAACATCGCGTGAACGATGGTGCCGAATTCGGTTTGGATCGTGGGCGCCGTGGGCAGGCGCACAATCTGCTTCTCAGGGAAGTGCAGACTATTTGCGCATCCAGGCTCGTACGTCACAAAGTTGTTGAGTGCTGTGGCAGAAAGAAACTTCACGTCGGTATGAGGCTCCAGAAGCGCGCGGAGCTCGGGCGTATCGAACACGTAGTTGTCGCGCCATTCGGTTTCGATAGCGATACTGAGTTGGTCCGCCTCGATGGCAACTTCGCAAGAGTCGATAAGCCCCGTGAGCTCCTGCAGTGCCGACCCGCCGGCACGGTACAGCTCGAGGTGTCGTTTAGCGCGCGTGATGGCGACAAATAGCAGGCGGCGCGCGTCGTCATCATCCTTTTCGTCACGAATCAGCAGGTTGGATGGGTACAGACTCATGCCGCCGGCACCTTTGTGCCAAGTTGAGTCGTCGGCGTCGAGCAGGTAGACGCAGTCAAATTCCAGACCTTTCGAGCTGTGAGCGCTGGTAAGGCGAACAGCCCCCGGTGTGCCAAGATCGATCGATGCGTCGATACTCACGCCAAACTTTTGAGCGGCGTCGAGTTTGTCGACAATATCGGGCAAGCGAAGCGTGCGTCCCATGCGGCGCGCGTCGCCCATTTCACCCTCGGCAAAGGCGAGTAGGGCGCGGATGCCGGCATTGAATTCGGCGGCGCCCAGCGGATCTTGATCTTTGCGATGCCGATAATAGTCAAGGCTGAGTTCGGCGATCTTAAAGAGCAAATCCCGGACAGGCGAGGCATTGGCCTCCGCCGCCCACTGCATAAGGTCGTCGTGCAGCTCTTTGACGCGGGCGCTATTGCTCTCGCGCATGGCGGCCATCCAGTCGCCGCGATGCTCGCGCTTGGCGCTGAGCGCAAACGTCACGGACGATAGATGGTCGCCGCCCAGCTCGGCGGCACAGACAATCTGCGGAAGATAGCTGCTGGCGAGCTCCTGCTGCCCGCGAGCAAGCGCGGTAACGCAACGCAACAGTGCCAACGTCGTCTGTATACGCTCGGAGGCAAAGAGATTCTGCCGCTCGCGATACGAAAACGGCACGTTCTCCTTAACGAGGAAGGGAATCAGCGAACGCAATGCGGCGTGTTTGGCAGAGATGACTGCAATTCCTTCATTGGGATCTTCGCAGTCATCGAGGTAGCCAGTATCAATTCTCTGTCTAATGCTCGCGGCAACGGCGGCGTATTCCTCGGCTTTGCCGGCGTAGACGTTCTCGCTAAAGCCGACCTGATCACCCTGAGGCCTGGAGGCTTCGATTGACTTTTTCGAGCTGGCGTCGAGGCGATATTCAATTTGCCGTGCGATAGCTTGACCAAGCTCAACGATGGCGGGCGTGGAGCGATAGTTGGTCTTGAGCACGATGCTCCGGGGCGAGAACTCGGCCGCAAACTGGTTGGCACATTCGATCGTGGCGCCCTGAAAACGCATGATGGCCTGATCGTCATCGCCAACGGCCATGATATTGGGCGCATCAACGCCGTCGCAGAGCAGCTCGATGATGCGCATCTGGGCACCATTGGTGTCCTGGAACTCGTCAACTTGGATATAGGTATAGGTGTCCTGGAGCACTTGGCGCAACGCGTCATTGTGTTCGACGGCGTCGACAAAATCGCCGATCATATCGTCGTAGTCGTAGAGATGGTGCTGGTCGAGCTCGCTCTGGTAGCTACGCGCGACGTCGCAAGCGGTCTTAAGTCGCTCGCTCTGCTCCGCAATCTTAAAGGTGCGTCCCTGAGAGTTGCTGCCTCCAAAGAAGGCATCGCGCACCTTGGTGTATCCCGAGGATTTACCCTTCTCATCGATGAGTTCGATGCGGCGAACGGTGTCGCGCAACTCAAGAATGTACGGCACGTACGTACCGGCGGGACAGTCGATCGGGCGGGTGAGCGCTGTGGGCGCCATGGCGCAGACACGCTCGACCTCTTCCTCGAAGCGTTCTGCCAACGCGGCGCTTGCCCTTTCGCAGGCGAGCGTAAGCAGCTCGGAATGCTCGGTGAGCCAGGCAGCGGCGTCGATATTCTGCTGCGCGATGGCGCCCAGCACGTCGTAGTCCAGGCCGCTGCGTTTGATTTTGGAGACAAAGCCAATCATCTTGCCAATATTTGGCGCAGGCATATCAGGTGACCCTCCGCCTAACGGAGAACCAAAGGGCAGCGATTTGAGCAGCCGATCAAAAATCTCTTGCTGGTGCAGGCTGGTAACAAGCGTGTCGGTCGAAGGGCGCATGAAGTACTCGGGATAGCGCGACCTGATACTGCTTGCAAATCCGTGGAACGTGCTGACTTCGATGCCGTAGGCGTCACGCCCAATCAGCTCAATCAGGCGTTTGCGCATGGCCTCCGCGCCCGCCTCGGTATAGGTAAGGCAGAGGATATTGCGCGGGGCTACATCGCACTTGGCCAGGATGTTCGCCGCGCGCAGGCTCAGTAGCTGCGTCTTGCCGGTGCCGGGACCGGCAATGACGAGCAGCGGACCATCTAGGCATTCGACGGCCTCGCGCTGTTCGGGGTTCAGGCGTTTAAACGATTCATCGAATTTGGGGGTCGTATCCATGAAATATTACCTGTCTTCCTGGTAAAGTGCCCGAGTGTCGTCGAGATATTTGAGATACATATCGATGACGCTCTGGGGCTGAACGATCTTAATGAAGGTGCTGAGTTGCAGCAGCCAGCCAAAGAACTGCGGCGACAGCGGGGCTTTGACAGTTGCTAACAGGCGCCCATCCTGGTTTTCAAACACAACGGCGTCCAGTCCGAACTTGTCGATGAGTGGATTCATCGCGCGGTCGTCGAGTTCCAGCACCACGGTGGTCTTATTGGCTGCAAATACGCCGAATGATGGAGAGACGTGATCTTCGAGCACATAGCCGGCAATGCGCGAATCTTTGGTCGCGGACTCTTCGGACACTGCAACGTCGAGCATACGATCGACGCGATAAGGCGTGAACGGCTGATGGCCCGAGCCGGCGTTGGCCCATTTATCTCTAAACCCAATCATGTAATAGAGTTCGTCGGAGTAGATAAGGCGCACGGGTGTGAGCTCGTAGGTCTTTCCGTCATGATTAAGGGCCTTTTGCTTAGCGGCGTCGTAGTGGAAGTAGCGGAAGCGGATCTTGCGTTTTTCGCGCATAGCCTGCTGAATCAAGTCGATGTTGAGCAGGGCATCGGAGTTTTGCATCTTCACGCGCGAAGGCACGTCGACGCGCTTGTGCATCAGCTCGCGTTCGCCCAGGCTGGCGAGGCTCTGCAGCTTGCCGATGAGGTGGTCAGTCAATTCATCGGTCAAAAACGGCGAACTCTGCACGGCGTCAACAAGCATGATGAGTTCTTGCAGGTCGAGTGGGCGTGAGACCAGCGCCCATTCCTTGCCACCGCGCTGGTCGATGTTGAGCCCAAAGTCGCGAAGCGTTTGCAGGTCGCGATAGATGGCCTTTCGTTCGGCCTCGAGATTGTGATAGGCGAGTTCCTCGATGATCTGCTGCGTCGTGAGCCCGTGCGTGCTGTCGGTCTTTTCCATCAAGGTTTTAAGCAGGAACAGAAGCCTGAGCTTTTGATTTGGTCTGTTCGCCACGTTGTCTCCTTTCGCCGGCAGGGTATCAGCCGGAGATGCAAAACAAGACCCGTTATTGGGACTCATTGTAGCCCGCGCGACCGTAGTATTCGCAGCAATAAGAGCCCGAATAGGGCGAAAGGTGGTTAAACGGAAATCGGCGGTTTGGCTGGTTGGTGTGACATGCGCTCTATTGGCTTGGGGACGGTTCCGGTTTACAAGGATCAGAACAGGAGAAATGCGATGGCGGACATCAAGGTCTTTGCCGAGAATCTTGAGGATTCAACCAAGGAGCAGATCGAGGAGATTTCCAGCTGCCCGGCGTTTGAAGGCGCCAAGATCCGCATCATGCCCGATGCCCATAAGGGCAAGGGCTGCGTGATTGGCTTTACGGCAAACTTGGGCGACAAGGTGATTCCCAACTTGGTGGGAGTCGACATCGGATGCGGGATGTATTATGTGCCGCTTGCGGAGACCATTGCGCGCGACGACCTCATTCAGTTCAATCGCGATGTGAAGCGCGCGGTGCCTACGGGCTTTAGCCTTCATCGCGATCCTGCCTGCGTACTCGCGGACTTTGACATGGAGTCGCGCGATTGGCTTCAGGACAAGCGCAAGGTTGAGCGCTCCATGGGCACGCTGGGCGGCGGCAACCACTTCATTGAACTCGACGAGGACGAGGATGGGTGTCAATATCTGGTCGTTCACACCGGTTCGCGCAACATGGGCAAGCAGACGGCGGAGCATCATCAGGCGCTGGCGCAGAAGACGTGCACGGCAGATATCCCCGACGAGCTTAAGTATCTCGCGGGAGATCTTTCTGCCGAGTATCTCGTCGATATGCATAACTGCCAACGCTTCTCGAATCAGAACCGCAAGGCGATTGTCGCACAGATTGTTGAGCGTACGGGAATTCGACTCGACGGAGACGGCTTTACCACCATGCACAACTACATCTCGGAAGGCGGCATGATTCGCAAGGGCGCCATTAGCGCTCATGCGGGAGAGATGGTGCTGATTCCGTTTAATATGCGCGACGGTGCCGTTATTGCACGCGGCAAGGGAAACGAGGACTGGAACTGCTCGGCGCCGCATGGGACGGGTCGTGCGATGAGCCGAACCAAAGCGTTCCAAACGCTCGATACCAGGTCGTTCGTTAACGAGATGCGCGATGCTGGAATCTACTGTCCGAGCGCATGCGAGACGACGCTCGATGAGTCGCCCGAAGCGTATAAACCTGCAGATGATGTACTGAGACTCATGGACCCGACGGTTGATATTATTCACCGACTCAAGCCGATTTGGAATTTTAAGGCTACTGGTAAGCGCGGTAGGCGTTAGGAGGGTTGCGATGACGCTAAAGATGGACTCCAGGGACGACCGAATTGGACGCTCCGTGAGCATGGACGAGATGCTGAGCTTCTCGGGCGTGATGCCGCCGTCCGCGAATCGGTGTGGCGGGAATCGTGGAGAGCGTGTTGACGAGGGCTTTGACCTCAGCGGATTTCGCAATCGACTGGCTTCTGGACTCGACCGTGGTATGGAGACGTCGGTGCTTGAAGCCCCGCGTGTGTTGAAGACCGGTATGCCGGTTGATGACGCACTAGGTGACGGCATTGGGCTGGGCAAACTCAGTGTGATTGGCGGTGCGCATGAAGGCGTTTCGAACGTGCTGGCACACGCGGTGTTGCGCCTGAGTGAGCAGTGCGCCGTGCTTTACGTGCCGATTCGGGAGCGTGAAGGGGATGCGATTGCCCGGCTAATTCGTGCTGAGATGGGCGACAAAGGACCGGAAGATCCTGAGGAACGACAGGTCGAAGCGATTCGCGCAACGATGCGACTCAAACAGCGCAACCTAGGCATCTTTGTCGAGGACAACATGACCATGGACCTTTTAACGAGCTGGTTGCTCGGCGACCAAACGTGGAACAGAGCGGTACTAGAGAACATCGTGGTCGTAATCGACGGACTCGAAATGCTCGACGACAACCGCCCGGTAAATGCGATCCTGCGCGACCTGTGCAACATGCTCGGCCCAACATCCGCCATTCTGGCAGGTTGCTTTGCGGCAGAGGGCAGAGAGGACGATGTGACATTCGCCGAGACTCATTGCAACGCAGATGTTCTGGTCCGCATGAGTGCCGATGGCATGGAACCTTCCTGTGCGCGAGTCTTTGGCTGAGGCCATAGCCAATAACAACTGCTCGGCCAGCAGCGCGTTTGCCAGCAGAAAGTGACCGTTCAACAGCCAAAGAGAAACTTGGGCGGGTCAAGAATTATCATCAATATTAGGCGTTACGTTCTGTCGGCGGTATGTCTGAACAGCTCTGGGAAGGAGTTCACATGAGTCGTCAAGAAATGTTTTTTAATCCGGTGATGGAAGAGGTTAATGGCGTAAATAAAATGGTGATGCCTTACGTGAAAGATGCGGAGCGAACGGCTAACCCATATCAGTTTGACCTAGACCAGAACGGATTCCCGGTTTTTAGTGACAAAAATATCCGATTTGTTCAGACCATGATTGATCACAATTCGTCTTATGACATAGCAGACGAAACGTTGATTGGCAAAATGTATAGCGACGTTCTTGGCGGCGATGAGGATGCTATTAAACAGGCTGTTTACTACACCAATAAAGTGAACTCAACACACTTAGCGGTGCTGGGAAAGAGATATAGCGATGCAGTCAAAGTTGGCGAAATCAAGAACGTTGACCCAGAAACTGATATTCCTCAACTTGAAGAAAAATACAAAGAGAGCTCTCAAAAGGGCAATAGTTCCAATAGCCGGAAGTCTGAATGGGTGTTGACCGGTGGTGCAGCGTTAACCGCTCGTGAGATCATTAAAAACAAAGATGAATTAATAGAAGCCTTGAAGGACGACTCGAATGGCGGCGATGAGCACGGAGGCACTAAGGCGGTGTATCTTATCGCTCGATATGCTGAGAATTATTTACGTGATGAGGGTCTTACGGACTTTAAGAAAAACAATGTTTCATTTGCATCGAAATTCTGTCATCACACATGTATAAAAGGCGGGCTTGGGGATAGATATTGCATCTATGACTCAGTTGTCGGGGAGGTTCTTCCCTATTACATTTGGGCCTATTCCAATCATGCTGACATCGAAAAAAAGAACTACTCAAAGCTGAAGAAACTGATTTCAGACTATGTCAATGATGATTCATCTTTGGGTTATCGGAAGTACCGTGAGCTATATAGAAGTGTATGCGATGGCGTTAACCTCTGGCGAGGCGAACCTTCGAATGAATGTGCGTTAGATGGCTCTATGATGATCGAACCATTTGAAGGCGACATTGGTTTCCAAGAGGTTGATAGGCTTATTTGGTATTATTTCAAGGGTCGTCGTCTTGATGAGGCCAAGAGAAAAATGAAGCAAATCATCAAGTAGATCTAGTGTTCGATTGATTGATGGGAAAACCTGCTCAAGTTCGACATTATGTGCAGAGCTTGGGCGGATCAAGATGCTTTCACTTCGCCCAAAGATATTCTGGGCCTCGTTCTCAGGCCGTGCCTGGTGTGGGCACGGCCTTTTTTGTGTCCATGAGGATTCGAATGCCGAATTGAGATATGGGCAAGACCAGCTAATGGGGGTTGTTGCGGCTTTTCGTATCTTCCGTCAACGAGCACGATGCCGATATATGTCCAGCCAAATCGGCTCTTTCTCCTTATTGCTGGCGCACTCTTCTAGCAGGTTATCTATCTGATTCAGTTCAATCGCTTGCAAGGTCGCGCATGCTTCCGGCAAGGGCTGCGTTACTTTCTTCGCTCTAAACACGGGCGACAGCATCAGGTTCGTATGCGCCCATCCGGCAAAGCAACTGCCGTAGGGGATGGAACCGCAGCTTACTCGCCCGCTGTCATCGAGATACAGACAGTCCAATTTCGAGTTTGCTACCAGGCAATAGCAAGGTCCCGGCGCCCATGGCCGGCAGTCGATCTCAAGAATGTCGCCCTTTCTGTACGGCGTGGGCAGGTCGACATATGCCCCCTTGAACCACGGGCCAAAGATTCCACCCACAATGCAGTCGAGCACCTCGCCGCATTCGCCCTCTTCTTCCCTGCAGATGTACTGGATTTCGCCGCCGGCGTTTGCGTAGTAAGTGTAGTCTGGCTGTAGAAAGCCGTCGTATGGATATGAACAGCTCGGGTCGTTGGCAAGGTTGAACAGCTCGATCATCCAGTATGAGGACGATAAGTCTGTCATTTCGCTCCACTTGTCTGCGTATGCCTTCATTGCCGCAAGGGCGGCCTGCCAGGATGCCACGGGGAAGGGGCCATGCGTGATGGCGGATCCCACTTCGTTGCCGATAAAGCTAATTTCGCTAATAAGCAGCACCTTTCTGTTTCCGTCGACGGCCTTTAGCGCGTTCAAGCAGCCATCGATGTAGTTGATACAGATCTCTGGTCCGTACCAAGAAAAGGTCTCATCTGACGAGCTGCGCTCGGCAGCAACCAGCCTGCTGAACATCTCCCGTTTGCGGTTGATTTCTATCGACGCGCCACCGATGATTTGCGCGTAATGATCGCCACTCAGGAGCTGCGGATTATGCAGCAAATGCTCTCGCAGCTCCGGAGATTCGATGAGGTTGATTATTTCTTCGTGCACGATAGCCTCCGAGTTATTGGTGCGACTTCTTGTGGATTCGGCCATGGCTGCATCTATTCGAATAGCTGCGGGTACTTCTCCTTGAGCGGTGCCTGATCAAGACGCAGCTCTTCTAGGTTGCGCTTTGCCTTGGACTCCATCCTTATGGTGTCGATAAACGCTACAAGTGAGTCGACATACAGGTCGCCACGCAGGTACGCCTGGGCTGCGACTAAAATTCGCTGCTCGTCTTTGAGCGGCTCGCGATAATACTCAAGATTCAGGTAGAGCGGGTCTGGCTCGCCGATGTAGAGGGGAAACGTCTCGTTGTAGCTAATCGAACAGCCGGTCGCGCGCATGTTGCTGATATCTCCCGCATTGCGATGGTGCTCGAGGCGCTGCTGCGCATGATCAAGCCATTCGTCAGAACGGTCTGCCTGCCGAAGCTCTGCCTCAAGCTGTGTCCGGTCCCACGTGGGCAGATCGAGCAACGTGAACGGCTCGCGGGCACTGCCTTGTGGCGTCCAGACGATATCGCCGGTGTGGAACGGCGTGGGGATATCGACCCAGATGAACTCGAATGCGATCTCCCAATCGTTCTCAACGGGGCCGGCGGAAGGACAATAGACGGAAAGAGCCTCGCCTTTACCGTTCACCATGAGCCAATCTTCCCGGTGATGTTCTTCGTCGGCATCGAGCGGGCACCGGGTGATGCGTACGCGTGCCTCTGGACGGCTCGCCAGTTCATCATCACCGCGCAACCCCTCGGCACATTTCTCATAGCAGCTGAATGGCGCGCCGAAGGCCCCACAAAGTTGCCCGTCGGGCACAATCTCCTCTTCATACTGATAAACGTAGCCCGTCCCACTCGCAAACACATCGACGCATCGCTTGTTGTAATCGATTGTCCAGCGCAAGAAGGCATGGAAATCGGGGATGGCGGGTCTTCCGAAACCAGCAATGGTGGCTTCCAGCGAGCAATTGGGCATGGTGCACGCAATCTCCTGCCAAGCTTCGCATTTCTGATTGAGCGTGGCGGTCTTCGAAAACCAAACCAGATAGGCGGCCTCGATGGTGCTGGGCTGGAAGTCGATACTGCGCAGGTGCTCCCGAATGTCCCGGGAGTCGACAAAATCCAAGATGTTCATGGTTAGCTCCTCTTTGTTTCGAAGCGCGCCGGCGGGGTTATCGCATCATCGAACAGCTCCGGATAGCGGGTCTTGAGCCAGCCGTCTTCCCCTTCAAACCGCTCGGCTTTTTTCTTGACCAGCGCCTGCAGCTCGCAAAGACTTGATAGCGCAATAAGTGAGTCAAGACCCAGATTGCCGTCGAGATATGCCCGCACGCCGTACAGAATTCTCGCCTCCGGCTTGAGCGGGGTACGGCAGTATTCCATATCGAGAAGAAAACAACTCGGCTCTCCGATATAGACGGGGTACTCCAGGGGATATTCAATCTGACAGCCGTAGGCGTACATGTCACTCGTATCGCCATTTTGCCGATGGTGCCTGAGCAGGTCGTCGGCCTTTTTTGCGGCGCATTCCCTGTAGGTGGAAGGCGGAAGCTCATCCATGATCCGCTTCGTGGTCCATGTCTGCATATTGAGAAGTAGCATGGGGTCGCCAGGGTCGCCGTGACGACAAATGATGTCGCCGGCGTGGAATGGCGTCGGGATGTCAAACCACATCAACTCAAAAGCGAAAGTGGGGTCTTCGCCCTCGCGTTCTTTGTCGATGCAGTGCAGCTGGCAATCCATGACCTTGCCATTTGCGTCGAGCATGAGCTTATCGGCGGCATAGTGGTCTTCGTCCGGATTGATTGGGCGGCGTGTTACTTCAATCGAGGTAGGATTCTCCTCCTCAAGCTCATTCCAGATTGCCTCGAAACATTTTTCGTAGCTGGTGTAGGGGCCATAATTGCACCCGCTCTCATGGGGACTTCCCGTCTTGTCCTCAAAGAAATACATGTGCTTGCCAGGTTGTTTGAACCGGGCAATTATCTTGCGCTCCCATTTGATGACGTCGCGGAGAAAGACGTGGAAGTTGGGGATATTGAACGTGCCGTATCGCCTGCTCATCGCACAATTGGGCATGTTTTCGAGAATCTTTTGCCAGGCCTCGATCTTCTGTTGCAGCGTCTTTTCGCTCGAACGGTCGACGATGAACGCTGCCTCGGGCGTGGTGGGCTCGTAGCTGATGTCCTTTAAGTGTTCCTTGATGTCGGGTGAGTCGAGAAACTCGAGAATGTCCGAACGTATGGCGTTGGCGCCGGCGCCGGCCGATGTGCGGTATGGCTGCAGGCAGTCGTGTACGACCGATCCGTCCGACCATTGTTTGCCGTAGCTGGGGTCATCGTGCAGCTTTTTCGAGAGTTCGAGCATAAAGGAGCAATCATAGGGCAAGTCGCCGATATAGCGTTCGGCGGTGTAGAGCGCAGAGGGTGTGAAGTCGTCGAGGAAGCCGTCCGTGAAATCCCTCAAGCGGAGATTGCCTTCCTCAACGCCGTAGATTTTGCTCGGATAGGCGCACCAAACCTGGCCTTTGAACGAACTATCGTAGTCGTCTTCGAGCACGATGGCGAAACGGGGGCCGTGGTCGAAGGGCCGACCGTCGATCTTGATGATGTCGCCGGGGGACCAGGGGGTGTAGAAGACCTCACCATTGGCACAGAAGTGCTTGCTATTGTTCCACGGCAAGTGATCGATGCTTTGATGCGGAGTTCGCTGATTCCGGCGGTCGCTCAAAAAGACCAAATCGCCAGCCATGGTCGCGGCGAATATCAGCGAGGCTTGAGCGCGCGGGCGGTCGTGTAAGTCTTCGGCGGTATAGAGCTTAATCTGCCAGAATGATTCGGACCAATCTTCATCGGGGTCGTCATCGACGAATTGCTTCATAAGGGTTTGAGCGGCATCCCAAGAGGCAACGGGGAAGGGACCATCAAAGGTGTCGTGCCCGCGCTCATCTTCACTGTAAAACATGCCGAAGACCAGCAAGATACCGCGGTCACGGTCAACGTTGTAAAGCATATCGAGTGCAGTGTCGAGTTGTTCGAGGCCGGAGTCGATCGCCTCGGCGTAATCCGATGAGACCTCTTTGCGAAGCTGCTCGAGCATGGTCCGTTTTTCGTCGAGCGTCTTGAGGGAGTCGCCGATGATTTTACAGAGGGAGCCATCTGCCATTCCCATGTGTTTGAACATATGAGCACGCAGCTCATCGTCCTTGATGCAACTGCAGACGAGCTCCCTGCCGGCATCGGTGATCACGGTATCTGCTTGGCTGTCCATAGCAACCTCCAATTCGGTCGTTGCCGTTAGCATCCATCAGAGGTTGTGCTTTGTGGTCCCATTAACGGGTCTGATATGAATCTCGCGTCAAACATACTTTTGGAAATGCACTGGTACATGGATGTGCGCATACTGAATGGACAATTGGTAGTGGCGTTTCAAAACTAAGCGCAACTGCCGCAATCATCCTCTAAGAAAGGCTCAACCGTCGTATCGAACAGCTCTGGATAGCGGTCCTTGAGCCAACCGTCTGCGTCCTCGAAGCCACGCATCTTTTTCTCCGCCAGTGCTTGTAGCTCGTATGCGCTGGCCATCGCGGCGAGTGAATCAACCGCCAGGTCGCCTTTGACATACGCCCTGACGCCGTAGAGGATTCGCTCCTCTGACTTGAGCGGCGCGCGGTAATAGTCGATATCCAAAAGAAAACCCTCAGGCTCCCCAATGTAGAAGGGGAAATGCAAGGCGGATGAGACTTGGCAGCCGTAGGCGTACATGTCGCTGGTGTCGCCGTCATATCGGTGCCAGCGCAATAGCTTGTCGGCCTTTTGCACGAGGCGCTCTTTGTAGACGGAGGAGGCCAGCTCTTTGTCGACTCGTTCGGATCCCCAAGTTTGCAGGTCAAATAGCACCATCGGCTCGTCGGGGCGCTGAAGGTTGCAGACGATGTCTCCGGCATAGAAAGGCGTCGGGATATCAAACCACATGTCCTCGAAATCGCTTGCGGTGCCCGCCTCGTCCCACTCGCTTTTGTTGCGGTAATTGCAAGACATTACTTCGCCATTCGCATTGAGTAAGACCATGTCGTCGGCATAGTGGTCTTCGTCTGGGTCGATGGGGCGGCGAGTGATCTTGATCGCTTCGGGATCGTCACCGTCGAGCTCTTTCCAGGTTGCATCGAAGCACTTTTGATAACTGCTGTACGGGCCGTAAAGACAACCGCCCTGCCCGCGCCGGCCCCATGAGTAGTCATCAAAGAAATACAGACTCTGGCCGTCTGTCCTTTTAAAGTGCGCGAGCTTTCTTTGCTCCTGCCTGATGACATTGCGCAGAAAGGCATGGAAGTCCGGGATGTTGACCGTGTCGTTTCTGCGGCTCATGGCGCAATTGGGCATATTGTCGATGATCTTTTGCCAGCCTTCGAGCTTTTGCTGTAGCGTTGCTTTATGCGAGCAATTGACGATAAAAGCCGCTACGGGCGTGGTGAGCTCGTAGTTGATTCGTTGAAGATGCTCCTTAATGCTGCGCGAGTCCAAAAACTCAAAGATGTCCGGACGAATATCCAACTCACATTGGCTGGCGGGCTTGCGATACGGCTGAAGGCAGTCATGTCCGACGGAACCCTCGGACCATTGTCTGCCGTAGTCGGGGCTGTCGTGCAGCATCTGCGAAAGCTCGAGCATAAAAGCGCAGCCGTCCGGCAGCTCGCCGGTGTAGCGCTCGGCGGTGTAGAGGGCGGAGGGGATGAAGGGGTCCAAAAGACTGTCGCTGAAGGTGCCGGATGAAAGCGAACCCTCCTTAACGCCGTGATCTCTGCTGGGGCCCGCACACCAGATCTGTCCCCGGAGCGTGTGCTCGTAGTCGTTTTCGAGCACAATGGCAAAGCGAGGCCCGTGGTCGAAGGGACGGCCGTCGATTTTGAGGATGTCGCCCGGTACCCACGGCGTGTAGATAGGCTCGTTGTTCGCGCAGAACCGCCTGCTATCGTTTCGCCAGGCGCTTTCGACATACGATTTGCGAGTGCGGTTATTGCGCTGATCGCGGAGAAATATAAGCTCGCCATCCCTGGTTGCCGCGAACGACAGGGAGGGCTGCGCCGTTTGATGTTCGTGCAGGTCTTCTGAGGTGTATAGGTCGATCTTCCAGTACGATTCGGACCAGTCGTCTTCAGGATACTCTTCGATGTAGCGCTTCATGAGCGTTTGCGCGGCTTCCCAGGATGCGGTGGGGAAGGGACCGTCAAGGGCGTCGGCGTCGCGTTCCTCCTCGTTGTAGACCATGACGTGCAACAGGAGGATTCCGCGGCCGCGCTCGATGTTGTCGAGCATTTCAAGCGCGCTGTTAAGTTGGGCGAGATGCGAATCGATATCTTCGGTCAGCTCTGGCGAAACCTCCTTGCGGAGTTGCTCGAGCATGGTGCGCTTTTCATCAAGCGTCTTAAGAGAGCCGGCGATGATTGGCGCCGGCCAGTATAAGTATTTGCGCATGTGGTCTCGCAGCTCTTGGCTTCTGATGCAGCTGAGGACGAGGTCTTTGCCGGCATCGGTGATGCCATCGCTTGCCTGATTGTTCATGTCGGCCTCCTTATCGATCATTACCGGCATGATGAAACAGACGTGGCGATTGCTAGTCCCATTAACGGGACCAAGTCACAACTCGCTACGACATTGAGATAGTCAATTTGCCGCGTTGCGGGCGAGCAGGGCCGGTTTTTTGGCAACACCGTTTGCGCCACCAGTAAAAATCGAGTTATTCGGCCTTTCCGAGGGTGCTCACTGACGAGAAAGGCCTTCTTCGAACCGCCTGCGTCCTTTACGGTGTTCGATTCTGTGAAAAGTGGGCGAATAAACGCCCAAATAAAAACAAAGCCGCTCGAGCATTCCGTATGACATTCACGGAGGATTGGCAGTGAGGCCGAATAACTTGAAAAATGTAGGTGGGGTTCTGCGGCAAGGGTGAATGTGACAAAGAGGCAGCCCCCTTGTTGCATTCTAAATATTGCCTTTACGTGTTGATGCACACGGTGTGCAATAATACTCGCACTGTGCAATAGCGCACAGGCTGAGTAACAAGGAGGACGCTTGTCCCAGCTCGAGAAATGCGATCGCCGGTCCCTTCGCTCGCAGCGTGCCCTTCGCCAGGCGCTTGCCAGCGAACTTGCCGAAAGCGGCGATCTTTCGCGCATTAACGTCGCGTCGCTCACCGAGCGTGCCGGCCTTACGCGCCGCACGTTCTATTCGCACTACCGCGATATTCCCGACTTTATCAATCAAATCGAGGACGGCTTGCTAGCCGAGATCCGTGAGCGCATTGAGCTCATCACCGCAGCTCAGCTGCCCGATCTCTATCACAACATCGATGAGCTCGAGCCGGCGCCCGGTTCGGTTGAGCTGCTGCGTTATCTTGCGGCCAACCGCGACTTAATCGGTGCGCTGCTGGGTCCGGGCGGCGATCAGGCCTTCATTAAAAGGATCATCGACACCGCTCGTGAGGCTGTGGTGCCGCGTGCGCAGACGGGCATTTTGGGCCTGGCGCTGGGCACGTTCTTTGACTACTACGTTACCTACGTCGTGAGTGCCGAGGTCGGCATGATTCAGCGCTGGTTTGAGCGTGGGCTCACCGAATCGCCCGAGGCCATGGCGCGCATTATGACGGTGCTCGCTTTTGTGCGCCCTGGTGACCTGTATGGCCAACCCATCGATATCAACGTGCCGGAATACGGCATGAAGCTATTGAACTTGCAGCTCGAGGACGCGGCCGACACCGCCGCAACCGTCGAGTCCAACAACTAAGAGGAGAGACAATGAGCAAACTCGTCGAGGGCATCAAGGACCGCATGGTCGCCGCCGCACGCGAGGCCGCGCCCACCGTGGTGGATGCCGCGCAGAAGGCCGCGACCGCGGCTGCTGAGAAAGTTGTCGAGGCTGTCGCCGATGCCAAGAACGCGGCGGGGGAAGCGTCCGTCACTAGCGAGCCCGCCACCGCCGCTGAGCCCGTAGCCGCCGCCCACGCCCCCGAAGGCGCGATCTTCAACCCCGGCAACGCCCACGGCAACCTGCACCTGGGCATCGACGTGGGCTCCACCACCGTTAAGCTCGCCGTGCTCAACGACGACAACCAGATTGTCTACGCCAAGTACCAGCGCCACCACACCGACGTCCGTGCCTGCGCCCGCGCCCTGTTCGAGGGCGCTGTGACCGTGCTGCCGACGGTCCAGATGACCTGCGCCATTACCGGCTCGGGTGGCCTGCTGCTGTCCCAGTGGCTCGACCTGGAGTTTGTCCAGGAGGTTATCGCCAGCAAGCGTGCCGTCGAGACCCTCATCCCGGCCACCGATGTCGCCATCGAGCTGGGCGGCGAGGACGCCAAGATCATCTACTTCGATAATGGCATTGAGCAGCGCATGAACGGCACCTGCGCCGGCGGCACGGGCGCGTTCATCGACCAGATGGCCACTCTGCTGCACACTGACGCCAGCGGCCTTAACGAACTCGCGGCCAACGCCACCACCATCTATCCCATTGCCAGCCGCTGCGGCGTTTTTGCCAAGACCGACGTCCAGCCGCTGCTCAACGAGGGCGCCCGCCCCGAGGACGTGGCCGCCTCCATCTTCCAGGCTGTCGTGACCCAGACCATCTCGGGTCTGGCGTGCGGCCGTCCCATCCGCGGCAACGTCGCCTTCCTGGGCGGCCCGCTGCAGTACCTCTCCGAGCTGCGCCACCGCTTCTACCTCACGCTCAACCTGGACGAGGAGCACCGTATCGTGCCCCAAAACGCCCACCTGTTTGTGGCGAGCGGCGCCGCCATGGCGCACGAGTCCAATAAGCTCAGCACGTTCCCGCAGCTCATCGAGGCCATCGATGCCCTGGGCGACACACAGGGTGCCGAGGTCGAGCGCCTGGATCCGCTCTTTGCCACCGACGAGGACTTTGCCGAGTTCAAAACCCGCCACGACCAGGAAGTCGTCCCCAAGGGCAAGCTCGAAGGCTACACCGGCCGCGTGTTCATTGGCATCGACGCCGGCTCCACCACCATGAAGGCCGCGCTCGTGGGCGAGGACGGCCAGCTGTTGCACACCTGGTACGGCAACAACAACGGCGACATCCTGGGCACGGCCAAGGTCATCATGGCCGATTTCTACAACCACATCCCCGCCGGCTGCACCATCGGCCACGTGACCACCACGGGCTACGGCGAGGCGCTGCTCATCGAGGCCCTCAAAGCCGATTCCGGCGAGATCGAGACCGTTGCGCACCTGCGCGGCGCCAAAGCATTCCTGCCCGGCGTCGAGTTCATTCTGGACATCGGCGGCCAGGACATGAAGTGCCTGCGCGTCAAGGACGGCGTTATCGAGCACATCATGCTCAACGAGGCCTGTTCGTCGGGCTGCGGTAGCTTTATCGAGAGCTTCGCCGTCTCTATGAACATGGACGTGCGCGCGTTCGCCGATGCCGCCATCCATGCCAAGGCCCCGGTCGACTTGGGCAGCCGCTGCACGGTCTTTATGAACTCGCGCGTTAAGCAGGCGCAAAAGGAAGGCGCCACGGTGGGCGACATCGCGGCCGGCCTGTCCTATTCCGTCATCAAGAATGCCCTGTTCAAGGTCATTAAGCTGCGCGATCCCAAGGAGATCGGCAGCCAGGTAATCGTTCAGGGCGGCACCTTTATGTCCGATGCCACGCTGCGCGCGTTTGAGCAGCTCACCGGCGTTCACGCCGTGCGTCCCGACATCGCCGGCTGCATGGGCGCCTACGGTGCGGCCCTGCTCGCCCGCGATCGCGCCGGCATCGATGGGACCTCGACCATCCTTTCGGCCGAGGACATCGCGCACCTCACCGTGACGCAAAAGCATGTCCGCTGCGGCCGTTGCTCCAACAACTGCCAGCTCGCCGTCAACGATTTTGGCGGCGGTAGGCGCTTCATTACCGGCAACCGCTGCGAGAAGGGCGCCGGCCACAAAAAGCAAAAGACCGAGGCCCCCAACCTCTTCAAAAAGAAAAACGAGCTGCTCTTTAACCGCGAGGTGCTGAGCCCCGACGAGGCCCCGCGCGGCACCGTCGGCATCCCCCGCGCGCTCAACATGTACGAGAACTATCCCTTCTGGCACGCGTTCTTTACGCGCTTGGGCTTTAGCGTGCAGCTGTCCGACCAGTCGAGCAAGAAGACCTATCAGGCGGGCATTGAGTCCATGCCGTCCGAGAGCGTGTGCTATCCGGCCAAGATGAGCCACGGCCACGTGATGAACCTCATCGACCGTGACGTCGACTTTATCTGGATGCCGTGCGTGCGCTGGGAGCGCAAGGAGGATCCGACGGCTGGCAACTGCTATAACTGCCCCATCGTCATGAGCTATCCTACGGCGCTGGCGCTCAATATCGACGAGATTCGCGAGCAGAACATCGAGTTCCTGTACCCGTTTGTGCCCTATCACGACAAGACCGAGCTCAAGCGCCGCCTGTACCAGGTGCTCGCCGTCGACCGCGTGGCCGATGCGCAAGCCGGTCGCGGTCGCGTGCGCGGTCCCAAGATCACGCGCTCCGAGGTCGATGCCGCCGTCAACGCTGCCTTTGAGGCCGACGCGCGTTTCCACGAGGACATCCAGACCATGGGCGAGGAGGCTCTTAAGTGGGTCGAGGACCACGGTGGCCACGGCATCGTACTCGCCGGCCGTCCCTACCATAACGACCCCGAGATCAACCATGCCCTGCCCGAGCTTATCTCGAGCTTTGGCTTTGCGGTCTTTACCGAGGATTCGCTCGCGCATCTGGTAAAGCCCGAGCGTCCGATTCGCGTCGTCGACCAGTGGATGTACCACAGCCGCCTGTACGCCGTCGCCCGTTTTGTGACGATGCGCAACGATTTGGACCTGATCCAGCTCAACTCTTTCGGCTGCGGTCTGGACGCTCTGACCACCGACCAAGTGCAGGAAATCCTGGAGGCCAGCGGTAAGATCTACACCGTGCTCAAGATTGACGAGGTGTCCAACTTGGGCGCCGCGCGTATCCGTATTCGCTCGCTCATGGCAGCGCTCAAGGACCAGGAGGCCGAGCGCTTGGCCGAGGCTACGGCCGCGGGCGAGGCCTACGCGCAGGGCGATGCCGCGCCGG
>CABVCJ010000027.1 GCA_902496845.1 uncultured Collinsella sp.
TTATATATTTGCCCTCCCCGGGGCTCCTCGCCAGTCCCCCTCAGCTAGTTCTTCAGCGAGTTCAGCGGTGCCGGGAAGCGTCCACCACGGTGGGCAAGCACGGTGCCGGCGTTGGGGTTCACCGGCATGATGGGCGCACGGCCAAACAGGCCGCCGTACTCGACGCAGTCGCCCACGCCCTTGCCGATGGCGGGAATCACGCGCACGGCCGTGGTCTTATTGTTGATGACGCCGATGGCCATCTCGTCGGCGATGATGCCGGCGATGGTCTCGACCGGGGTGTCGCCGGGGATGGCGATCATGTCCAGGCCGACGGAGCACACGCAGGTCATGGCCTCGAGCTTCTCGAGCGAAAGCGCGCCGGCCTCGACGGCGGCGATCATGCCGGCGTCTTCGGACACGGGGATAAAGGCGCCCGAGAGGCCACCGACGCTGGAACTGGCCATGACGCCGCCCTTCTTGACGGCGTCGTTGAGCATGGCGAGCGCGCAGGTCGTGCCCGGGCCACCGCAGGTGCCCACGCCGATAATCTCGAGGATGCGAGCAACGGAGTCGCCAATGGCGGGCGTAGGCGCCAGCGACAGGTCGACGATGCCCTTCTCGACACCCAGTCGATGGGCGGCCTCGCGGCTCATGAGCTCGCCGGCACGGGTGATCTTAAAGGCGGTCTGCTTAATCTTCTCGGCGACTTCCATCATCGAGGCGGAGTCGGGCAGCTTCTCCAGGGCTGCCGCCATAACGCCGGGGCCCGAGACGCCAACGTTGATGACGGCGTCGGCCTCGCCACCGCCGTGGACGGCGCCCGCCATAAACGGGGAGTCCTCGACCATGTTGGCAAAGCAGACAAACTTGGAGGCGCCAACGGAATCCTCATCTGCCGTAAGCTTGGCGGCATCGATGATGGTCTGGGCGGCCATGAGCACGGCGTCCATGTTGATGCCGGCACGCAGGCTGGCGACGTTGACGCTGGAGCAGACGCGGCTGGTGGTAGCGAGCGCCTGGGGGATGGACTGGATGACGCGGCGGTCGGCGTCGCCGATGCCCTTCTGAACGAGCGCGGAGAAGCCGCCCAGGTAATCGATGCCGAGCGTCTCGGCCGCGCGGTCGAGGGCATGCGCGATGGGGGTGAGGTCCTCATCCTTGCAGCATGCGGCGATCTGCGCCACCGGGGTGACGGAAACGCGCTTGTTGACGATGGGGATACCGTACTCGCGCTCGAGGTTCTCGGCGGTCTCGACCAAGTGCTCAGCCGTGTGCGTCACGTGGTCGTAGATCTTCGTGCACATGCGGTCGAGGCTCTCGTCGCCGCAACCCATGAGCGAAACACCCATGGTGATGGTCCTGATGTCGAGGTTCTGCTCCTCAACCATGCCGCGGGTTTCCGCGATTTCTGCGGGCGTGATCGCCATCCTTGCACTCCTATCTGCCAAAACGAGCATAGCCTTATCTATTCTAACGTGCCGCACGTGCCAAGTGGCGCGTGCGGCACGTTTTGGTGCTCGGTTGTTTCCGTTGTGTTACTGCCCAAAGACCTCTTCGGCGATGCGCGCGCTTTCGGCGGCATCCTTGGCGTAGTAGTCCGCGCCGATCTGCTTGGCGTATTCGGGGGTGAGCACGGCGCCACCTACGATGATCTTGACGCCCGGAACCTCGGCATGGAGCAACTTGATGGTCTCCTCCATAGCGACGACCGTGGTGGTCATAAGCGCCGAGAGGCCGACGAGCTTAATGTCGCGCTCCCGTACGGTCTTGAGTACCTCTTGCGGGTCGACGTCGCGGCCTAGGTCAAAGACGGTGTAGCCGTAGTTATCGAGCAGCATCTTGACGATGTTCTTACCGATGTCGTGGATATCGCCTTTAACGGTGGCCACGCAGATCTTGCCCTTGTCGGCAATCTCGCCGGCGGGCATCAGGCGCTTGATGGTGTCAAAGCCCACACGCGCGGCCTCGGCCGAGGCCATAAGCTGCGGCAAGAAGAACTTGCCCTGGTCAAAGAGGACGCCAACCTCGTCGAGGGCGGGGATAAAGTGATTGTTGATGAGGTCCATGGCGTCATGGTCTGCCAGCAGACGCTCGGTCTCGGCCGCGATTTCGCCCTTGCGGCCCGAGACGACCATGCGACGAATCGGGTCGTCGTTGCCGTCGGTGCCGGTGGTGCCAGCAGCGGGCGCGGCGTCGGTCGATACCGCCTGAGCCGCCGCCGGATTCGCGGCGATCTTGTACGGATCGGTCCAGCCGGCGTAGCGCTCGATGTATCCGGTCGAGCCCTCGTCCTCAACGCTCAGCACGCGATAGCTGTAGACGGTATCCATAAAGCGCTTGGAGCCCGGGTTCATGATGGGGGCGTCCAGGCCCGCGCCAAAAGCGGCAGCCAAAAAGACCGAGCCCAGCAGCGGGCGGGCAGGCAGACCAAAGCTGATGTTCGACACGCCGAGCGCGCATTTGACGCCCAGACGCTCCTTGCACAGGGACATGGCGCGCAGGATCTGTTCGGCCTGGCGTTGATTGGTCGAGGCGGTCATGACCAGACAGTCGATGAGGATGCGGTCCGGGCCGATACCGTAGCGGGCGGCCTCGGCCACGATGCGCTCGGCGATGGCGAAGCGAGCTTCGGCGGTATCGGGGATGCCGCCTTCATCGAGCGTGAGGCCGACGACGTTGGTGCCGTAATGGGCGACCAGCGGAAAGATCTCATCCATGATTTGCTGTTTGCCATTGACCGAGTTGATGATGGGCTTGCCGGCGTAGCGGCGCACGGCTGCCTCGACGGCTGCGGGGTCGGTGGAGTCGATCTGCAGCGGCAGCAGCGTGGAGCCCTGGAGCTGCTCGGTCGCCTGCTGGATGATCTTGACCTCGTCGATCTCGGGCAGGCCCACGTTGACGTCCAGGATGTCGGCGCCCTGTTCCTGCTGGCTGATGCCCTGGCTCACGACGTAGTCCAGGTCGCCGTCGCGCAGGGCCTGTTGCAGGCGCTTTTTGCCGGTGGGATTGATGCGCTCGCCGATGACGGCGATTTTGTGGCCGTCACAGGGAAGGTCCACGACCGTCTGGGCGCTCGTGGCCGACATGCTGGGCTTGCGGCGGCGCGGGCTGGGCGTGTGGTTGTCGATAAGCGTGCGCAAGGCCGCCATATGCGCCGGCGTGGTTCCGCAGCAGCCGCCCACGACGCTCACGCCGTCCTCGATCATGCCGGCGACGGCCTCGGCGTATTCGGGGGCCTGGATATCAAAGACGGTATTGCCGTCGTCGTCCACGCGGGGCAGTCCCGCGTTAGCCTGCACCATAACGGGCTTGTCGGTAACGGTGAGCATACGTGCGGCGAGCCCTCGGAGCTCGGCCGGGCCCTGGCTGCAGTTGATACCCAAAACGTCGGCGCCGATGGCGTCGAGCGTGATGGCGGCGACCTCGGGGCTCGTTCCCAAGAAGGTGCGACCGTCTTCCTCAAAGGTCATGGTGGCAAAGACGGGCAGGTCGGAGTTCTCGCGGCAGGCGAGGACGGCCGCCTTGATCTCGGCAAGGTCGGTCATGGTCTCGATAATAAAGAGGTCCACGCCCGCGTCGACGCCGGCGCGCACCTCCTCGGCAAAGAGGTCATAGGCCTCGTCGAAGCTCAGGGTGCCCAAGGGGCGAAGCAGCGCGCCGATGGGGCCGATATCGCCGGCGACGTAGCGGGCGCCGGCCTCGCGGGCGCAGGCGACAGCGGCGGCAAAGACATCTGCCACGGTGGCGGCGCCGTCGAGCTTGTGGGCGTTGGCGCCAAAGGTGTTGGCGGTGATCACGTCGCAGCCGGCCTCGACATACTGACGCTGGATATCGGTGATAACCTCGGGCTCCTCAAAGTTGAGCAGCTCGGGCAGGGCGCCGGCCTTCATGCCGGCAGCCTGCAGCATGGTGCCCATGCCGCCGTCAAACAGCAGGTGCCCCGTGCCCTCGATGGCGGCGCGCAGGCGATCGTCCTTAATGCGCAGGTCGTCGATCGTGCGTGGCTTGTACACAGCGCCGTTGCAGCGTGCGGCATTGACGGGCGCCGCCAGCGCGGCACCATCCGAATTATGAGTAATAAGCGGGGTGAACATCGGGGGCTCCTAGTGGCTGGAATAGCAGGTGGTGTGGGCGGCGCGGAAGCGGCAGTGCTCGCGCATGCGGCAGATATTGCAGGTGGGGCGACTCTGGGCGTCGTGGACTTTGCCGTCGAACAGACCGATCACCGCGGTCACGCTCTTGGTGGGCATGAGCAGGCTGGTGGGCGTGACGGTAAGGCCGATGAGCCGCGTGGCGTTGAGCGCATCGACGATCGAGCGCTGGGCCGAGAGCGGGCAGTCGCCGTATCCGGGACTGAAGCGCCAGTTACCGGCGAGTCCGTGTGCGGCGGCCGCAGCCTTGACCTGCTGGTCCATCTGCTCGACGGCAGCTTCCACATAGGCAGAGCACGCGGCATCGAGCACAGCTCCCTCTAGGGGCTGCTGGGCTCCCGTGGTGCGCAGACGACGCTCGGCGTCCATGCCGAGGGTGCATGCCATGAGCGCGGCAAAGCGGGCGTCTTTGAGATGGCGATAGATGTCGCGACCGCGCAGCTCAACGTTGGTGCCGACCAGACGGATGCAGGGCTCTCCCTGCTCGTCCACGCCCGTGGCATCGACGGCAAACACGCGTCGCACGCCACGGGGCTCAATGTCCAGTTCCAAACGTTCAACGACAAGCTCAATACGCTGCGACAGCTCGGGCTCAATCTGCTGACCGCTGTAGCCCAGGTAGCGCAGCATCTCGGCACGATCGACGCGGGGATGGTGGGCATCATCGATACGATAAAGCGCCGGCGACGCAAGGTCGGCCGGCACTTCGCCAAAAGCTGTATCGATGTGCGGTTTTTCCATTACCCCAGGCGCTCCATAATGGTTGCGGCGATCGCAGGACGATTCATAGTGTACAGGTGCAGACCGTCGGCACCGTGCTCCTTAAGGTCGCAAAGCTGACGGGCGGCATAATCTACACCGGCTGCCTGCAAGCTCTCGGGGTCGTTCTCGTACTTGGCGAGAATCTTGATGACGGGGGAGGGCAGCGACGCGCCGCACATAAAGACCATGCGACTGATCTGCGACTTGCCCATAAACGGCATAATGCCCGCGGTAACGGGCACGGTGATACCGGCCTTGTCGGCAAGCTCGCGAAAACGGTAGAAGCACTCGTTATCAAAAAAGAGCTGCGTCACAAAGAAGCTCGCGCCGGCGTCCTGCTTTTGCTTGAGGTATTCGACCGAAGCGTTGAGATCCTCACAGGCAATGTGGCCCTCGGGGTAGGCTGCGGCGCCCACGCAAAAGCCGGCATCGACGAGCTCGGGGATAAGGTCGCGGGCGTAGGCGTAGTCCGAGGCGGGCTTGTCATCCTCGCTCGCGCCGGCGGGTAGGTCACCGCGCAGGGCCAGCACATTTTCTACACCGGCGGAGCGGTACTCGTCGATCTTGGCGGCAATATCGGCATGTGTGCGGCCAACGCAGGTGAGGTGTGCCACCGAGGGCGTATCGAATTCGCTCGTAATCATATGTGCGATGGGGGCGGTGGCGGCGCCGTTGCCCGAGCCGCCGGCCGAGCAGGTGACCGAGACAAAGCTCGGCGAAAGCTTGCACAGATTGCCTGCCACTTCGCGAGCCGTGTCGAGGGTCAGCTCGCCCTTGGGCGGGAACATCTCAAACGAAACGGGCGCGGTGCCTTGGGATGCTGCCTGCTTAAAAACCTCGTCGACGCGCATATCGTGCTCCTTTAGATGCCTGGGTGCGATGTTTTGTTGCAAGGATTCTACAGTACCACTGCGCTAAGGTGGAGTTTCTCTCACGATTTGGTGATACCAATCGAAAATGCTTCGCTATCGGCATTTCCTATAACAGAGCGGTCAATGTAGGATGGGGGGCTATATTGAATGGTATCTGATGCGAAATACCAGTTAATAGAGCCCCATTCCAAGTTGACTACCCTTAAACCATGGGGAGAGGTCTGCAATTTATACAGTTGATTGGCTGTTGAGGGTGGCAACGCCGCCTCGATAGGGTAACCTCATTGATTGGTTTCGCGACGGCAACATGACGGTAATGTCGCGGAAACACGGCGAGTCTAAGCTATGACTCGTTCGTTAGTAATCAACACCGCATCTCACGCGGTGCCGATACGAAGGGAGTTCCGTATGGCCGATCTTACTGACCGCTTCGGGACCATGGTGTTCTCTGAGGAAGTCATGAAGGACTACCTCCCCAAGGACATTTGGAAGCGCCTTGCTGCAACCCTCGAGGGCGGCGAGCCGCTCGACCTGGACGTGGCCAACGCCGTTGCCCATGCCATGAAGGTCTGGGCCATCTCCAAGGGCGCGACGCACTACGCGCACTGGTTCCAGCCGCTTTCGGGTATTACTTCCGAGAAGCACGACAGCTTCCTGGAGCCCAACCACGACGGCACCGCCATTACCAAGTTTACGGGCAAGAACCTCATCCAGGGCGAGCCGGACGCCTCCAGCTTCCCCAACGGCGGCCTGCGTGCCACCTTCGAGGCCCGTGGCTACACCGCTTGGGATCCCACCAGCCCCGCCTTTATCAAGGACGATGTCCTGTGCATCCCCACGGCTTTCTGCTCCTACACGGGCGAGGCCCTGGACAAGAAGACCCCGCTGCTGCGCTCCATGACCGCGCTCTCGCGTGAGTCCAAGCGCGTTTTGGCGCTATTTGGCAAGACCCCCAAGAAGGTCGTTCCTTCCGTGGGCGACGAGCAGGAGTACTTCCTGATCAAGAAGGACGCTTACCGCAAGCGCAAGGACCTGGTCATCACCGGCCGCACTCTCTTTGGTGCTGCTCCCTGCAAGGGCCAGGAGCTCGAGGAGCACTACTTTGGCGCTATCCGCCCCACCGTCTCGGCCTATATGAAGGATCTGGACGATGAACTGTGGGCGCTTGGCATTCCCGCCAAGACCAAGCACAACGAGGTCGCTCCCTGCCAGCATGAGCTTGCACCGGTCTATGGCGAGGTCAACGAGGCCATCGACCAGAATCTGGTCATGATGGAGAAGATGAAGCTCATCGCCTCTCGCCACGACTTGGTCTGCCTGCTGCACGAGAAGCCCTTCGAGGGCATCAACGGTTCGGGCAAGCACAACAACTGGTCGCTTGGCACCGAGTCCGAGAATCTGCTCGATCCGGGTGACACCCCGCTCGACAACCTGCAGTTCATCGTCTTCCTCACCGCGGTGATCGAGGCCGTCGATAACTATCAGGAGCTCCTGCGTGCCTCCGTTGCTTCGGCCGGCAACGACCATCGTCTGGGCGCCAACGAGGCTCCTCCGGCGATTATGTCCATCTTCCTGGGCGACCAGCTTACCGAGGTCGTCGAGAAGATCATCGATGGCAAGGCTTCCGTCCATGCCACGCGCGGCGTGCTCGACCTGGGCGCCGATACCCTGCCCAAGCTGATGCAGGACAACACCGACCGCAACCGCACCTCCCCGTTTGCCTTCACCGGCAACAAGTTTGAGTTCCGTGCCTGCGGCTCCGAGCAGAACGTCTCCGACTCCAACTTGGTGCTCGATGCCGCCGTGGCCAAGTCGCTCAAGTCCTTCGCCGACGCGCTTGAGGGTACGCCCGAGGATGAGTTCCAGGACGCTGCGCTCGAGTACTGCAAGAAGGTCCTGACCGACCACCAGCGCATCCTCTTTTCCGGCGATGGCTACTCCGACGAGTGGCCCGTCGAGGCCGAGAAGCGCGGCCTTGCCAACAACAAGACCACGGCCGACGCCCTGCCCGCCTTTGTTTCCGAAAAGGCCATCGCGCTCTTTGAGGAGACGGGTGTCCTGACCAAGGCCGAGGCTCAGTGCCGCTACGACTGCAAGCTCGAGAAGTACAACAAGCTCATGAACATCGAGGCCACCACGATGGTTCGCGAGGCGCGTCGTACCTATCGCCCGGTCATTACCGCCTATGCCACCAAGGTCGCTAAGGGCCTTGAGACTATTCGTGCCGCCGGTGCCGAGGCCGCCATGCAGTGCGAGCAGAACACGCTCAACAAGCTCTGCAACGGTATCACCACCATCAACGACTCCATCAAGGCGCTCGACGCCGTGCATCAGAAGGCCGAAGCCCTCGATGGTCAGGAGCAGGCCAATGTGTATGCACACGAGGTCGTTCCCGCTATGGATACGCTGCGCGCCGCCGTGGACGCCATGGAGGAGATCGTGGCCGCCGACTACTGGCCGGTTCCGACCTACGACGACATCCTGTTCTACGTGTAACAGACACGTTTGATTTTGCGTGCGAAGGGGTCTCGCCTGTGCGAGGCCCCTTCTTTTTTGTCGCTTGAACCTTCTTTGAACTTGCAGCCGAGCGGGCGTTTCTCACGGGGCATCTTAAAAGTTGTAACCTGTTTTGGCATGCGGACGTCTCGGGCGTTTGTTCATAAAGGGGAGGATTATCCGATGAAGGTATTCGATATCGTGTTTAGCCCGACCGGCGGAACGGAAAAGGTGTCTAACTACATTGCCAATGCGTTGGAAGGGGAAACCGTTGCTGTAGATCTGACCGATAGCGGGCTGGGTTTTCGCACGGTTGCGATGACAAAAGAGGATGTAGCCGTGATCGCGGTGCCCTCGTATGGCGGGCGAGTCCCAGCTGTGGCCGTGGAGCGCTTGGGTATGGTGCGAGGGAATGGCGCACGGGCGGTGCTGGTTTGTGTTTACGGAAACCGCGCGTATGAGGACACGCTGGTTGAGCTTGAGGACGCGGCAAAGGGCGCGGGCTTTCGGATGTTCGCGGCAGTTTCTGCCATCGCCGAGCATTCTATTGTGCGGCAGTTTGCCATCAATCGACCAGATGCTCAGGACGCGGCACAGCTCGCTGGGTTTGCGGATCAGATTCAGCAAAAGATATCTGCAGGAGATGCTTCTGAGCCGGCTATTCCGGGTAATCGTCCCTATAAGAAAGCCGGGGGCGCCGGTATGGTGCCTAAGGCCACAAAGGAGTGCACCGCTTGCGGGGTTTGCGCCACAGCGTGTCCCGTTGGCGCTATCGATAAAGACGATCCCAAGCGGGTGGACAAAAAGGCCTGCATCTCTTGCATGCGCTGTGTGTCTGTATGCCCGCGGGGCGCGCGTGGGCTAAGTCCTGTCATGCTCTCTGCGGCTACCAAGATGCTTAGCAAAGTCTGTGCCGAGCGGAAGGAGTGCGAGCTGTTTATCTAGCGTAAGGGCATTGAGTACTTTTCGTTTTATAACGACAAAAAGAACGAACCCGTCGGGCCTTACATCCGGCGGGTTCGTACATTTTCGGGTTGGTGCCCCCAGCGGGATGTCCGCGTGCGGCTGACGCCGCCCGCCTTCGCTGCGTCGCTTCGCTCCTTGCGTGCTGCGCTGGAAAACGCTTCGCGTTTCCTCAGCTCCGCACCCTGTCGGATTCGAATCCCGGCGTTGGAGAAGAAAAAAACCCGTCACCGCAGGGGTAACGGGCTTCTCAGATTCTGTGGTGCCCCCAGCGGGATTCGAACCCGCGATATCCACCTTGAAAGGGTGGCGTCCTTGGCCGCTAGACGATGGGGACGGCGGGAAAGAGTATAGCAGACTTTTTTGCCGGCGCGTATATCGTTGGCAAACTGGAAAACCACCACAAAGGAGCTGGCCCTCTCCCCCCGATCTTCAAAAATCTCAATCTGTAACATCTGGGCGGGTAAATCGGCCCTATCTGTTACAGATTGAGACAAAATGCAGGCGTCGGGACGAACGTCTCAATCTGTAACAGTAAGACGACTTTTGGTGGTCTAGATGTTACAGATTGAGACAAACCGCTGGGACGGGTCAAAACCACCACAAAGGTACCTGTCCCCTTTGTGGTGGTAGGGCGCTAGGGGAGGAGCTTCATGGCTGCGTCGTGGGCGGCGTGCTCGTAGGTGTCGTCGAGGGGCTTGAGCGGCAGCAGAGCGTTGGCCTGTGCGTCGCCGCGGCGCTCGAGAGCGTGGGCAATCAGCCAGTCGGCGAGTTCGGGGTTCTTGGGCAGCGCCGGGCCATGCAGGTACGTGCCGATGACGCCCTTGTAGATGAGGCCCTCAAAGCCATCGTCGCCGTTGTTTCCGGTGCCCGTGACAACGGACGTTCCGAGCGGCGTGGCCTCTGCATCGAGCAGGGTGCGGCCGCCGTGGTTCTCGAATCCCACAAAGGGCTCGGGTGCCAGGTCGGTCTTGACGGCGACGTTGCCGATTAGGCGGTTGGAGCCGCGCACGGTCTCGGCGGCAATGACGCCCAGGCCCTCGATGCGATCCTCGCCCATGTAGTACGAACGACCGAGCAGCTGATAGCTGCCGCAGATGGCAAGCAGCGAGCCTCCATCCTCAACATATGCCGCGACCTTGTCTTTTTGGGTGAGCAGCTCGTGCGCCACGGCCAACTGGTCGCGATCAGAGCCGCCGCCCATCATGACGATATCGGCATCGGTAAGGTCGAGCATCTCGCCCATACGGACCTCGTCCACGCGCACGGGAATGCCGCGCCAGGCGCAGCGGCGCTCGAGCGCGATAACGTTGCCGCCGTCGCCGTAGAGATTGAGCGCATCGGGATACAGGTAGACGATACGCAACGGGCGCGAAAGCTCGACCGGCACGACGGCGGAAGGGATGGCGCTGCCATCGGCGCGGGCTACGGCGCGTCCGGCAACAGCGTCGGCGGTGGCGCCCTTCAGTCCGTCGAGCTCCTTGACCAGCGGCGGGAAGGCCGTGTAATTGGCGACGGCGTAGAAGGTGACATCGGCGGCCTCGTCCGCCACGGCGCCGATCGCCTGCTCGATATTCGAGATGATGGCGGCATTGATGCCGGCGTACTTGAGGCGCACCTGCATATCGTGTGCACGCGTGCCGCCGGCAAAGGCGACAAGCCCTGGGGTATCGGCGATGCGCTCGAAGTCGACGTCGTAGATCCAGGAGACATCGTGGCCGTCAGCGTCGTTGTCGTTAAGGAAGAAAGCGCAGAGTCTGCCGCCCGCCGTCTTAATGGACTGGATCTGTCGATCGAAGCCCACGGGATTCTTGGCCAGGTTTGCCTCGACAGTGCGACCGGCAATATCCCAGCGGCCCATGCGTCCGCCGGCGGGCACGTAGGCATCGAGCGTGGGCTGCAGGTGCGCCGTATCCACGCCCAACTCATGTGCGGCAAAGAATGCGGCGGCAACGTTATAGACCATATATAAGCCGTTGTAGCGCGTGGCGATGTGCGCGGCTGGCGCGCTGGAATCAGATCCAAACACCAGGTCAAAACCATAGCCATCGCGACTGAGCTCCACATTCGTTACGCGGCGGACCAGTGCGGGGCGTGTCCAACCGCACGAGGGGCAATGGTAGGCGCCGAGTTGACCATACTGTACGTAGTCGTACTCCAACGGGGCGTTGCACTGCGAGCAAAAACGCGAGTCGCTGATGCGGTCAGACTCGGTGTTGGTGGCGCCATCGATGCCAAAGGCAATACTCGCGTTGGGAACGCGCGCGGCAATCGAGGCGCACAGCGGGTCGTCGGCGTTGTAGATGAGCGTCGTTGCCGGCGAAAGCTCCAACGCGTGGGCGATGACCTCCTGGGTGTGATCGATCTCGCCATAGCGATCCAGCTGGTCACGGAACAGGTTGAGCAGCACGAAGTACGTCGGCTTGAGCTTGGGCAGGACGCGCACGGTGTAGAGCTCATCGCATTCAAAAACGCCCACGCGCTTGCCGCCGCCGGCTTGCTTGAGGCCGCTGCGCGCCTCGAGTAGTGCGCCCACCACGCCCGGCTCCATGTTGTTGCCGGCGCGGTTGCATACCACGGTGGCGCCGCTGGCGGCAACGGCGTCGGCGATCAGGTTCGAAGTGGTGGTCTTACCGTTGGTGCCGGTGATCACCACGCTGCGGTCGACAAGACTCGCGAGGTCGCTCAGCAGCTCGGGGTTGATCTTCATGGCGATGCGGCCGGGGAGTACGCCGCCCTGGCGCTTAAGGACGGAGCGCAGCCCCCAGCGGGCGATATCGCTCGAGGTGCAGGCAAGAGATGAGCGGAGGTTCATGAAACCGTTCCTAACGTAAACGACATGGTCGGGTCGAGTGCGTCACTAAAATCCGTAGCGGCGCGCAAATTCCTGGGCAAGCTGCGACACGTCTTCGCAGGCATTGGCCCAGGGGGCAAAGTCGGGAGTGTCCGAGATAATGCCGTCCGCTTCCCAAACGGCCTGGTGCGAAAGATCCCAGGGATCGCGTGGCTCGGGCCGGCAGGGAAGGTACGGCGTCTGGTACATGGGATTCAGCAAGAAGAACGCGCCGCCCTCGCAGCGGTTAGCAAACTCGCGCAGCGCGCGCACCGCCGGACGCATCTTGTTCGTTTTGAACAATAGGATTGTGCGGGCGAGCAGGTACCAAGGGGAGTTCTCGAGTGCATCGGCTCCCACCTGTTCCTCGAGCTGGTGAGCAAGGGCAAAAAAGCCGTCCTGGTCTTCCAGGCGTGCGAGGGCAAGCAGCACGGTGCCGGCGGCACGGGTGGGATAGCCTTCTGCCTTAAGGACGCGGCGGGCGTAGTTGGCGGCAGCGCGGTAGCGGGCGCTCGCCATGCACAGCTGCGAGATGGCCTCGAGCGTGTGAAGCCACCCGATAAGCGCCGGCTCGCTTACGGTGAGCTCTGCCGCCGTCACGCCGTCCGTCAAAACTTTGTTGGCCCAGTAGTGTGGGGCCTCCATATCGAACCCGGGCACGCTTTGCTGCAGGTAATCGGCCGTGGTTGCCTCGAGCTTCATCAGGTCGCCCAGGCAGGCGTCAACGGGCGTGTCGGCCAGGATGATGGCGAGCAGCTGCGCGTCGACGGCCAGTGCATCGACGCGGACAATCTTGAGCAGCTCATCGCGCATGTCGTCGAACAGGCGATTGCGCGTCTGCTCGAACTCCTCGTCACTGCCCATGTCCTCGATGCGATGGAGCTCGTCGAGCAGGTGGCGATGAACACCGGCATAGGACAGCAGCGCCTGGGCATGCTCGGACTGCGCATACTTTTGGGGATTCGTACTAATGTCGTTATGGACAAGCTCGCGTGCTGCATCGGTGAGCTCGGGGTGCGATGCCAGATAGGTGCGCTCCAAGTAGGCGGGGATGTAGACGCTCGGATCCATTAGAGGTCCCCTCCCTTAAATGGAAGCCCCTGCTCGGCTGCGCGCAGGATGCGCTCGTCGATCTGGGAACGCACGATGTCGTTGGTGGCGACCCAGGCGGCAAAGCTGGCGTTGTCGGGAGCGCCCAGGCCCTCCTGCAGTACCGGCGTCGCTTCGGACAGTGCAAGGACGAGCTCGTCGGTGGAGCCTGCACCCACGTTGACGCGGGCATAGACGCCATCGGGAAACTCGGTTTGGAAGTAGAGCGCCTCGGCTGCGTGCGGGCACGAGCGTGCAAGGATGCGCAAGTAGTGCTCGGCGCCCTCGTAGTCCAGCTCGCGCCAGGCAGCGCTCATCAGCGCGATGAGCGTCCACGGGTCCAAGTCGCGCTCCGCGTCCTTGGGACGACGGCGCAGTGGCGTGTTGGCGAGATAGGGTACGGAGTGGGCAGAGCGAAAGCGCTTGAGTTCCTCGGCGGGGTATTCGAGCTTTGCCATGGCGAGCATCGCGGTGTGGCGGACACCGGCCGGATCGTTGGGGGCAAAGTCCAGGCTGCGGTTTGCGGCTTCGAGTGACATACGGTAGCGGCCGCTAATGAGGGCGCGCGACGCAAGGGCGGCAAGCCAGCGCAGGTAGGGGCGGCGCATAAGGTCGCCCGCGGCCTCGCGCTCGTAGGGGTCCTGCGCCGAGGCGATCTTGAGCGCCAAGTCGTGCTCGACTTCATCGCGCTTGGATACCAAGTACTGTACGTATTCCTCGTTGGATTCGGCGGTGAGCGCCGTCAGCATGCGCTGGGCATCCCAGTTGGTCGGATCGAGTGCGGCCGCCTCGCGGAGCATGTTCTCGGCAGCTGTCTCTTCTTGCTCTGCCTGGGTATCGTCAGGGATAAAGGGAATGCGGTAGTCGACAGCCTCGACCACCTTGGCAATGAGGTGCCCGGCGCGGTCGCGGTCGTGCACGATGAGCGGTGCGGGGTTGCGGGTGAATTGTTCCATCAGACGCTCTACGGCGGCAGCGTCGGTGAGCGGGATATTGTCGCGGCGCAAGGCCTCAAGAACGAGGCGATGGCAATCCTCTTGAATGGGATCGAATGCCATGGGGCCTCCTTTGCTGCGGTTAGGGTTCAAATGTTTCTATATAAGGTTCTAGTTTACCCGCATGTGGCACACCGGGGGTGCCGCACTTGGACTTGCACCTTTGCACCACGAAGACGGATGTCGCACAAATGTCGGCACCTTGGACGACCGAGTGGTATCACGGTGCCGCAAACGGTCGATTTTTGGCGGCGAACGGTGCATATTTTGGAGGGGCACCGTCCTGCCCAGGATATGTAGTCAACCTTGATAAAACGTTTGCCCAGCTTGGGAGTATGAATGCCGCACAAGGGTCTTCAGGGATAGAAAAAACGTTTCATCATTGGCGGCTTTAGGTGAATAACTGACCAACCAGAACGGTAAAATAGTGTTTGTCTGAGCGTTGAGACGTTTAGACATCGCGCATTGTCATCGCCGGCAACGCGCAAACCGGTCCTAACGGAGCCAATTGGGTGCTCCGTTATATACGCAAGTCTAAGAGGGGCTTGTTTAGGAGGCACAGTATGGGACGTTTTACCAATCCTCGCGATCTGTACTTTGGTGAGGGCGCTCGCCACGAGGTGAAGAACCTCAAGGGCAAGAAGGCCATCATCGTTTCTGGCGGCAGCTCTATGCGTCGCGGCGGGTTCCTGCAGGACGTCGAGGCCGACCTCAAAGAGGGCGGCCTCGAGGTCAAGCTGTTCGAGGGCGTCGAGTCCGATCCGTCCATCGAGACGGTCATGAAGGGCGCCGAGGCCATGCGCGAGTTCGAGCCCGACTGGATTATCGCCATCGGCGGCGGCTCGCCCATCGATGCCGCTAAGGCCATGTGGGTCTTCTACGAGTATCCCGAGGAGTCCTTCGATAACATCATCCAGCCGTTCAGCTTCCCCGAGCTGCGTCAGAAGGCTCACTTCTGCGCCATCTCCTCTACCTCCGGTACCGCTACCGAGGTCACTGCCTTCTCCGTCATCACCGACTACGCCAAGGGCATCAAGTACCCGCTGGCCGACTTCAACATCACCCCTGATGTCGCCATCGTCGACCCCGAGCTCACCTACACCATGCCCGCCAAGCTGTGCGCTCACACCGGCATGGACGCTCTGACCCACTGCATGGAGGCCTACGTTTCCACCTGCGCCTCTATGTTCACCGATGCCAACGCTCTGCACGGCATCCGCGAGATCGTCGAGTGGCTGCCCAAGTCCTATGCTGGCGACCATGAGGCCCGTCAGCACATGCACGAGGCTCAGTGCATCGCCGGTATCGCCTTCTCCTCGGGCCTGCTCGGCATCGTTCACTCCATGGCTCACAAGACCGGTGCTGCCTTCGAGAACGGCCACATCATCCACGGTGCTGCTAACGCCATGTACCTGGGCAAGGTCATCCAGTGGAACTCCAAGGATCCCCGTGCTGCCGAGCGTTACGCTTACGTGGCCAAGGAGATCCTGCACCTTCCCGGCGAGACCAACGAGGAGCTCATCGCTGCACTCGTCCAGAAGATTCGCGACCTCAACGACCAGCTCAACATTCCGCAGTCCATCAAGGATTACGCGAATGGTGGCGTGAAGGTCGACGCCGAGAACCCGCAGATGGTTTCCGAGGAGGAGTTCCTCGCCAAGCTGCCCGAGATCGCCGCGAACGCCGAGCAGGACGCTTGCACGCCCGAGAACCCGCGTGAGACCAAGGCTGCCGACTTCGAGAAGATCCTCAAGGCCTGCTACTACGACACCGACATCGATTTCTAATCGACTCTTGTTATCGTAACGAGGGGCTCCGCACGTATCTGTACGGAGCCCCTTTCTTTTTTCTTTTAGAGAATGGGATAGTTATGGCTGCAATTTTCAATAGCCCCAGCAAGTACATCCAGGGTCCGGACGAGCTCGCCAAGCTCGGCTCCTATGTCGAGCCGCTCGGCGCTAAGGCCCTCGTCATCGTGACGCCTTCGGGCAAGAAGCGCGTCGGTGCCAAGATCGAGGGCGGCTTTGCCGAGGCCAAGGCCGAGCTGCTGTTTGAGGACTTTAACGGCGAGTGCTCCAAGGGCGAGGTCGATCGCCTGGTTGCGCTCGCTCGCGACAACGGTTGCGACATCATCGTCGGCGTCGGTGGCGGCAAGATCCTCGACACCGCGAAGGCCGTCGCCTATTACCTGGAGTCCCCGGTTATCATTTGCCCCACCATTGCCTCGACCGATGCACCGTGCTCGGCGCTTTCGGTGCTTTACACCGATGACGGCCAGTTCGATAAGTACCTCTTCCTTAAGGCAAACCCCAATATTGTCCTGATGGATACGACGGTTATCGCGGCGAGCCCGGTGCGCCTGACGGTTTCCGGCATGGGCGATGCGCTCGCAACCTACTTTGAGGCCCAGGCGACGCATGATGCCGACGGCGGCACTTGCGCCGGCGGCAAGGGCGGCATGGCCGGCCTGGCGCTCGCCAAGCTCTGCTACGAGACGCTTATGGCCGATGGCGTCAAGGCCAAGGTCGCGCTGGAGAAGGGTGCGCTCACGCCTGCCGTCGAGCACATCATTGAGGCCAACACGCTGCTCTCCGGCATTGGCTTTGAGAGCTCGGGCCTTGCTGCTGCTCATGCCATCCACAATGGCCTGACGATGCTGCCCGAGTGCCACGGCATGTATCACGGCGAGAAGGTCGCCTTTGGCACCATCGTCCAGCTGGTACTCGAGGATGCTCCGACTGAGAAACTCGAGGAAGTCTTGGGCTTCTGCATTGAGCTGGGCCTGCCGGTCACGATGAAGGAACTTGGCGTTGCCGAGCTTACGCGCGAGCAGGCCATGATTGTTGCCGAGGCCGCCTGCGCGCCCGATGACACCATGTGCAACATGCCGTTTGAGGTGACGCCCGAGATGGTTGCAAACGCCATCCTGGGTGCCGACGCGCTGGGCCATTATTACCTTATGGATGAGTAAACTAAACTAAGGTAAGGAAGGGGCAAAGCCGACAGATGGCTTTGCCCCTTTTTGCTATGGTGCAAAGGGGTAAGGTTACTTTGCACCAATCGTTGTTTGATGAAGGGCGGATTCTCGTATGGCGCTTCCTATGGTTTACGGCGGTCCCGGCCGGTATGTTCAGGGGCCGGGCGAACTGTCGCGTCAAGGCAGGTATTTGTCATGGTTGGGCTGCGCTGCCTATGTCTTGTTTGACCAGGGCACCGAGGATCGGCTGTGCAAGCAGATCGTTGATGGATTTCTGGACGAAGATCTAAGCGAGCCGTTCTTTAAGATTTATGACGGTCCGTGTACGGAAGAGGCCGTTGTCGAAATGGCTAAGGAAGCCCAGGCCGAGTATTGCGACATGGTGGTGGGTATTGGCGGCGGCAAGATGCTCGATATCGCCAAGGCCGTTGCGTTTTATGCCGAGTTGCCATTGTGCGTATGTCCTACGGCGGCGTCGATGGACGGTCCGTGCAGCGCGATTTCCGATGCCGATCTGCTGAGCGTTGCAAATGCGGTCTTTAGAAATGAGCGTAATATGGCCAACGAGCAGGCAAAGGTGACCAAACAAAAGCTCGTGCAGTTCATGTGCGAGGCATAGCTTGGCACTTGATTGACCTTGTGCAATCGAGGCGGCGATGGGCCATGGGCTATTTGCCGCAAAGATGCGCCGCGTGTAATTTGCCCGAGGCGTGGGCCGATAGCGTATCATTATCTCTTGCTTGTTTGCACTGCTCAGGGAGGGGCCGCGCATGGCGCAGGAACACGATCTGTTTGATGACATTATCGAGATCAGCAAGGGTTTCGACTTTCTTAAAAACCCGCTTGGCGGCGTGACCGATGCACTCGATCCGTCGGCGCCGCAGTGGAATCCTGCCGACTACAAGGAGCGCCCGCGCGGCAACACCATTCCGTGTCTGACCTGCAAAAACGAAAAGAGCGGCTGCACCGCGTGCATGGACGTGTGCCCGGTCAACGCTATCGAGGTCGAGGAAGACTCCATCGAGATCCTCGACTCCTGTCGCAAGTGCGGCCTGTGCGCCGCTGCCTGTCCGACCGAGGCGATTATTTCGCCGCGCCTGGCGCCCAAAAACCTGTATGACGACATTGTCTCGGCGGCAACGAGCCACGAGACCGCCTACGTTACCTGCACGCGCGCCCTCAAGCGCATGCCGCGCGAGAACGAGGTCGTCGTCGCCTGCGTGGGCGATATTACGGCCGAGACCTGGTTCTCGGTACTGGCGGACTATCCCAACGTGAGTGTGTACCTGCCGTTGGGCGTGTGCGATAAATGTCGCAACACCGGCGGTGAGGACATTCTGGGCGAGGCCATTGCCACTGCCGAGGAGTGGGCCGGTACGGGCATGGGCCTGGAGGTCGACCCCAAGAGCCTCAAATGCCATAAGCTTCGCGAGTACGAGCGCAAGGAGTATATGGAAAAGATCGCCCGCACCACGGGCCTAACCGTGACTAAGCTCAACCCGGCGACTGCGGCACTGGCTTCGGTGACGCAGAAGTTGAAGGCCCACCGTCACCAGATCACGCAGCTCGAGCGCACGCTCAACACCATGTGCGGCACCACGACGACCAAGCGTCGCCGTTCGCTCACGCACGGGCGGCAGCTGGTGCTCTCGACGCTGCAGAACCACCCCGAGCTTGCCCAGAATATGCAGGTGAGCACACCGGAATGCGATTTTGACAAGTGCACGTCGTGCGGCGAGTGCGTCAACGTGTGCCCCACGTTTGCCTGCGATTTGGTGGGAAGCGGTCGCTTTGCACTGGAGTCCACGTATTGCCTAGGTTGCGGAGCCTGCGTCAAGGTGTGCCCCGAGCATGCGCTCAAGCTGGTCGAGCACGATGCGTCCAATCTGGTCGTTGTCGACCCCGAGGCCGAGGAGAAGGCCGCTCAGAAGGCCAAGGCCCACGAGGAGGCCCAGAAGGCCAAGGCCGAGGCAAAGGCCAAGCTGGACAAGATGCTCGACCAGGTGGAGAAGCTCGCGGACTAGCTAAAAGAGCGTACATGATGGCCGGTGGGACAGGTGCTGCCCCGCCGGCCAAAAAAGTTGCGGTGGAATAGTTCCTGTTTTGCCCTTAAGCTCGCCATTCTAGGAACTATTCCACCGCAACTAATAGATGGTTAGCTCATGCTGCTCTGATGGGTCTCGCTGCCGTTATTGCGGCGGGTGACCGTTTCGTGGAGTAAAAAGAAGCTGGGAACCTGCTTTGTCTCGGTGTATTCCATAAGGATGCCGTCGGCGTTGTAGGTCTGTCCGCGTATAACGGCGAGTGCGTTAAAGTCGTCGAGATCGAGCACGCGCGCATCTTCGGGCGTGGGATGCTCAATCGTTACATCGCGTTTGCCCGTGGCAATCTTAATGCCAAGATCTTCTTCGAGGTAACGATAAATCGAATCGTTGACAATCTCGGGTGTCAGTCCCGGTACCTGTGAGCTTAGGTAATAGGAGTCGTCGGAGCACACGGCATGTCCGTTTGCATAACGGATGCGTTTGGCGCGCGTGAGCTCGCAGCCTTCGGGAAACCCGGTAATCCTGGAGAGTGCCTTGCTACAGACGAGGAGCTCAAAGACAGTGGTAACCGTTTTGAGCTCAAAGCCTCGGCTGGCTGCGATTTCCTTAAAGGTCTCGAGTCCGCCGCCGCCACGACTCGTCTCGTCACTGATGTTGCGAATGACGCGCATGCCTTTGCCTTGCTGGGGGAGCACGTAGCCATCTGCCGCAAGCATCGAGATGGCGCGACGGACCGTCATGCGCGAACAGTCAAACAGCTGCGTGAGCTCAGTCTCCGAAGGCAGATAACTCTGATAGGCGTATGTGCCGTCGTCAATCGACTGCTTCACGTTGTCATAAATAGTTTGGAAGATGGCTCGCGCCATGACGGTCTCCTAGAGCTGGGTGCGTGAACGACGGATGAGGGCCGTCCGCGCAGGTGTCAATCGATTTATTTGCTGGGGTCGATTATATATTTACCCATGGCACGCAGGGCCGGGTCTGACAGGATGGCGCCGAGTTCGTCGAGGGAAGCCACCTTGGCGACCATCGAGGATACGTCGAGCCTGCCAGAGTCGATGAGCTCGAGCGCGCGACGCTGCGTATAAGGGTTGATGTAGGACGAGGTAAGCACAAGCTCCTTCTGGAAGACCTCGAAGGGCTTGACGGTGATTGTCTCATCGGGCTTGGTGAGACCGAACATCATCACCGTAGCCTTGTGGCCGGCGATCTGGATGGCCTGCTCGATGGTGACGGGCTTGCCAACACACTCGATAACGACATCGACGTTGCCGACGCCCTCCTGCTTCAGGCGGGCCGGGACGTCCTCGTGGATGGAATCAATTGCCAGGTCGGCGCCGAGTTTGAGCGCAACCTCGCGCTTGCCTTCGACAGGCTCGAGCAAGACAACCTTGGTGGCGCCGGCGTTTTTAGCAAGCTGCATCATGAGCAGACCGATCATGCCGCCGCCGATAACGACAACTGTGCTGCCGGGCTTGATGTTGCACATATCGATGCCGTGCAGGCAGCAGGCGACGGGCTCGGTCATAGCACCCTGCTCAAAGCTGGTGTGATCGCCCAACTTGTAGACTTGCTGCATATCGACGGAGCAGTACTCGGCAAAGCCGCCGTTAACGGTGGTGCCGTAACCGGTCATATGCTCGCAGTAGTGGTTGATTCCGTCGCGGCAGGGTTCGCAGCAGCCGCAGGGATGGTTTGGGTCGATGCACACGCGATCGCCCGGTTTAAAACCAGCGACGTCGCTGCCCACGGCCTCGACAACGCCCGCAAACTCATGGCCAAGGATTGTGGGCGGGGTAACGTCGGCTGCGCCCTTGTCGCCTTCATAGATATGAACGTCGGTACCGCAGACGCCGCAAGCTTTGACGTTGATCAAAACGTCGCGCTTGCCCACGGCCGGCTTTGCCGATTCCTCGACTCTGAGGTCGTGCTTTCCATAGAAGACCGCGCTTTTCATGGTGACTCCTTAACGTGGCGGTGAATATTGTACTGAAGTATAGGCATGTCTATAGGTATAGACAAGAACATCTAGACAAGTTGAAAAGAAATATAATTTGCGGCCATCAGCTATGTCAGATTTAGCAGGCAAAATACTGGACTTATACCGTTTACGGCCAATAATCGACCGCTGACCGAACATAGAAACCGTATTAACTTGTCTAGATAAGTGATATGATAAAAATAGAGGCGCAAGAAGTCAGGGAAGCGGGCCCACCCGTCCTATTGCACGAGGTACACGCAAACGGCGCGTCTGCGGTCTCGAGTGAAGCCAAAACCGCAGCGCTCCGAATGAAGAGAGGGGGATTCCCCGTCATGATGCAAAAGATACAACGTTTCGGCGGTGCAATGTACACGCCTGCAATTCTTTTCGCATTTTCCGGAATTGTCGTCGGCCTGGGTACGTTGTTTACCACCGAGGCGATCTTTGGCGAGATGGCCACAGCGGGTCATCTTTGGTTTGATTGCTGGAATGTGCTGCTCCAGGGTGGTTGGACGCTCTTTAACCAGATGCCGTTGCTGTTTTGCGTAGCGTTGCCAATCTCGCTCGCGAACAAGCAGAACGCTCGCTGCTGCATGGAGGCTTTGGCCATCTACCTTACCTTCAACTACTTTGTAAGCACAATCTTGGGGCAGTGGGGCCCTGTCTTTGGGGTCGACTACTCTGTCGAGGCGGGCAGCGGTACTGGTCTTGCCACTATCGCAAGCATCAAAACGCTTGATATGGGCATCATGGGCGCGCTTATCATTTCTGGTATCGCCACGATGCTGCATAACAAGTTCTTCGACACCGAACTTCCTGAGTGGCTGGGCGTGTTCTCGGGCTCCGTGTTCATCTATATGATCGGTTTCTTCGTTATGGTTCCGGTCGCTCTTATCGCCTGCCTGGTGTGGCCGCATGTTCAGGCTGCTATCGCCGCCTTCCAGGGATTCATCCTTTCCGCTGGTACGTTCGGCGTTGGCGTCTTTGCTTTCTTCGAGCGCGTGCTGATTCCTACAGGCCTGCACCACTTTATCTATACGCCGTTCTATTACGACAACGCGGCGGTCAACGGCGGCATCTTTGCTGCTTGGGCCAACATCCTGCCCCAACTGGCTGCCGATCCGAGCGTTGCTCTTAAGGATGCCGCACCCTGGGCTGCCTATACCTGCCCTGGTTGGACTAAAGTCTTCGGCTCGCTTGGCGTCGCCATTGCGTTTTATATGACCGCCAAACCCGAGCGCAAGCAGCGCGTCAAGGCTCTGCTGATCCCGGTCACCCTTACCGCTATGCTTTGCGGTATTACCGAGCCGCTTGACTTCACCTTCCTGTTCATCGCGCCCGGCCTGTTCGTCGTCCACTGCGTGCTCGGAGCGCTTGGCTGCATGGCTCAAAACCTCCTTGGCGTCGTGGGCATCTTCGACGGCGGCATCATCTCGATGCTCTCGTGGGACTGGCTGCCCCTTTGGGCCGCACACGGTCTGCAGTACGCCATCTCCATCCTTGTCGGTCTGTGCTTTACCGCCCTTTGGGTCGTGGTCTTCCGTTTCCTGATCGTCAAGTTCGACTTTAAGACCCCCGGTCGCGAGGATGACGATGTTGAGGTCGAGCTCAAGTCCAAGGCCGACTACAAGCAAAAGCAGGGCGGTGCTGCTGCTGGCAAATCGGTCGCCCAGAGTAAAGATGATGAGCGCTTGGTGCTTGCCGAGAACATCCTCGATCTACTTGGTGGCACGGATAACATCATCGATGTAACTAACTGCGCTACCCGTCTGCGCGTTAACGTCAAGGACAAGAGCGTCGTTGCACCCGAGGCTTCCTTCAAGGCGATCGGTACGCATGGCTTGGTGGTCCAAGGTCAGTCAATCCAGGTCATTATCGGCCTTGCCGTCCCGCAGGTTCGCGAGAAGTTCGAGAGTCTTCTGAAGTTCGAGAGTCTTCTGTAAACCATCGTCCATCGAAACAATCGGCCTTGCGGAGCCGGTATGCACCGCAAGGCCGATTCTAGAGATAAAAAACTCCACTTCTAGGTAACAATTCCAAACCGTACAGGCCGCGTGCGGGGATGGATTGAGCAAGCGGCCAGAATGAGGAGGACATCATGTCCAAGAAAAACTATGCCGTGACCATTGCCGGCGGTGGCTCCACCTTTACCCCGGGCATCGCCCTGATGCTGCTCGAGGAGCGCGACCGCTTCCCGGTCAACAAGGTGACCTTCTATGACAACAACGCCGAGCGCCAGGAGATCGTTGCCAAGGCGTGCGAGATCTACTTCCACGAGAACGCTCCCGAGGTTGAGTTCAGCTACACCACCGACCCCGAGACCGCTTTTACCGGCACTGACTTCGTCCTCGCTCACATCCGTGTTGGCCTGTACGCCATGCGTGAGCTCGACGAGAAGATTCCTCTCAAGTACGGCTGCGTTGGTCAAGAGACCTGCGGTGCCGGCGGTATCGCCTACGGCATGCGCTCCATCGGTGGTGTCATCGAGATCCTGGACTACATGGAGAAGTACAGCCCCAACGCCTGGATGCTCAACTACTCCAACCCCGCGGCCATCGTCGCCGAGGCCTGCCGCGTGCTGCGCCCCAACAGCCGCATCATCAACATCTGCGACATGCCGATCGACCTCATGGATAAGATGAGCCGTATGTGCGGCATCAAGGATCGTCGCGAGCTGCAGTATAGCTACTACGGCCTCAACCACTTTGGTTGGTGGAGCAAGATCTACGACAAGGACGGCAACGACCTCATGCCGCAGATTAAGGAGCACATGGCAAAGAACGGCTACTTGGACGGCATTGAGCACGAGGCCGGTAAGGAGCAGCACGTCGAGGAGAGCTGGATTCACACCTTCGGCAAGGCCAAGGATGTCTATGCTGTCGATCCCGAGACGATTCCCAACACCTACCTCAAGTACTACCTGTACCCGGACTATGTTGTCGAGACGTCTGACCCCAACTACACTCGCGCCAATGAGGTTATGGACGGCCGCGAGAAGAAGGTCTTTGGCGCTTGCCGCGACATCATCGCCAAGGGTACTGCCAAGGACGGCGGCTTTGAGCCCGACGTACACGCCAACTACATCGTCGACCTTGCCTGCGCGCTGGCCGAGAACACGCTCGAGCGCTTCCTGCTGATCGTCCCCAACGATGGTGCTGTGCCCAACTTCGACCCGACGGCCATGGTCGAGGTGCCTTGCATCGTTGGCTCCAACGGCTTTGAGAAGATCTGCCAGGGCCCGATCCCGCAGTTCCAGAAGGGCCTGATGGAGCAGCAGGTTTCCGTCGAGAAGCTCGTTGTCCAGGCTTGGGTCGAGGGCAGCTACCAGAAGCTCTGGCAGGCGCTCACACTCTCCAAGACCATTCCTTCGGCAAGCGTTGCCAAGCAGATCCTGGACGAGCTCATCGAGGCCAACAAGGATTTCTGGCCTGAGCTTAAGTAAGGACTGCTGTCTCGAACCCTCACGCATCTCTGCTTCATTTGCGCCGCCGTGGTGTCCGGATTCGCCCGGATGCTGCGGCGGCGCTATACTTATGAAGTTTGAAGTACCTGTACCAAAAGGAGCTGTCGTGTCCCTTTCCATCGGTATCGTGGGCCTGCCCAACGTGGGCAAGTCGACGCTGTTCACCGCGCTTACCAAAAAGACCGGCCTTGCCGCCAACTACCCGTTTGCCACGATCGACCCCAACGTGGGTATCGTCGATGTGCCCGATAGCCGCCTGCAAAAGCTCGCCGACATCGTCAACCCCGGCCGCATTGTGCCGGCGACGGTCGAGTTTGTCGACATCGCAGGTCTGGTGAAGGGCGCTAACGAGGGCGAGGGCCTGGGCAACCAGTTCTTGGCAAACATCCGCGAGACCGACGCCATCTGCGAGGTCGTGCGCTACTTTAAGGACCCCAACGTCATGCGCGAGGTGGGCCGCACGGGCGAGTTCGTCGATCCCGCCGGCGATGCCGACACCATCATGACCGAGCTCATCCTGGCCGACATGGGCACGCTCGAGAAGCAGCTGCCCAAGCTCGAGAAGGAGGCCAAGCGCGACAAGGAGCTCATGCCCAAGTTTGAGGTTGCCAAGCGCCTGCTTGCCTGGCTCAACGAGGGCAAACGCGCTGCATCCATGGAGATGACCGACGAGGAGCGTGCCGCCGCCAAGGGCCTGTTCCTGCTCACCATGAAGCCCATCCTGTATGTGGCCAACGTGGACGAGGATATGCTCAACGACGATCTGGCGCCCATCGATGGCGTCAAGCCGCTGCCGATCTGCGCCAAGATCGAGGCCGAGCTTTCCGAGCTCGATCCCGAGGACGCCGCCGACTACCTGGAGAGCCTGGGCTTGGAGCAGCCCGGCCTGGACGTGCTCGCGCAGGCGGCCTATAAGCTGCTCGGTCTGCAGTCGTTCTTTACGGCCGGCGAGATGGAGGTCAAGGCCTGGACGGTGCGTCAGGGCGCGACCGCCCCTCAGGCCGCCGGTGTCATCCACACCGACTTTGAGCGTGGCTTTATTAAGGCCGAGGTCATTGGCTACGACGACTACATCGAGCTCGGTGGCGAGCAGGGCGCCAAGGCCGCCGGCAAGCTGCGTATCGAGGGCAAGGACTATGTCATGGCCGATGGCGATGTCGTGCACTTCCGCTTTAACGTGTAAGGACGACGCATATGTTTAAATATGGCAAAAAAGCTGGCTACATGGGTATTGCGCTGCTCGTACTTGCGGTGATTCCGCTGGTGGTCGCAGCGTGTGTTATCCCCAACATTGGTTCCGAGGTGGCAACAAAGTTTAATGCCGCCGGCGAGGCGACGCGCTGGGGCAAGAGCTACGAGTTGCTGGCGTTGCCGGTGCTCAACTTGCTGCTGAGCGTGGCGACGTACTTTACGGCGGGACGCCAGGCAAAGAACAATGATGACTCCGCCGCCATGGCGCGCATCGTGTGCGAGCGCTACCTGCGCAACGGTTGCATCACGGGTGTGTTCCTCAATGTGATCAACGTCTACTTTATGTATTCGGCGATTACCGGTATGGGCTTTGGCCTGGGCTTTTAGCTTGCGCCTTTAGGCAACGAGCCTGCACGCATATTCGATGGCTGCTGTGAGGCCGCCGCTCGATCGTGGTTGAAAGACCACATCGGCGGCGGCCTCGTTTTCGTATCCGGCACCGCGAAGGCAGAGCGCGATACCGGCTTCTAAAAGGAG
>CABVCJ010000028.1 GCA_902496845.1 uncultured Collinsella sp.
CGCTGGCGCTGCCGGCGCCGCCGATGCGTATCGAGTGCTTCGATATCTCGACGCTGCACGGAACCTTTACCGTCGCCTCGATGGTGGTGTTTACCAACGGACGCGCCGACAAGAGCCAGTACCGTCGTTTTAAAATTCAGGCCGAATTGGACGAGGCAAACGACTTCGTGTCGATGTCCGAGGTTTTGGGACGACGCTATGCTCCCGAGCGCATGGCCGACGAGCGCTTTGGATCGCGCCCCGATTTGCTCGTTGTCGATGGCGGTAAGCCGCAATTGACCGCTGCGATCAAGCAACTTGAGGCTCTTGGGCTCGATATACCAGTTTGTGGCTTGGCGAAGGCCGATGAGGAGGTTTTCGTGCCTTGGGACGAGACTCCCGTCGTGCTGCCGACCGGGTCTGCTTCGCTCTATCTAATTAAACAGGTTCGCGATGAATCGCACCGTTTTGCCATCACGTTCCATCGCGAATTGCGCGATAAAGCCATGACGGTTTCGGTACTCGATGACGTTCCAGGCGTGGGACCCACCAGAAAACGTGCCCTTATGCGCCATTTTGGCTCGATGAAGCGTTTGCGCGCGGCGAGCGAGCAAGAGATCGCGGAAGTTCGAGGCGTTCCGGCCGATGTCGCCAAAGCGGTCCACGAGGCACTTGTTGCATGGAATGCCGAACGCGCCCAGGCATCGGCCAACCGTTCCGAAAACTAAACGTGCTTCTAAACAACTGATATACATGATTGGCCGATTTTCAATCATTTATTTCGCGGCGATTACCTGTCGATTTCGGGTTTTATTAACGCTAAAACGTTTGACTAGCCATGGTGAACAACCCTGCTATCCTGCGGGTTGACGATGACTGATATCTCACCTCGTCGATACATACTGTCTGGCGAATCGTTTGTCAATGAATTCGGTGAACGGTAGTAAATACCGTTCAAGCGTATGTATGTATCGGTCGCCGAGCGCGGCACCTCAGTTGGGTTCGTCGGTAGGTAAGGTATATATCGTCCGCAAGTTGCGCGGGGGCAAGTCTAGGTGCTCCCGGGTAAGATTCTCTATTGATAGGAGAAGACATGGCCATCATCAACAAGGGTATGTCCAGGCGTTCGTTCCTCGGCCTCACCGGCAGCGTCGCTGCTGTCGCAGGGCTTGGTCTCACCGGCTGCGGTGGCAGCTCCAACGACGAGGGTTCCGCTTCCGGTTCCGCCGATTCCGCCAACCGTGGCGGCGGTGTGATTACCGCTGGTTCCGCTTACGCTCCGTCCAGCTTCGATCCCGCCAGCACCGGCTCCGCTGTGGGCCTGGGTGCTAACTGGCACGTCGTCGAGGGTCTCTACGGCATCGATTACCACGACTACAGCACCTTCAACGAGCTCGCCACCGACGATCCCAAGTCCGTGGACGACACTACCTTCGAGGTCACCATCCGCAAGGGCGCCAAGTTCTCCGATGGTACCGAGGTCACTGCTGACGACGTCGTCGCTTCCTACACCGCTTGCGCTGCTTCCGCTACCTATGCTCCGTTCTTCCAGCCCTTCGAGTCCATCGAGGCCAAGGATGCCAGCACTGTAACGGTCAAGACCAAGGTCCCCAACTTCTCCCTGCTCAAGGATCGTCTGGCCATCATCCGTGTTACCCCGGCTACTCAGTCCGAGGAGGATCGCGCCAAGCAGCCGATCGGTTCCGGCCCCTGGATGTACGACTCTATCTCCGATACCGAGATCACCCTGGTTCCCAACCCCGAGTACAACGGTGAGTATACTGCCGAGGATAAGAAGATCCAGTACAGCATCCTGACCGACCCCACCGCTCGCGTTACCGCCCAGCAGGAAGGCTCCACGCTCGTTATGGAGCTCGTCACCGCTGACGCCGTCGACCAGCTCGAGAGCGCTGGCTGCAAGATCGACAACGTCCAGGGCTTCGGCACCCGCTTCATCATGTTCAACGTCGCCAAGGAGCCTTGGAACAACGTCAAGGTCCGTCAGGCCGTCATGTACGCGCTCGACACCGAGAAGATGATCACCAACACCTTCGCCGGCCTTGCCACCGCTGCCAGCTGCTACCTGCCCAAGAGCTTCACCAACTATCATGAGGCTTCCACGGTGTACAAGACCGACGCCAAGAAGGCCAAGAAGCTCATCGAGGAGTCCGGCATCACCCCGGGTGCCATCACCCTGCGCACCACCGACAACGAGCAGATTAAGGGCATGGCCGCCCAGGTCAAGAACGACCTCGACGCTCTCGGCTTCGAGGTGACCATCCAGACCGATACCTCGCCGGCCACCTACGCTGCCATCGACGGCGGCGAGGCCTACGATATCCTCCTTGCCCCTGGCGATCCGTCCTGCTTCGGCGCTGACCCCGACCTGCTGCTCAACTGGTGGTACGGCGACAACGTCTGGATGCAGACCCGTTGCCCGTGGAAGGAGTCAGCTGAGTGGGAGAAGCTCCACGGTCTCATGGACGAGGCTCTTGCCGCCGAGGGCGACGAGCAGCAGAAGAAGTGGAACGAGTGCTTCGACATCATCGCCGACAACGCTGTTCTGTACCCCGTTGTCCACGTCAAGACCGTCTCCGCTTCCTGGGACGATCCGTCTACCGCGCCCAACGGCGAGGCCCTCGATGGCTTCAAGGGCATCGGCACGACGAGCATGTCCTTCAGGGGCGTCGCGACCGTCAAGGCCTAAGACTCGTTTGAGTCATATGTGGGGCGTCGGTCGTAAGGCAACGTCCTCATAGTTGAAACAAAGACCCGGGCGGCCTCGATGTCGCTCGGGTCTTGTAATGAGTATCCATACTCATATACCAGTTGGTCCTACCGACAAAAGAAAGGGGAGAGAACGTGAACAACTTTCTACGTTTGATTGGAAGGCGTCTCGTGGCGCTGCCGATCATGGCATTGGGCGTCACCGTCCTGGTGTTCTTCCTTATGTCGTTCTCCAAGACCGACCCCGCCTATACGGCGTTGGGTGACGGTGCCTCGCCCGAGGCGGTTGCCGAGTACCATGAGAAGTATGGTCTGGACGACCCCTGGCCCGTGCGCTACGTGCGCTACATGGGCGATCTGATCCATGGTGACATGGGCACCTATGGTGCTGCTCGCAACTCCGTTGCCAAGCGCATCTCCACGGCCCTGCCCGTCACGATGCAGCTGACCTTCATCGGTCTTGCCATCGGCGCGGTCGTCTCGTTTTTGCTCGGCGTCATCGCGGCACTGTATCGCGATAAATGGCCGGACCAAGTGATCCGCGTCTTTTCCATCGCCGGCTTGGCAACCCCGTCGTTCTGGCTTGCCGTTCTGTTGATTCTGCTGTTCTCTTCCTACCTTAAGGTGCTCCCGGCATCCGGTGCTCTGCCTCACTTCACCACCAACCCGGCTGGCTATCTGGGACGTATGATTATGCCCGCTATCGCTCTGGCATTCCCGCTGACGGGCCAGATGACTCGTATCGTGCGTACGGCCATGGTTGAGGAGCTCGACAAGGACTACGTCCGCATGGCCCGTGGCGCCGGCGTTCCCGAGAAGGTCGTCGTCGGCATCAACGTTTTGCGCAACGCGCTGATCACCCCGGTCACCACCCTCGGTCTTAAGATCGGTTACCTTATGGGCGGCGCCGTCGTCATCGAGGTCATCTTCAACCTCCCCGGCATGGGTACTGCGATTCTGCAGGGCGTTCAGGGCAACGAGGCGAACCTGGTTCAGGGCGTCGTCATCGTTGTTGCTCTTGCCTTCATCATCATCAACATCGTGGTTGACATGCTCTACCTGCTCATCAACCCGCGCATCAGGACGGTGTAGATTATGGTAAAGATTCGAGAGAAGCAAACCGAGCAGCTCGAGAAGGCTGCCTCCAAGGGGCTCAAGCTCGGTGGCTGGAAGAAGATGACGCTGTCTTCTAAGATTGCCGCCGTCGTGCTGGTGTTGGTCGCCCTGACCGCGATTCTGGCGCCCCTTCTTGCCCCCTATAGCCCGGTCGAGATTTTCACTGCTCGCCAGGCTCCCGGCAATGGATTTATCTTCGGTACCGACGATAAGGGCCGCGACATCCTGTCGCGTATGCTTTACGGTGGCCGTTACTCGCTGATCATCGGCTTCGGTGCTACTGCCATGGCTCTGGTCTGCGGCTCGGTCGTGGGCGCCCTCGCGGCGGTTTCGCGCAAGTCCGTTTCCGAGGCGATCATGCGCATCCTGGACATCATCATGTCCATCCCGGGCATCGCCCTCGCTGCCGTCTTCGTCTCCATCCTGGGCAATTCCGTGCCGTCGATCATCTTCGCCATTGGCTTTATGTACACTCCGCAGATTGCCCGTATCGTGCGCGCCAACATCGTGTCCGAGTACGGCGAGGACTATGTCCGCGCGGTCATCGTTTCCGGCGCCAAGGCTCCGTGGATTTTGATCAAGCATGTTCTGCGTAACTGCATCGCCCCGATCATGGTCTTCACCGTTACCCTGGTCGCCGACGCCATCATCTTCGAGGCCTCGCTGACCTTTATCGGCGCTGGTATCCAGGAGCCCACCGCTACCTGGGGCAACATCCTCGCCGACGCCCGCGGTGGCGTGCTCGCTGGCCGTTGGTGGCAGGCGCTGTTCCCGGGTCTGGCTATCATGATCACCTGCCTGGCGCTCAACATCCTCTCCGAGGGCATTACCGACGCCATGGCCGCTGCTCCCTCCGCCGCCCTGGATCCGACCGATTCCTCCAAGCGCCGCGAGGCCGACCTGCTGGTCTCCGACCCCGTTCGCGCTTACAAGGAGCAGGCTCAGTCCCTGTCCGCCCGTCTTGGCGCCCTGCGCGATGTCGAGCTCAAGCGTAACGACCGCCATGTGCCCGATGAGTCCGTTGAGCCGATCCTTTCGGTCCGTGATTTCTGCATCCAGTTTGAGCACCACGGTGATATCAACGTCGTCGATCATGTCAACTTTGATGTCCGTCCTGGCCAGACCATGGGCCTGGTCGGTGAGTCCGGCTGCGGTAAGTCCATCACCACGCTGGCCATCATGGGCCTGACCGACGATGACGAGCATCTTTCCGGTGAGGTTCTCTGGGAGGGCCGCGACCTGCTCAAGATGAGCAAGAAGGAGTGGTTCGGCCTGCGCGGTACCGATATCGCCATGGTCTATCAGGACGCCCTGTCCTCGCTCAACCCCTCCATGCTCATTTCCGCCCAGATGAAGCAGCTCACCAAGCGCGGCGGTACCCGTAGCGCCGAGGAGCTCCTGGAGCTCGTGGGCCTCGACCCCAAGCGTACGCTCGAGAGCTATCCGCATGAGCTTTCCGGTGGTCAGCGTCAGCGCGTTCTGATCGCTATGGCCCTTACCCGCGACCCCAAACTGGTCATCTGCGACGAGCCCACGACCGCTCTGGACGTTACCGTCCAGAAGCAGGTCATCAAGCTGCTTAACGATCTTCAGGCCAAGCTCGGCTTTGCCATGATCTTCGTTTCGCACGACCTGGCACTGGTCGCCGAGGTCGCTCATAACATCACGGTTATGTACGCCGGCCAGGTTATCGAGCAGGCGCCCACCAAGGAGCTGCTCACCAACCCGATTCACGAGTACACCCGCGGCCTTCTGGGTTCCGTCCTGTCCATCGAGAGCGGTTCGGGCCGCCTGCACCAGGTGCCCGGCGCCGTTCCGAGCCCGCGCGATTTCCCCAAGGGCGATCGCTTCGCACCCCGCTCGAGCCATCCGCGCATTGGCCTGGACACCCGTCCGGTCTTCAAGCGCGTGCCCGGCACCGAGCACTTCTATTCCGAGCTCCCCGACGAGGTGCTCAAGGCAAATGGTTTGACCCCTCACGCGGAGGTGATGTAGATGAGCGAGACCGCAGTCAACGGCGTCGAGCCGATCATCTTCCTTGATGACGTCCACGTCACCTTTAGGACCCGTACCGGCTCGATTCTGCACCCCAACCTGGTTCACGCCGTCCAGGGTGTAACGATTAAGCTCATGCCCGGTCAGACGATCGGTATCGTCGGCGAGTCCGGTTGCGGTAAGTCCACCACCGCCAACGTCATGTGCGGCCTGCAGGCCCCCACGAGCGGCAAGGTCTACTTTAAGGGCAAGGACGTTACCAAACGTACCGCCGAGGACCGTCGCCACATGGGTCGCGTCATCTCGGTCGTGTTCCAAAACCCGGCCACGGCGCTCAACCCCCGCATGGTCGTTCGCGAGCAACTGCTCGACCCCATGCGCGTCCACAACCTGGGTACCGAGGCCGAGCAGGAGAAGCGCGTCAAGGAACTCTTGGAGCTCACCGGTCTGCCCAGCTCCGCCGCCGAGGTTCTTCCCGGCCAGCTTTCGGGCGGCCAGCGCCAGCGCGTCGCAATTGCCCGTGCCCTGTCGCTGAACCCCGATGCCATCATCGCCGACGAGCCCACCTCGGCTCTGGACGTTTCGGTCCGCGCACAGATTCTGAACCTGCTGACCGACCTTAAGAAGGAGCTCGGCCTGGCCATGGTGTTCATCAGCCATGACATCCAGACGGTCCGCTATATCTCTGACGACATCATCGTTATGAATGGCGGCAAGATCGTCGAGCAGGGCGAGGCCAAGCAGGTCTTCCAGCACCCTCAGGACCCCTACACCAAGATGCTGCTCGGCGCTGCGCCGTCGCTGCTGCACCCCAAGCTCGGCGAATAGCCTCGCTTTCCCTCCCGTGCGCCCGGTTCCCTTGCCGGGCGCACCTCCGTTGCGATTTCGAAAGGTTGGGTTCACGAGCCATGCCAAGTGCTCAGGAGCTACAACATCAATTTGGTGAATATCGAGGCGCCATGCCCCGTCCATCAGATTTCGATCTCTTTTGGAAGGATCGCATGGCCGAGGCCGACGCCGTCGGGCTTGACTATGCGATCGACACGGCATCAGTCACCGATGCCGCGACCTGCCAACTTTTCGACCTCTGGTATACCGGCATGTGTGGCGCTCGCCTGCATGCCAAGTACCTTAAACCCGTCTCGGACGAGCCCGTGCCATTGGTGCTTCAGTTCCATGGGTATCCGGGTGCAAGCCGCAGCTGGTTTGAGCAGGCGTCGTTTGCGGGCATGGGCATGGCACTCATCGCCCTCGACTGCCCCGGCCAAGGAGGTCCCTCCGAGGACATTGGTGGATTTGAGGGCACAACGGTTGCCGGGCATATCGTCGCCGGCATCGACGGCGACCCGGCCAACCTCTACTATGTCCGCTTGCACCAAGATATTCGCATCCTGTGCCGTATTGTTCGCGAGCTCGAGGGCATCGATCTTTCTCGTGTGTTTGTGAACGGCGCGTCGCAGGGTGGTGGTTTGGGCATTGCGACCTGTGCGCTTAACAGCGAGCTTATCAATCGTGCCGCCATCCTCTATCCCTTCCTGTCAGATTTCCGCCTAGTCTGGGATTTGGATGCAGACGACATTGCCTACGAGGGCCTGCGCTATTGGTCTCGCTGGTTTGACGAGGACTCGACTCGTATTGACGAAGCCTATGCCAAGCTGGCGTACTTCGATTCCAAGAACTTTGCCCCTATGGTCAAATGCCCCGTGCTGTTTGGCACCGGCACAGCCGATATCGTCTGCCCGCCAGCGACGCAGTTTGCGGTCTATAACAACCTGACCTGCGAAAAGCGTCATGAGTTCTTTGAAGGCTTTGGCCACGAGGAGATTCAGGATTTTGACGATCTGATCATTCCGTTTTTCTGCAAGGGAGGGGAGGCTCATGTCTAAGTGCGAGAGCAATGTTAATGAGCTGATTGTCCCCGGGCTCGTGGGAATTCCTGGAACGGTTTCGTCAAGGCTCGCAGAATATCGGGACTGGCGCGGTGATGTCCAAGCAGATGTTTCTGATTTAGAGACATGCGCTTCGAATCTTGAGATTCAAGGCCTGGCCATTACGGCGATTGACTTTGTTAACCCCTGCGCCCGTTACTCGGAGGTCTCCTTTGAGCTCGGTGACGATGCGATTCACGCTCGTTTGATCGAGCCTGTCGGTCGTGCCCGAGTGTCTGAGCGCGTGCCGCTGTGCCTGATGTTCCACGATATCGATCGGCCTGTGCGCGGCTGGCATCACATGACGAGATTTGCCGCCATGGGGTATGCCGTCCTCGCGCTGGATGACGATGTTGCTGGTGCGGACGACCTGCAGCGGGGGATTTCTTCGCCCGCTTTTGTCGAGCGCGTCCGTTGGGGTTGCGCGCTGGCGAAGGTGGCGCGCAATCTTGATGGCATGGACCCCGACCGCATCTTTGCATGGGGCGAGGGTCTAGGCGGCGGAGTCGCGCTGGCGGTTTCTGCTCTGGACGAGCGGGGTCTCGCCTGCACGGCGGTTGCCAATCCGCTTCCTGGCGGCCTCGAGGCGCTGTCGTCTCGGGTGCGCGGATCGGTGCTCATGGGCACATCGCTCATGGATGCCGTGAGCGATCCCAAGGATCAGTTTGCCGTATTCAACGGTCTTGAGTGTGACCGGAGACATATCATCTATGCCAAATACGCTCACGAGCGCATCAATGCGTTCGAAAACGAAGTCGTCGACTTTTTTAACCAAACGTTCTACTCGTGTTCTTTGGCCTAGACGGCCTGGACACTGCCAACAAGAGTGGGCGGCATAGGGCTGCCCACCAGACAACTAAGGAGATTCTTGTGGCAACTCAGAAATTCACCGGCGTTATCCCTCCCGTCGTTGTTCCCGATACCGAAGACCACCAGCTCGATGTTGCCTCCTTTGAGCGCAGCATCAACCGCATGATCGATGCCGGCGTCGATGGCTTGTTCTTCCTGGGCTCCTCGGGCGAGGTCGTCTTCTCCACCGACGAGCGTCGCCGTCAGATCATCTCCGAGGCCGTCCGTATCGTCGACCACCGTGTGCCTGTTCTGGTCGGCATCATCGACACCGAGACCGAGCGCATGATCGAGCACGGTAAGGTCGCCCAGGAGCTGGGCGCTGATGCCCTCGTCGCCACCTGCCCGTTCTATGCCCTGCAGGGCATGACCGAGGTCGAGGAGCACTTCCGCATCCTGCACGATGAGCTCGACCTGCCCATCTTTGCCTATGACATTCCCGTCTGCGTTCACACCAAGCTCCCCTGGAAGCTCCTTGCCAAGCTCGGCGCCGAGGGCGTTCTGGCCGGTGTCAAGGATTCCTCGGGTGATGACATCTCGTTCCGCTACCTCGTTCAGGAGAACGAGAAGAACGGCCATCCGATGAGCATTCTCACCGGCCACGAGGTTGTTGTCGACGGCGCCTACCTCGGTGGCGCCGACGGTTCCGTCCCGGGTCTCGCCAACGTTGAGCCCGAGGGCTACGTGCGTCAGTGGAAGGCCGCTCAGGCTGGTGACTGGGCTACCGTCAAGGCCGAGCAGGATCGCCTCAATGAGATTTCGCACATCTGGGATGTCACCTCGGGCGTCCAGGGCTATGCCGGTGGCGTCGGCGCCTTCAAGACCGCTATGAACCTCATGGGCATCTTCGACAGCCCGACCATGCCGCGCCCGGTGAAGGCCATGACCGGCGAGAACGTCGAGGCGATTAAGAAGGTCCTCCAGGACAACGGTCTCCTGTAAAGCTTCCCCAGGCACCCGATCTTGGGGCTCAAGTGGTCGGGCGTGACCCATTAGGTCAACGCCCGACCACTTTCACCCCAACCTCGGGCACCTGGGAAACCTTTACTGAGTTGCGGCGATAACACCGCCTTCATTTCCTGTAGTTGTTTTTATCTCCTAAGGAGAGCGACATGGAGAACAAGTACGTCTGCTCTGTCGATATCGGCGGAACTAAGATCGCGACTGCCATCATGGAGTACCCGGCTGACGGTAGTGTGCCCCATCCTGTTTTTGAGGCCGAGGTTCCCACCGAGGCCCAAGAGGGCGGCGAGGCCGTCTTCCAACGTATCGAGGCGTCCATCAAGGCTGCTCTCGAGGCGAATCCCGATGTCGAGGTCCTTGGCGTCGGTATCGGTGCCGCCGGCGTCGTCGATCCCAAGACGGGCGCCATCGCGTATGCCAACGAGATCATGCCCGGCTGGTCCGGTGTTCAGTTGGGGCCGCGCCTGCGCGAGGACCTCGGTCTTCCCGTTGCCGTTGTAGGCGACGTGCAGGCTCATGCTCTGGGCGAGGCCCACTGGGGCGTCGGCAAGGGCAAGTTCTCCGTCTTGTGTCTTGGCATCGGTACGGGCATCGGTGGCGCATATGTCGAGAACGGCCGCGTGATGCAGGGCTTCCATGGTGCTGCTGGCCATATGGGCCACATCGAGTGCTCGGCTGCCGCCGGTATTCCCTGCGCCTGCGGGCGTTCCGGCCATCTGGAGTCGGTTGCTTCGGGCACTTCCATTGGTCGTATGTACGATGAGCGCTTTGGTCGCGTCGACCCCAGCCGTCCTTCGGTCGGTCGCGATGTGAACGACCTGTGCCGTGCGGGCGACGCAAAGGCGACCGAGGTCATCCATGACGCCGGCTTTGCGCTGGGTGCCAGCTTGGGCTCGCTCGCTAACATCCTGGACCCTGAGGTCATCGTGCTTTCGGGTGGCGTGATTCACCAAGGTCCCGATTGGCGTTCACAGACGTGGAAGGATTCGGTACACGAGGGCTATGCCAGCCAGGCGCTCGATCCGCTTCAGGACACGCCGATCCTCATCGGTTCTCTGGAGGGCGATGCTCCGCTCATCGGTGCCGCTGAGCATCTTCTTGCCTCGTTGAAGTAAACGTATCTTCTGTAGGAGCCTCCCGAGACAACACGCCTCGGGAGGCTGTTCTGAGAAAGGTTACAGCCTTATGACCGTCGATCCATTGATTCAATCCCTGAAGGGCAAGCTCGTCGTGAGCGTTCAGGCGTATATGGGCGAGCCGCTTCGTACGCCCGAGACCATGGCTCAAATGTCTCGCGCTTGCGAGCTCGGCGGCGCCGCCGCCATTCGCTGCCAGGGCCTTGCCGACATTGCCGCCATTAAGAGTCGCTGTGAGGTTCCCGTCATCGGCCTGTGGAAGGATGGGCACGAGGGCGTTTACATCACGCCGACGCTGCGTCACGCTCGCGCCTGCGTTGCTGCCGGTGCCGATATCGTGGCGATCGACGCCACCGATCGTCCGCGCCCCGACGGCAAGACGGTCGAGGATACCTTCCGTCCGCTGCACGAGGAGGGTGTGCTCCTGATGGCGGATTGTGCCACCATCGAGGATATTCGCCGTGCTGTTGATATGGGCTTTGACCTGGTATCCACCACGCTTTCTCACGGCGTCGCCGCCATCGACTGCACCATGGCCGATGGCCCCGATCTGCCGCTCCTGCGTCAGGCGACCGAGGAATTCCCCGGCCTTCCCATCATTTGCGAGGGTCGCGTGCATACGCCCGAGGAGGCTCGCGCCGCGATCGATGCTGGTGCCTGGGCCGTTGTCGTCGGCACCGCCATCACGCACCCCACGAGTATTACGAGTTGGTTCAAGGCTGCGCTTGAGGCGTAAGACAGGCCTCGTATCCGCTCGGGGCGGTATACTCAATATAGGCAATTGACCGCGCGGGATCCGGGTTGCTGGGTCCCGCGCTTGTTTTCGGGAGGCAACACATGCAAAAGGGAGATGCCATGGATGCGGCGGAGCGCTCGGAGCGCATCCCCGATATCGTCATCATCACCGGAATGTCCGGATCAGGCCGCACACAGGCCATGCACGTGTTCGAGGACATGGGCTATTTTTGCATCGATAACCTGCCTCCGCGTCTCATCGCCCAGCTTGCCGAACTCGTCGGCATCAATACGGGCGTGGGCAGGCATCTCGCCGTCACCTGCGATTTGCGTAGCCAGGGACTGTTTGACGAGCTGCTCGATGCGGTCGCCGCGCTCGAAGAGCGCGAGATGAGCTGCGACATCGTGTTCCTGGAGGCTTCTGACGAGGTGCTGATTCGTCGCTACAGCGAAAATCGCCGCCGTCATCCCATTGCCAAGCCGGGGGAGACTACGGCCGATGCCATTCAGCGCGAGCGCCTTCAGCTGCAGGGCGTGCGCGACCGAGCCGATATGATTATCGACACGAGCCGTCTGCGTACCTCTGCGCTGCGCAACAAGCTACGTATGGCATTTTCCGAGCTGTTCGACCAGCAGCTCATGGACGTCCACGTGTTCTCGTTTGGCTTTAAGCACGGCATGCCCGTCGAAGCGGATATTATGATCGACGTCCGCTTCCTGCCCAATCCGTTCTACGATCCCGAGATGCGCACGATGACCGGTCTCGATAAAAAGGTCTCCGATTTTGTTCTGGACCATCCCAAGACGCAGGAGTTTTGGAAGGCTTGGACACAGCTGCTCGATACGGTCATGCCCGGTTATATCGCGGAGGGTAAGCCGCAGCTTTCTATCGCCATCGGCTGCACGGGCGGCCAGCACCGCAGCGTTGCCATTGCCGAGGCCACGGCCCGTTACCTGGAAGGCGCTCAGTATCATGTGAGCATCTCCCACCGCGACCTGTCGCGCGCCAACACGAAGGCATAGGCCTGCATGTCGTTTACCGCTGAGGTGCGCGACGAGCTTGCGCGCTGCGAACCCGAATGTGAATACTGCGACTTGTCGACGCTTGCCGCCCTCACGCGCGTGAGCGGTACGCTCTCGCTTACCGGCTCTGGGCGGTATCGTTTGACGGTTGCGACTGAGACGGGAGCCGTCGCGCGCACGATGATCACGCTGACGCATCGTATCCTTAAGCTCAAAACGGAGTTCACCGTCCGTAAATCTGTATTGCATAAGGTTCGAAACTACCTCATCACCTTGCCTGATCAGCCAGACCTGGATAAGGCCTTGGTTCTGCTGGGTATCCTCGAACGTAGGGGAGGACTTGTCGCCGGCGTACCCCGACATATCGTTGCCCGTCCTTGCTGTAGACTTGCCTATATCCGCGGCGCGCTCATCGCGGGCGGCTTCGTGGCCGATCCACGCGGCGATTTTCATTTGGAGATTGCTGTGCAGGGCGAGCAATATGCCAAGGGGCTTTGCGATCTGTTGGAGCAGATTGGGGTCCATGCTCGTGTTAATGCACGGCGGGGGTCATATGCCGTGTACATTAAGAGCGCCGAGGAAATCGAGCATCTATTAAAGCTGATTGGCGCCAAGCGCAGCGTTGCCGAGATTGAGGAGGCGCGCGCGGTCAAGTTGGTTAAGAACGATGTGAACCGTCGCGTGAACGCCGAGCTCGCCAACCAGACCAGAAGCGCCGGTGCCGCCCAACATCAGCTTGCGCTTATCGATGAGCTCGAGCAGCGTGGCCTTCGTGATGCGCTTCCGGATGCCTTGGCGGTCTTTTGCGACCTGCGCGAGCGCTATCCCGATCTGTCGCTGCGTGATTTGGGGGAGATGGCTGACCCTCCCTTGTCGAAGTCAGCCCTCTACCATCGTGTTTTACGGCTTGAAAAGCTCATTGAAGCAAACAGGTAGTTTGAAGTAACGACTTATATATGGATTTAGCTGCTATTTTAGTATTTAAAACGTTTTAACGTAAATTTGATTTTCAATTTCGAGCATTCTCGTGAAATTCAAGTCAAAAAAAAGGTATATTAGGCGAGTGGTTAGTTTGTGGGCCTCAACGGCGGGCGCTGTAGCTCGCGGGGGCCTTACGAAAGGAGACACAATGGCAGTAAAGGTTGCTATTAACGGCTTCGGTCGCATCGGTCGTCTGGCTTTCCGTCAGATGTTCGGTCATGAGGGCTCCGAGATCGTCGCTATCAACGACCTCACCTCTCCCGATATGCTCGCTTACCTGCTGAAGTACGACTCCACGCAGGGCAACTACGCTCGCGATCACGAGGTCGTTGCTGGCGAGGATTCCATCACCGTTGACGGCAAGGAGATCAAGATCTACAAGGAGGCCGACGCTAACAACCTGCCTTGGGGCGACCTTGACGTCGACGTCGTTCTCGAGTGCACCGGCTTCTACACCAGCAAGGCTAAGGCTCAGGCCCACATCAACGCTGGCGCCAAGAAGGTCGTCATCTCCGCTCCGGCCGGCAGCGATCTGCCCACCATCGTGTACAACGTCAACCATGAGACGCTGACCGCTGAGGACAACATCATCTCCGCTGCTTCCTGCACCACCAACTGCCTCGCCCCGATGGCCAAGGGTCTGAACGACTTCGCTCCCATCGTGTCCGGCATCATGACCACCATCCACGCCTTCACCGGCGACCAGATGCCGCTCGACGGCCCGCAGCGCAAGGGCAACTTCCGTCGCTCCCGCGCCTGCTCCGAGAACATCGTCCCGAACACCACGGGCGCTGCCAAGGCCATCGGCCTGGTTCTCCCCGAGCTCAACGGTAAGCTCATCGGTGCCGCCCAGCGCGTCCCGACGCCGACCGGCTCGCTGACCAACCTCTACGCCGTCGTTGACAAGAAGGTCACCGTCGACGAGGTCAACGCTGCCATGAAGGCCTACGCCGAGACCATCCCCGAGACCTTCGCCTACAACGAGGACCAGATCGTCTCCCGCGACATCGTCGGCGAGACCCACGGCTCCATCTTTGACGCCACCCAGACCATGTGCTCTGACCTCGGCAACGGCCAGACCCTCGTTCAGGTCACCTCTTGGTACGACAACGAGAACTCCTACACCTCTCAGATGGTCCGCACCATCAAGTACTTCGAGAAGTTCGTTGCTTAATTTAGCTTTTAGCGAATAGCTCGTTGAGCGTCTAAAGAAGGGCGCGGCCTTATAGGGCTTACACCCTAGGGTCGCGCCCTTTTTATAAGAAATCGTCTGCCGTAATAGGAGGCAGACACGTACGAAAGGTAGAAGCAAACATGGCCTTTACCAAGAAGACCGTCCGCGACATCGATGTCGACGGAAAGCGCGTTCTCGTCCGCGTTGACTTTAACGTGCCTATCAAGGATGGCGTCGTTGGCGACACCACCCGTATCAAGGCTGCCCTGCCCACCATCAACTACCTCGTTGAGCACAACGCTCGCGTCATCCTCATGAGCCACCTCGGCCGTCCCGAGGGCACCGGCTTCCAGCCCGAGCTGTCCCTCGAGCCCGTCGCCAAGAAGCTCGCTGAGCTCTCTGGTCTCGACGTTGCCTTTGTCGCCGACACCTACGGCGAGAAGGCTGCTGAGGCTGTCGCCGCCGTCGAGCCGGGCAAGGTTCTCGTTCTCGAGAACGTCCGTTTTGACAAGCGTGAGAAGAAGAACGATCCCGAGATCGCCAAGAAGCTCGCTTCCTATGGTGACGTCTTCGTTCTCGATGCCTTCGGCACCGCTCACCGCGCCCAGGGTTCCGTCGTGGGCCCCGCCGCTTACCTGCCTGCCGTCGCCGGCTTCCTGCTCGAGAAGGAGGTCGACACGCTGACCGGCATCTTCGCCGAGCCCGAGCGTCCCTTCGTCGCCATCGTCGGCGGTTCCAAGGTTTCCTCCAAGATCGGCGTTCTCGATCACCTCATCGACTCCGCTGACACCCTGATTATCGGTGGCGGCATGGCCTACACCTTCTTCCTGGCTCAGGGCCTGTCCGTTGGTCAGTCCCTCAAGGAAGAGGACTGGGTCGAGCGCGCCGGCGAGATGCTCAAGAAGGCCGAGGAGAAGGGCGTCAAGATCCTGCTCCCCATCGACAACCGCGTTGCCGATCACTTTGGCGAGGACGCTGTCCCCGAGGTTGTCGCTTCCGACGCTATCCCCGACGATCGTGAGGGCATGGACATCGGCCCCAAGACCGAGGAGCTCTACGCCGAGGCCGTCAAGGGCGCCAAGACCGTGTTCTGGAACGGCCCCATGGGCGTCTTCGAGTTCGACAACTTCGCTCACGGCACCCAGGCTATCGCCGAGGCTGTTGCCGAGGCCGACTGCACCTCGATCATCGGCGGTGGCGACTCTGTCGCAGCTGTCAACAAGTTCAACCTGGCCGACAAGATGAGCTGGATCTCCACCGGTGGCGGCGCTTCCATGGAGCTCGTCGAGGGTAAGGCCCTGCCCGGAGTGGAGGCGCTTCTCGATGCCTAATCGCACCCTTCTTATCGCTGGTAACTGGAAGATGAACAACGACGTCGCCGAGGCTGCCAAGCTCGCCGACGAGCTGGCTCAGGCTCTGCCCGAGGTACCGGCTGGCGTCGAGGTGCTCGTCTGCCCTCCGACCATCGACATCACCACGGTTCATGACCGCATTCAGGCTGCCCCCATCGCCCTCGGTGCACAGAACGTGTACTGGGAGGCCAAGGGTGCCTTCACCGGTGAGTCCTCTTGCGACATGCTCAAGTCCGCTGGCTGCACCTACTGCATCATCGGTCACTCCGAGCGTCGCGACTACTTCCACGAGACCGACGAGGACCAGAACAAGAAGGCCAAGGCTCTCGTTGCCGCCGGCCTTGTTCCCGTCTTCTGCTGCGGCGAGTCCCTCGAGGTCCGCGAGGCCGGCACCTATGTCGAGCACGTCGTGAACCAGGTCAAGGCTGGCCTTGCTGGTCTTGAGATCACCTGCCCCAAGCAGGTCGTCGTCGCCTATGAGCCCATCTGGGCCATCGGCACCGGCAAGACCGCTACCGCCGAGGACGCTCAGGAGGTCTGCGGTGCTATCCGTGAGACCCTCAAAGAGATGTTCGGCGAGGAGCTCGCTAACGGCATCCGCGTGCTGTATGGCGGTTCCGCCAAGCCCGGAAACATCGCCGAGCTCGTCGCCAAGCCCGACGTTGACGGCGCCCTCGTGGGCGGCGCTTCGCTCAAGGCTGCTGACTTCGCCTCTATGGTCGTCAAGGCAGGCGAGTAGGACATATGGCACAACGTCATCTTCCTGCACTCCTGATTATCATGGATGGCTGCGGCCTTGCTCCGGCCGATGGCGAGAACGCCGTCGCCGCTGCCAAGACGCCCTTCCTTGATGGCCTGTACGAGAAGTACCCCCACACCACGCTCGGTGCTTCGGGCGAGGACGTGGGCCTTCCCGACGGCCAGATGGGTAACTCCGAGGTGGGTCACCTCAACATCGGTGCCGGCCGCATCGTGTTCCAGGAGCTTTCGCGCATCAACAATGCCATCAAGGACGGCTCCATCGCCAAGAACGAGGTTTTCGTCAAGGCTATGGACGATGTCAAGGCTGACGGCAAGACCCTTCACCTTATGGGCCTTATGAGCCCTGGCGGTGTTCATTCCCATATGAACCACGTCGAGGCTCTGGTCAAGATGGCTGCCCAGCATGGCGTCAAGACCGTTCGTGTCCACGCCTTTATGGACGGCCGCGACGTCGACCCGCAGTCCGGTGCTGGCTACATGAGCGAGTTCTGCGCCTTCCTGGCTAAGATCTCCGAGGAGACCGGTTGCGACGCTCGCGTCGCCACCGTCTCGGGCCGCTATTGGGCCATGGACCGCGACAACCGTTGGGAGCGCATCCAGCGTGCCTACGACGTCATGGTCAATGCGTCCGATGCCGATACCGACCCCGTTGCCGGCATCAAGGCCTACTACGAGAAGGATCCGCGCGGCGACGAGTTCGTCGAGCCCTTCGCTGCCCACAATGAGGGCATCCACGAGGGCGACGCGGCCATCTTCTTCAACTTCCGTCCCGACCGCGCCCGTCAGATGACCCGCGTGTTCACGGACAAGGAGTTCGACGGCTTTGAGCGCGAGCAGATTAAGCTCTCGCACTTTGTGACGATGACCGAGTACGATCCGACGTTTGACGTCGAGGTCGCCTTCCCCAAGACGTTCCCCGAGAACGTCCTGGCCGACGTCATCGCCGCCAATGGCCTGAAGCAGCTGCACACTGCCGAGACCGAGAAGTACGCCCACGTGACGTTCTTCCTCAACGGCGGCATCGAGGAGCCCAAGGAGGGCGAGGAGCGCGTGCTCGTCGCTTCCCCCAAGGTCGCTACCTACGATCTGCAGCCCGAGATGAGCGCTCCCGAGGTTACCGAGAAGCTTGTCGCCGCCATCAACGAGGATCGCGCTGATTTCTACATCGTGAACTTCGCGAACTGCGACATGGTTGGTCACACCGGTGTCTTCGACGCTGCCGTTAAGGCCGTCGAGGCTGTTGACGATGCCCTGTCCAAGGTTGTCCCGGCGATTCTCGCCAAGGGCGGCTTTGCGCTGATTACCGCCGATCACGGCAACGCCGATCACATGTTTGACGTTGCTTCCGACGGTTCCAAGCATCCGTTCACGGCTCACACCACCAACCGCGTGCCGTTCATCATCGTTGATGAGAAGGCACAGCTCACCGGTATCGAGGACGGCCGTCTTTCCGATATCGCTCCGACCATGCTCACCATGGCTGGTATTGAGCCTTCCGCCGAGATGACGGGTCGCGTACTCGCCACCGAGGCCTAATAGAAAACAAATACCGTTTTCTAGTAAGGGGGTTGTCCACAACCGGACAACCCTCTTTTTTGCGCTATTTCTACCTCGTCACCAAATGGCTGATGGGGGAGTGCTGGGGGTTGTGGTACAGTACTGGAGTTTGAATTGTTCTATTAAGGAGCTTATCTATGGGTCCGTTCCAGATTCTTCTGTTTGTCGTTTGGGCTGTCTCTGCCGTGGCGCTGACGATTCTCGTCCTGATGCATTCCGGTAAGGGCACCGGCGTTTCGGATATGATCGCCAGCTCGCTGTATAACTCCAGCTCTGCCACGGGCGTCATGGAGCAGAACCTCGATCGCCTGACGGTAATTATGGCCGTCTTATTTGCCGTGTGTGTCGTCCTGTGCATGTTCTTCTTCCCGCAGGGTATCGTCGGCTACTAAGCACGAGCCACATAAATACTTGAAAAGGGTTCCGCAAGTGCGGGACCCTTTTTGTTTACATATTTGTAACAGAGCCAAAATATCCCCACATACTTCGCCTAACTAAAGAAATTCTCGACCGTTGACCGGAATTAGCCCCAAATCGTGCATAAAATGCGCTACTGTATTGCGAAACGTTAGTTCGTTGTGCATAACCAGCCATAGCAACGGGCGGCGTTTTGATGGTTCGGATCGGATTGTCTCGACATGTGTCCGACTGAACATTTCTTTGTCCTATCTCATAAGGAGGATGGCATGGCTGATTCTATGTTCCACCAGCCCGTTATGGGTCGTCGCGCCTTTGTCGGCGGTACCCTTGCTGCGAGCTCCATGGCTTTTCTTGCCGCATGCGGCAAGAAGGGCGGCGACGCTTCCGGTTCTGAGTCCGGTTCGAAGCTGAACTTCTACATCAACAACCCGGTCTGCATCGACCCCTACAATGTCCAGGAGGACCAGGGCACTCAGGTCGAGTACCAGCTCTTTGATGCTCTGACCTCTTATGACGCCGAGAAGGGCGAGATCGTTCCGCTGGCTTGCGAGTCCTTCGAGGCCAACGACGACGCCACCGAGTTCACCTTCAAGATCAAGAAGGCCAAGTTCCACAACGGTGACGACGTTACCTCCAAGTCCTTCAAGCTCGCTTGGGAGCGTCTGGTCAGCACTAAGTCGGCTATCGCTAAGGAGTATGGTCCTTCCGAGGTCTCCTATCACCTTTCCATGGTCGAGGGCTATGACGATCTGCTTGCCGGTAACACTACCGAGCTCAGCGGTGTTACTTGCCCCGATGATAAGACCCTCGTCGTCAAGCTGTCTTCCGCTTACGCCGACTTCCCCTTCGTCGCCTCTCACCCGGCTCTGTCCCCGGTTCCCGAGTGCGCCGAGTCCGATGTCAAGAGCTTCTACCTTGCCCCGATCGGTAACGGCCCGTTCATGATGGACGGCAAGTGGGAGGATGGTCAGGAGATCAACCTCAAGAAGTTTGACGATTACTATGGCGACAAGGCCAAGATCGATGGCATCCACTTCCAGGTCATCAAGGACGTGGAGACCGCCTACAAGGAGTTCCAGGCCGGTAACCTTGACATCTGCGACGTTCCCGTTGCTCAGATCGACGCTGCCAAGAAGGATCGCGGCGTGTCCAAGGACGGCTACACCATGGGCGACGGCGAGCGCATGCTGCTCGGCGCCGAGCCTTCCACCTACTACCTGACCTGCAACACCACGGCCGAGCCGTTCAACAACGCCGACCTGCGCAGGGGTATCTCCCTGGCCATTAACCGTGAGGCCATCTGCAAGACCATCTTCAAGGGTACCCGTACCCCCGCCGACGGCATTGTTCCTCCGGCCATCGATGGCTACAAGGAGGGCGCATGGGAGTTCTGCGCCTACGACGTCGACAAGGCTAACGAGTACCTCGACAAGGTTGCTCCCGCTGGCGCTAACGGCGATCGTGGCATTAACGTGACCCTTTCCTACAACCAGGACGGTGGCCACAAGGAGATCATGGAGTCCATCATCGGCGACCTCGCCAAGGTCGGCGTTACCGCCGTCTCCGATACTCCTGAGTGGTCTGCGCTGCTCGAGCAGTACCAGAACTTCAACTATCAGTTCGGTCGTCTGGGCTGGATTGCCGACTACCCGATCATGGACAACTTCCTGTATCCGCTGTTCCACTCCGACTCCCTCGGTGGCGACAACCGCTCTGGTTACAACAACCCCGAGTTCGACGCCAAGGTCAATGAGGCTCGCACTACGGTTGACGACAAAGAGCGCGTCGCTAAGATGCAGGAGGCCGACGCAATGGTCGCTGCCGACTGCCCGGTCATCCCGGTGATGTTCTACACGCACACCATCGCTGGCTCCGATCGCATCAAGCACCTCTATGTCGATCCGCAGAAGCACGCCGAGCTGGGTACCGCCGAGCTCGCCTAAGAGTTTGCAGCTTCCGTGAGGGTCAAGTATTTACGTAGACCTCATGGGAAACATACAGTTCTCCCTAACCTGGGGTAAACTGGCTGATGGTAATTTTGGGATGCCGGTCTGGCGATCGGCATCCCATTTAGGTTAATCCCTAGATAGGGGAGTGGTATGGGTAAGTACATCGTTAAACGTGTGCTTCAGTTCATCCCGGTATTTTTGGGCGTTACGTTGATTCTGTTCGCCCTCCAGAACATCGTGCCGGGAGACCCGATCAAGCTGATCGGTGGAGACAAGGCTCTGTCCCCCGAGGCGGAGCTTCAACTTCGCGTGCGCTATCACCTGGTCCAGGCGGACGAGGACGGCAACGCGATCCTTGACGAGAACGGCGATCCCGTTCCAACGTCGCTTGTGGACCAATACTTGAATTACATGAATGGTCTGCTTCATGGCGATCTGGGCAATTCGTATCAGCGCAAGCTGCCGGTTTCGGAAATCTTTGCTCAGAAGTATCCGTATACGGTTAAACTCGCCGCGTGCGCCATCGTGCTCGAGGCAATCATGGGTATCGGTGCGGGTATCATTTCGGCAGTAAAGCGTTACTCCTTCTGGGATATTTTGGTAACGCTGACCACGTCGATCCTCGTTGCCGTTCCTGCCTTCTGGCTCGGTATGCTGCTGCAGCTGTTCTTTGGCGTCATCCTTAAGGATGCCACGGGTGGTGCATTCTCCATGCCGATCTCGGGTGCCGGCGGTGCCAGCTCTCAGTATCAGGATTGGATGCACTATGTGCTTCCGACCATTACGCTGGCTTCGGTTTCGACCGCCTATGCTGCCCGCATCATGCGCTCGCAGCTGCTCGACGTCATGAACCAGGATTACATCCGCACGGCAAAGGCCAAGGGTCTCTCCAATCGCGCGATCATCATCAAGCATGCGCTTAAGAATGCACTCATCCCCGTCGTTACCTATATTGGTGTCGACTTTGGTGGCATGCTTTCGGGCGCCATCCTGACCGAGACGGTCTTCAACTGGCCCGGTATCGGCTCTGAGGTCTATCGCGCCATTAGCATGCGTGACTGGCCCATCGTTATGGGCGGCGTTACGCTCATCGTCGTCATCGTCATGGTGATCAACCTGCTTGTCGACATTAGCTATGCATTCCTCGACCCGCGCATCCGCCTTGGCGGTCCGTCGGATAAGGCCTAAGGGAGGTACGTCTCATGCAGGAAACTGATTCTCAGTCTCAGGAGCAGGCTACCGCCACCAAGGCCGCATCTGCTCCCGCCAAGTCCCGCACGCTGTGGGGCGACGCTTTTAAGCGTCTTCGTAAGAACAAGCTCGCCGTTATCGGTGTCTGCTGGATCATCATCGTCGTTTTGGTTGCGCTGACTGCCGATCTGTGGGCGAAGCCCTGGCTCGGTTCGCCGACGGCTTCCGACTCGACCACCATGGCCGAGACGTCGCTGCTGGCTCCGTGTGCCGAGCACCCGTTTGGCACCGACGCCCTTGGCCGTGACATTCTCGTCCGCGTTATCTACGGTGCACGCGTTTCGCTGTCCGTTGGCATTATGGCCACCGCCATCTCCACGGTGATCGGTCTGGTCATGGGCGCTCTGGCCGGTTTCTATGGCGGCATCTGGGATACGATCATCATGCGTTGCGCGGATATCTTCCTGGCGTTCCCGTACGTGCTGTTCGTTGTCGCCATGATCGCCGTTATCGGCCGTGGTCTTCAGAACGTCTTTATCGCCATCGGTATTCTCGGCTGGCCTTCGATTGCGCGCGTCTTCCGCTCTGCAATCTTGACGGTCAAGGAAAACGACTATGTTGATGCTGCTCGCGCCATGGGTGCATCCGATGCCCGCATCGTCATGCGTCACATCTTCCCGAACTCCGTCGCCTCCATCGTGGTCTACGCGACCATGAACATTGGTGGCGCCATTCTGACCGAGTCCGCTCTGTCCTTCCTCGGCATGGGCGTTATTCCGCCTACGCCTTCGTGGGGCTCCATGATTCAGGACGGTCAGCAGTATCTTCTAACCGCTCCCTGGATGATGATCATGCCCGGTCTGGCAATTCTCTCGACGGTGCTCGCCTTCACCCTGCTGGGTGACGGCCTGCGCGACGCTCTCGACGTCAAGATGAAGGACGCATAAGGATGAAGAAGAACAAGAACTATGTGGACCTGAAGGACCAGCCGGTTCCTGAGGGCCAGCATCTGCTCGAGGTCGATGACCTTAAGATGTATTTCCACACCGAGGATGGCGTTGTTCGCGCTGTCGACGGTGTCTCCTACACGCTCGATCGCGGCGAGACCCTGGGCGTCGTCGGTGAGTCCGGCTCCGGTAAGTCCGTGACCGCCATGACCATCATGGGCCTCATCTCGATGCCTCCGGGAAAGATCGAGGGCGGTGACGTTCGCTATCGCGGTCGCTCCATCCTCGAGATGACCGAGGAAGAGATGCAGCACATTCGCGGCAATGATATCGCGATGATCTTCCAGGATCCTATGACCTCCTTGAACCCGGTCTATAAGATCGGCAAGCAGGTGGGCGAGGGCCTTCGTCTGCACCGTGGCTACTCCAAGCAGGAGGCGCTCAAGCGCGCTACCGAGCTTTTGGACCTCGTGGGTATCCCCGAGCCCGAGAAGCGCGTCAATGAGTATCCGCACCAGTTCTCCGGCGGTATGCGTCAGCGTGTCATGATCGCTATGGCTCTTGCCTGCGATCCCGATATTCTGATTGCCGACGAGCCCACCACGGCTCTGGACGTTACCATTCAGGCTCAGATTATCGAGCTCATGCAAGAGATGCAGGAGAAGAACGGCAACGCCATCATCATGATTACCCATGACCTGGGCGTCGTCGCCGATATGGCCGATAAGATCATGGTTATGTACGCCGGCCGTCCCGTCGAGTTCGGTACTGCTGAGGAAATCTTCTACGAGAGCCGCCACCCCTATACCTGGGGCCTTATCCGCTCCATCCCGGAGCAGGCCATCGATGAGAAGAAGCCGCTTACGCCGATTCACGGCAACCCGCCTTCGCTCATGAACCTGCCCGAGGGCTGCGTGTTCTCGCCTCGTTGCCCCTATGCAACCGATAAGTGCCGCAAGCAGCGCCCCGAGCGTGTTGTCACCGAGTCCGGCCACTATTCTGCGTGCCATTATTCCGGTGACCCCGAGTTCCTTAAGAACGCTCCCGAGACGTCTCGTACGCGCAAGGATTCCAAGAAGGGAGGCGAGGCGTAAATGGCAGACAATAACGAGCGCACTCCGCTGCTGAAGGTCGAGCACCTCTCCAAGGAGTTCCCCGCAGAGTCCGGCATGTTCGCCAAGCGTTTTTCCAAGCGCGTCGTCTCTGCTGTAAACGACATCTCTTTTGAGATTTATCCTGGCGAGACCTTTGGTCTGGTTGGCGAGTCTGGTTGCGGTAAGTCCACCACGGGCCGCACTATCATGCGTCTGACCAAGCCGACTGCCGGTAAGGTATTTTTCCAGGGCAAAGATGTTGCCGAGATGAGCAAGCATGAGATCAAGGACATGCGTCGCGAGATGCAGTTTATCTTCCAGGACCCCTATGCTTCGCTCAACCCTCGTATGACCATCGGTGAGATCGTCTCCGAGCCCATGACCATTCATGGTGTGGGTACCAAGGAAGAGCGTATCGAGCGCGTCCGCGAGCTGCTGGACGTCGTCGGTCTGAATCCCGAGCACATCAACCGCTATCCGCACGAGTTCTCCGGCGGTCAGCGTCAGCGTGTCGGCATTGCCCGCGCGTTCGCTCTGAAGCCCAAGCTGATCATCTGCGACGAGCCGGTTTCTGCTCTGGATGTTTCCATTCAGGCCCAGGTTCTAAACCTGCTCAAGGAACTGCAGGACAAGTTCGGTACCGCATATCTGTTTATCGCCCACGACCTGTCTGTCGTGCAGCATATCTCCGATCGCGTTGCCGTTATGTATCTGGGTAAGATGGTCGAGGTTTCGGACTGGAAGACGCTCTACAGCGAGCCCCACCATCCGTACACGCAGTCGCTGCTGTCTGCCGTGCCGGTTCCCGATCCTGATATCCAGAAGACCCGCAAGCGCATCATCCTCGCTGGCGATCCGCCGTCGCCGCTGGATCCGCCGACCGGCTGCCGTTTCCACACGCGCTGCCCGATCGCTCAGGGTATCTGCTCCGAGAAGCTGCCCGAGTTTAAGGAAGTTGCACCGGGTCACTGCTGCGCCTGCCACTTCGCGGAGCCGTTCCCGATCAAGGAATCGCACATCGACCTGTAGTCGGTTGTTCTCGTCCGGGCCCGCCCTGGTGTTACTTTTCAGAACGTCCTCGGACATGCAAGAAA
>CABVCJ010000029.1 GCA_902496845.1 uncultured Collinsella sp.
CACCGGCCCGGGCAACGCCTTTGTCGCCGCGGCCAAGCAGATCGTCTCGGGCGATGTGGGCATCGATATGGTCGCCGGCCCGTCCGAGGTTTGCGTGCTGGCCGACGCTACGGCCAAGCCCATGGTGGTCGCAGCCGACCTGATGGCTCAGGCCGAGCACGATCCGCTGGCCGCCTGCTATCTGGTGACCTGCGACGAGCAGTTTGCGCGCGAGGTCGAGGCGGGCATCGACATTCTGGTCGCGCAGTCCCCGCGCGCCGAGATCACGCGCGCCTCGCTCGACAAAGAGGGCACGATTGTCGTCGCTGCCGACATGGCTGCCGCCGTCGAGGCCGTGAACACCGTGGCGCCCGAGCACCTGGAGCTGCACTGCAAGGACGCGATGGGGCTGCTCGGCGGCATTCGCAACGCCGGCGCCATCTTTGTGGGCGCCTGGAGCTCCGAGCCGCTCGGCGATTACGTTGCCGGCCCCAACCACACGCTGCCGACCGGCGGCACGGCCATGTTCTCCAACCCGCTTTCGGTGGAGGAGTTCGTCAAGCGCTCGAGTGTCATTTGCTATACGCCCGAAGGCCTGCTTTCCGACGCTCCCGCCACGCAGCGTCTGGCCGAGGCAGAGGGCCTGTGGGCGCACGCGCTTTCGGCCGCGCTGCGCCGTCGCGTGTTGGAGCAAGGCGAGGACTCTGTGAGTGCTGAGTCGATGGCGGCAGCCGACCTGACTAAGGTTGCCTGGCCGGGCGATACTACCGCGACGGTTGCCGAGGGCGTGGACCTGGCGGCGGCTGCGACCGGCGAGGAGGCCTAATATGGCCGAGCTTTCACCCCGCATGAAGGAGCTCGTCCAGCCCTACTTGGCCGGCATTGAGCCCTATGATCCCAACTTTACGCCCACGCGCATCAACCTTTCGGCCAACGAGAATACCTATCCCGTTCCGGCTGGCGTGCGCGAGGCAGTTGATGCGGCCTTGGCTGCCGCGCCGCTCAACCGCTATCCCGATCCCATGTCCAATGACCTGCGCGACGAGCTTGCTGCCTGGCATGGCGTGACGCGCGAGAACATCTGCGTGGGAAACGGCGGCGACGAGCTGCTCTATAACTACCTGCTGGCGTTTGGCGGCGCGGGGCGGACCCTGCTCAACTGCCCGCCGTGCTTTAGCGAGTATGCGTTCTTTGCGTCGCTCTGCCAGACCGAGGTGCGCGACGTGTGGCGCGACCCCTCGACCTTTGAGCTCGACCAGGACGCCGTGCTTGCGGCGGCGCCGGAGTGCAACTTGGCCATCGTGACCTCGCCCAACAATCCCACGGGCGATGTGGCGCCGCTCGACTTTGTCGCTGCCCTGTGCGATACGTGCCCCGGCATGGTAATGGTCGACGAGGCCTACGTTGAATTTGCCGACGATTCGTTTGGCGCGGCCACCACGGCGCAGGGACTTATCGCCGAGCATCCCAACCTGGTGATTCTGCACACGCTGTCCAAGGCGTTTGGCGCCGCCGGCACGCGCCTTGGCTATGTGATTGCGGCGCCCGAGGTTATTGACGTGTTCGCGGCGATTCGCCAGATTTACTCGGTTAATGTGCTGAGCCAAGCCGCGGCGCTTGCCTGCGTGCGCGCGCGCGATGCGTATGCACCCGTGGTGGCGCAAGTCGCATCCGAGCGCGAACGCGAGTTGTGCGCCCTGCGCGCGATGGCTGCCGAGGGCATGCCCGTGGAGGCATGGCCGAGCGCGGCGAACTTTGTGCTCGTGCGCACGCCGCATGCCACGCGCGTGCGTGAACGCCTGCGCGACGAGTATTCGATTTTGGTGCGCGACTTTAGCTACGCGCCGGGGCTCGCGGACTGCCTGCGCATTACCGTGGGCACCCCGCAGGAAAACGATGAGGTGCTGGCGGCGTTTGCCGCGCTGGTGAAGGAGGAGATGTAGATGAGCCGTTATGCCGAGGTGGCCCGCAAGACGGGGGAGACCGACATTGTCGTCAAGCTCGATCTGGACGGGAGCGGCGTGTGCGATATCTCGACCGGCGTACCGTTTTTCGACCATATGCTCAACGCCTTTGGCCGCCATGGTCTGTTCGATCTGACGGCGCACGCGGTGGGCGACGTTGAGGTCGACGCGCACCACACCGTCGAGGACACGGGCATTGTGCTGGGCGAGGCGTTTTGCCAGGCGCTGGGCGACAAGGCGGGTATTACGCGCTTTGCCGACGCGGCGATCGCCATGGACGAGACGCTCGTGATGGCCGCCGTGGATATCTCGGGCCGTGGGCAGGCCTATTGTGAGCTGCCCGTGCCGACCGAGCGCGTGGGCAGCTTTGATACCGAGCTGGCCGTCGAGTTCTTCTATGCCTTTGCGCGCGATGCCAAGCTCACGCTGCACGTGCGCGAGCTGGCGGGCGGCAACTCGCACCACATTATCGAGGCCGCCTTTAAGGCCGTGGGCCGCACGATGCGTCACGCCTGCGAGCTCGATCCCCGCGTGCAGGGCATTCCCAGCACGAAGGGCTCGCTGTAACTGACGGATCGCACAAACCACCACAAAGGGGACAGGCACCTTCGTGGTGGTTTTGGATGATGGGAAGAGGAGGGTCGCGTGGGCGAACCGAAGATCGTGGTGGTCGACTACCACAAGGGCAACTTGTCGAGCGTCGTGCGCGGGCTTGCGCGCGCCGGTGCCGCCGCCTGCACGTCGGACGATCCGGAGCAGATCCGCAACGCCGACGGCCTGGTCATCCCGGGCGTGGGCGCGTTTTATGACGCGATCGCCTTTATGCGCCAGAGCGGCGAGGCGGACGCGGTGCTCGACGCCGTTGCCGCCGGAACTCCGCTGCTCGGCATCTGCTTGGGCCTTCAGCTGTTTTTTGAGCGCGGCGACGAGGGTGTGCCGGCGGACGAGGGTGCGGACGCGGACGACGATGCCTCCGAGCAGGTCGGCGGCCCCTGGGTCGATGGCCTGGGCATTATGCGCGGTTCGTGCACGCGCTTGGAGTCGAGCCGCCTGAAGGTACCGCACGTGGGCTGGGACCAGGTGCACATGACGCCCGCCGATGCGGCCGACCCGCTGCTCGCCGGTTTTGCCGAGGGTGCCAACATGTATTTCACCCACAGCTATGCGGTGGCCGACGATGCCGATGCCGCCGATGTGCTGGCGCGCACGCACTATACGCGGAGTTTCCCGTGCATCGTGCGTCACGGCAACGTGTGGGGCTGCCAGTTCCATCCCGAGAAATCCTCCGCGCTGGGTCAGCGCATCCTTAAGAACTTCGTCAACATCGTCGAGGAGGGCGGCCGATGACCCTGTTTCCCGCAATCGATCTGATCGGCGGCAAGGTCGTGCGCCTGGAGCGTGGTGACCGCAGCCGCTGCAAGGTATATTCCGACGATCCCGTGGCCGTCGCCCGCTCGTTTGCCGAGCAGGGCGCGAGCTGGGTGCACGTCGTAGACCTGTCCTCTGCCTTTGGCGAGGACGAGGGCGCATGCGCTGCCAACTCGGCAGCGATCAAGGCCATCTGCGGCGTCGACGGTCTGTCCGTAGACGTGGGCGGCGGTGTCCGCTCGCTCGCGCGCATCGACGAGCTGGCCGGCTATGGTGCTCGCCGCATCGCGTTGGGCACCGTGCTGGTGACCGAGCCGGGTTTTGCCGAGGTGGCGGCCCAAGGCTTTGGCGAGTTGCTGGTGGCAGACATCGCCGCGCGCGACGGCCAGGTCAAGGTGAATGGCTGGCGCGACGGCGCGGGCGTGGCGCTCGACGATGCCGTGGCGCAGCTCACCGAGCTGGGCTTTAAGCACCTGGTCTATACCGATATCGCGCGCGACGGCATGCAGACGGGCATCGATGTGGCGGTGTATCGCCATGTGGCCGAGGTCGCGGGGTTTCCCGTCGTGGCTTCGGGTGGCATCTCGACACTCGACGACATCCGCGCGCTGGCCGCGGTGGGTGGGGGCGCGATTGAAGGCGCCATTACCGGTCGCGCACTCTACGAGGGCAACTTTACGTTGGCCCAGGCGCTCGCCGCCGCCCGAGGGGAGGAATAGCCCATGCTTACCAAGCGCGTGATTCCCTGCTTGGACGTCAAGGACGGCCGCGTGGTCAAGGGCGTCAACTTTGTGAGCTTGCGCGATGCGGGCGATCCGGTGGAGCTGGCGCGCGCCTACGACCGTGAGGGTGCGGACGAGGTTGTTTTCCTGGACATTACCGCCACGAGTGACAACCGCGCGACGACTATCGAGATGGCGGCGCATGCGGCCGAGGAGCTGGCCATTCCCTACACCGTAGGCGGCGGCTTTCGCGATCTTGCGGGCATGCGCACCATGGTTGCAGCCGGTGCCGACAAGGTGTCGCTCAACTCTGCCGCCGTGCGCGACCCGTCGCTGATTAGCCAGGCTGCCGCGGCGTTTGGCAGCCAGGCCGTGGTCGTGGCGATCGATGCCAAGCGCGTGGGGCTGCCCGGGGAGCCGGGCGCCGATAAGTGGGAGGTCTTTACCGCAGGAGGTCGCAACGCCACGGGTATCGACGCGGTGGCGTGGGCCGAGGAGGCGGCTCGTCGTGGCGCCGGCGAGATCATGCTCACCAGCATGGATCGCGACGGCGCCAAGGCCGGCTTTGATTTGGCGCTCACCCGTGCCGTGGCGCGCGCGGTGCCGATTCCCGTCATCGCGAGCGGCGGCGTGGGCACGCTCGAGCATTTTGCCGAGGGCGTGATCGAGGGCGAAGCCGACGCCGTGCTGGCGGCCAGTGTCTTTCACTTTGGAACCTTCAGCATTCGCGAAGTCAAAGAGTATATGGCCTCACAGGGCATCCCTGTGAGATTGGACTTCTAATGCTGCGGCTTGTCCAGGTACCGCATCTTGCCGCTTAAACCGTCGCTCGCGTACCAAAGTACGCGTCGCTCCTCTTTCGCGGCAACCTGCGGCACCTGGACAACCCTCGCCGACCGGCGATGTTTAAATTGGGGAATTGAAATGAGAGAAATTACTACTCCAGCGGATCTTAAATACGACGCCCGCGGGCTGATTCCCTGTGTGGTTCAGCAGTATGACACTGGCGAGGTGCTTATGGTTGCTTGGATGAACGAGGAATCGGTGGGGCTGACGCTCAAGACCGGGACCACGTGGTTTTGGAGCCGCAGCCGCCAGGAGCTCTGGAACAAGGGCGCGACGAGCGGCAACATGCAGGAGGTCAAGGAACTCTGGGCCGACTGCGATAGCGATACGCTGCTGGTCAAGGTCGACTCGCCGGGTCCTGCCTGCCATACCGGCAACCGTACCTGCTTCTTTAAGCGCGTGGAAGGGGGAGTGCGATGAAAGTCGTGACGCCGTTCGAGGTCGCCGACTGCAACACCGAGCTCCTCCGCGCGGGCGTGCCATGCCGCGTGCACCTGACTGATGCCTGCGGGGCGCAGTCGCTTTGGCTCGAGGCCGAGAAGGAAAGGCTCGGTGAGGCCCATGCCGTCATCGTCGAGTTCTTTGAGAAAAAGGGCGCAAAGCCTCGGTTCGATGAGACCGGTACCTACTTTACGCTGAAGTAACGAGAGGAAATAACCATGGGAGTCAGAACAGCTAACGTGCAGCCGGGAAATATCGGCGAGACGCTGACGGGGCTGGCCGAGGTGATTCACGGTCGTCGCGATGCGTCGCCACAGGAGAGCTACACCGCTCGTCTGCTGACCGACGTCGAGGATGAGCTGCTCAAGAAGCTTGCCGAGGAGGCGAGCGAGGTCATCATGGCCTGCAAGGATAACGACCACGATCACATTCGCTACGAGGCCGGCGACCTGGTCTACCACCTGCTCGTGACGCTCGAGCGCTACGGCATTACCCTCGACGAGCTGGCCGGCGAACTCAACGCCCGCCGCCACTAGTCATTGGGGACGTTCTTAAACGACTAGTCGTTTGGGACAGTCTTTGCCGGCGCTGCCAAATAACATGCCCAATTACTACGATGAAACTGGATCTGCTGACCACACGTCGGTTTTGAGCAAATCGTCAACGCTTCTACCTGCGGTTTTATTTTCCGCATTAAGCCGATGGTCGGAGGTTTGCGGTTCATCGTAGTAAACGGGCGTTCTTTTTGGCGGGCGGTGTTGCACGGGCGTCGGTGGTGAGCGAAACGGCCTGTTTTCCTCCGTCCCCAACGGATCAAATAGAAGTTGCGGTGGAATAGTTCTTGTTTGACGGTCTTAGGGCTATAAACAGGAACTATTTCACCGCAACTTATGAAGGGATGGCTAGGTGAGGGGCGTGGGCTCCCATTCGCCGGTGAGGTGGGGGATGTCGAAGGTTCGATAGCCGCAGTCGTAGGCGTGGCCCTGGGCCTCGCGGATGTTCCAGCAGATATCGCAGGCGCGGTGCGCGTCCGAGCCAAAGGTGATCGGCACTTCGGCATGGGCAAAGCAGCGCAAAAGGCCGGTCGCGGGGTGGTAGTCATCGAGCCCCTTGCGCGGCGCGGCAGTCGAGACCTCAACGCGCCGACTCGTGTCGTGTGCGCATTCTGCCATCTGCCCCCAGAACGGCGCGGGGTCAAAATCGGGTGCAAAGCCTTCCTTCGAAAAGCGCATGACCAGGTCGGGATGAGCCATCACATCAAAGTTAAGCGAGCTTTCGCAAGCGCGGCACCAGTCATCGACGTAGCGCTCCCACACGCCGCGCACGCCCAGGTTTTCCCAAACGTGCAGGTTGGTGTCATCGTCGATCCAACCGCAGCTCGAATCGGGCGTGTCGGGACGAGCGACGTTTTCCGTTCCCGCCGTGCCCGCAGCACCGGCCATGATATCGCCCGGATCGCCAGTCCAGTGCACACTGCCCAAGCGCACTATGGCACCCGCTGACCAGCGCTCGACCAAAGGCTCGCAGCCCTCGTACCAGTCGCATTCAAAGCCATAGATAAAGGTGAGCTCCGGCGCGATCTGCGCGGCGAGTTTGCGGGCGTCCTCAAAGGCCAGACGATGTGCCGGCAGGTCGCCCTCGACAACCTGCACCTCGCAATTGGAATCCATGCTGGCGGGCAGGGTGAGGTGGTCGGTTGAGACCATGACACGGCAGCCTGCCGCAGCAGCGGCGCGAACGTTGTCCTCAAACGAGGCATGCCCGTCCGAGAACGAGGTGTGGGTATGGCAATCGACCAGCGGGCAAGCAGACATGGCGGCTCCTTTGCGTCAAGCGAATCCGCTCCATTGTAGCGGCGCGGCCCTCGATGCGACGAGCGCGCTGGGGTGTCGGTTTCTTGCGGACAAGGAAAATCGCGCTCATCGCGCTCCGCCACATCCACGCCGCCCGCGATGTGTTAGCGTTTGGATGAACAAAACGAGCCCACGCGGAAAGGAGCCGGACCGTATGCCATGCGATAGCAAATCCCCGCTGTCCCGCGAGACCGATGCGCCAGAGACCATCGTCAAGCTGGAATGCGATATCGACGACGCGTCGCCCGAGGTGCTCGCCTACGCCGCCGACCGCCTGCGCGAGGCCGGTGCGCGCGAGGCGCACTGGCTGCCCCTCTATTGCAAGAAGGGCCGTCCCGGCTGGCAGTTGCAGGTAATCTGTACCCACGAGGATATCGAGCGCCTGCAGACGATTATCTTTTTGGAAACCACGACCAATGCCATCCGCCGCCAGGTCATGGAGCGCGTTTGCCTGCCACGCCGCTTTGAGCGCGTAACGACGCCATGGGGCGAGGTGTCCGTCAAGGTGGCCACCCTGCCCGACGGCAGCGAGCGCGTGGCGCCCGAGTACGAAGACTGCGCCCGTCTTGCCCGTGAGCACGACGTACCGCTCCAGCGCGTGATGCAGGCGGCCCAGAGCGCGGCGCTGCGATTTGAATAACAAGATCGTGCGCCGCGACGCGACCGGCTCCGTCAACTCCATCTCGAAAGGATCTCCCCATGAAATACCTCATCGCCTCCGACATCCACGGCTCGGCATATTGGACCGAGCGCCTCTGCTCCGCCATCGAGTCCGAGCAGCCCGACCGCATCGTCCTACTGGGCGACCTGCTCTACCACGGCCCACGCAACGATCTGCCGCGCGACTACGCCCCCAAGCGTGTGATTCCGCTGCTCAACGCCCTGGCTGACCGCATCATCGCGGTGCGCGGCAACTGCGACGCCGAGGTCGACCAGATGGTGCTCGACTTCCCCGTCATGGCCGACTACGCCACGCTGTTCGACGAGACCGGCCGCGAGCTGTTCCTGACGCACGGCCATGTTTTTGGCGCCGGCATGCACAACAGCGTCGACCACGCGCCCGCGCTGCCCGAGGGCTCCGCGCTCGTCTACGGTCACACGCACATCAAGGTTAACGAGGAAAGCGCCGCGTACCCGGGCCTGTGGCTCTTCAATCCCGGCAGCGTGAGCATCCCCAAGGACGGCACACACAGCTACGGCATCTACGAGGGCGGCGCATTCCGCCACGTGATCATGGAGGAGGACTAACCATGGCGCAGCACATGGCTCAACAAAATGCCGAGGGTTCGCGCGACCTGTCCACGCTGGTCGACGCGTCGGCCGAGCTGCAGCATCTGGTGCAGACCATCTGGCGTCTGCGTCAGCCCGATGGCTGCCCGTGGGATCGCGAGCAGACGCACCGCAGCATCGGCAAGAACATGATCGAGGAAGCCTACGAGGCGCTCGATTGCATTGAGGCCGATGATGCCACGCATCTGCGCGAGGAGCTGGGCGACGTGCTCATGCAGGTAGTGCTGCATGCGCAGATTGCGGCGGACGCCGGTGAGTTTACGCTGGCCGATGTGGCACGCGATATCGACGCCAAGCTCATCCGCCGCCACCCGCACGTGTTTGGCGATGCGGACGCCGATAACTCCGACGAGGTGCTCAAGATTTGGGACGAGGTTAAGCTTGCCGAGAAGGCCGCCAAGGACAAGGCCGTGGCAGCGGGCGAAGCTGCGCCCGAGGGTCTGCTCGACGGCATGCCCACGCATCTGCCGGCGCTGATGCAGGCGCAGAAGGTGTCGCGCAAGGCGGCTGCCGTGGGCTTTGAATGGGAGACGGTCCAGGATGTGTGGGACGAGGTAGCAGAGGAGCGTGCCGAGTTTGAGGCCGAGGAGCCCGGCTCGCCCGAGCGCGAAATGGAGTTTGGCGACCTGCTCTTTGCCCTAGTCAACGTTGCGCGCAAAGAGGGGATTGACGCCGAGAGCGCCCTTCGCGCCAGCACGGCCAAGTTCCGCCGTCGTTGGGCTGCGATGGAGGCCGCCGTGCACGAGGCGGGCGATGACCTCGCCGCCTGCTCAACCGCTCAACTCAACGACCTGTGGGACCAAGCAAAAGCAAGCGAGTGAGGCCTGCGTCTCTCACGGCATCCATTCGTAGAGAGGTCTCTACAAGCAAAAAGCCATATACAACGGAAGATGTGCCAGCTGCGCTTCGGCATCCCACTCGAGTTGTTTAGGGTGCAACACGTAAGCCATCCCAATCTTCTTGTTAAAGCGCGCGCGGAATCGGTCGAGGGAGATGGTTCCGTATCTGCGTGGCGACTTAACTTCGACGGGGCTGATGCGCGGCTTTCCGGCGGCATTGACATAGGGTCGGGTAACGAGGAAGTCGATTTCCATGCGCTCCTCCCCCTCCTTCTTTCCGCTTTGGGAATAAAAGAAGAGCCTGTGTCCATTGGCCTTTAGAGATTGGGCAACGTAGTTTTCGGTAAGCATTCCTTCGTTCAATCCGATGTCGCCGCGAAGCACGGCCCTGTAAACGTCTTCATCGGTATCGTTGTTGTCAGAGAAGGCAAGCGTTACAAGCAGGCCGGTGTCTGCCATGTAGCACTTGAGGGCCGTTTGCTCCATGCTGAGTGAAAGGCCCACGCTCGGTTCGCTTGCGGCATAGCAGATATTGGCAATTCGCGCGTCTGCCAGCCAAAAGAAGGCTTCTTCGTAGGTGCGCATGCGTGCGTTTTTATCAAGTGAGGAAAGCTTGAATCGTTTTTCGTGCCTAGAGAGCTGACCCGGGATGCCATCGAGTACGGAGACGACTTTGAATTCGTAACCGGTTGCAAAACGAGAGATATCGTTGCGATAGAGCTGAACGATTCGGCGCTTCGAAGCGTCGACGGGCGCAAAAGCGCGCTGTTCAACATAGATGGATACCGGCTCAGGCATGCCGCCTACAAGCATGTATTCGCGCATAAGGGAGAGCGCTCTGCGATGTAGGGCATCGGGGAGCGGCTTCATCTTGTTAAAACTCATGCGAATGAGATCGGCCAGCCCCTTTTCGTCCATGCCCCAAAGAAACTCCTCAAAGTCGAGGGGCTCAAGTTCCAGAGACTCTTCCTCGGACGGGATGACGATATCTTTAATGTTCTGCTTGATGCTGAGCAGGGATCCAGTTTCGATGTAGTCGTAACGTCCGTCTGCAACGAGATACTTGATGAGTCCGCGTGCTTGCGGGTACATCTGGACCTCGTCAAAGACGATAAGCGTCTCATGTTCATAGAGTTTGACGTTATAGAAAACCGAGAGATAGAGGAAGAGCGAGTCGAAGTCAGTGCGATAGTCCTCAAAATATTGCTTAACTTCGGCAGGTGCTTGAAAGAAATCAATGACAAGGCAGGATTTGTATTCGGTTTCTCCAAACGTGCGGACAAGCGTGCTCTTGCCGACGCGGCGGGCTCCTTCAATAAGAAGTGCTGTTTTACCAGCGCTTTCATGCTTCCATTTTAGTAGTTTGTCATAGGCTTTTCGTTTAAGCATGGCTACCTCGTGCACGATATCCAGAACTTTTATAACCTGATTATGCACGATATCCAGAACTTCAGACCCTTAAAATTGCACGATATCCAGAACTTTGCACGATGTAAAAGCACATTACTGGCTCTTTCATTCGCAAGCCAGGTAAAGACGGTATGCCGATAGAAGAATTTAATGGGGGGGGGTGACCTCTAGAGATGAATGCTCGGTGCAAAAATAAGCGCCTCAAAGAATGATTTCTCCAATTCATATGTATCCCTTGGCTAACTTAGGGCATAATGTAAAAAGTGCGACATGGCTAACTTACGGAGGCGCACCGATGGTGCACGGTCGGCCAGTCGCTTGCATCAACTACGTTTCCAAGTGAGAGGGAGACAACATGAGCGATATTTTGGATGTCTACGGTCGCGAGGTGCTCGACAGCCGCGGCAATCCCACTGTCGAGGTCGAGGTCGTGCTCGAGGATGGCAGCTTCGGTCGCGCGATGGTGCCTTCGGGCGCTTCGACCGGCGCTTTCGAAGCTTGCGAGCTGCGCGACGGCGACAAGGGTCGCTACCTGGGCAAGGGCGTCTCGCAGGCCGTCGAGCACGTCAACAACGAGTGTGCCAACGCCGTCGTGGGCCTCGACGCCTTCGACCAGCGCGCTGTCGATGCCGCGTTGATCGCTGCGGACGGTACGCCCAACAAGACCAATCTCGGCGCCAACGCGATTCTGGGCGTGTCGCTGGCCGTTGCCCGCGCTGCGGCAGAGTCGGCGGGCCTGTCGCTGTACCAGTACCTGGGCGGCGTCAACGCTCACCTGCTGCCCACGCCCATGATGAACATCCTCAACGGCGGCGTGCATGCCGACAACAACGTTGACTTCCAGGAGTTCATGATCATGCCGGTGGGCGCCCCGAGCTTTGCCGAGGGTCTGCGCTGGTGCGCCGAGGTCTACCACACCCTCAAGGGCGTGCTGCACGAGGCCGGCCTGGGCGGTGGCGTGGGCGACGAGGGCGGCTTCGCGCCCAACCTCAAATCCAATGCCGAGCCGTTCGAGTACATCACCAAGGCCGTGGAGAAGGCTGGCTTTAAGCCCGGCGTCGATTTCATGTACGCCATGGATCCGGCGTCCACCGAGTTCTACAACGCCGAGACCGGCATGTACGAGCTCAAGGGCGAGGGCGTTGAGTACACGAGCGCTCAGATGGTTGATTACTGGGAGAAGCTCGTCGACACCTATCCCATCATCTCCATCGAGGACGGCATGGCAGAGGAGGACTGGGACGGCTGGGTTGAGCTCACCCGTCGCATTGGCAACAAGGTGCAACTGGTGGGCGACGACCTGTTCGTCACCAACACCGAGCGCCTCAAGAAGGGCATCGAGCTGGGCGCCGCCAATGCGATCCTGGTCAAGGTCAACCAGATTGGCACGCTCACCGAGTCGCTCGAGGCTATCGAGACTGCCAAGGAGGCCGGCTACGCTTGCATCGTGAGTCACCGTTCCGGCGAGACCGAGGACTCCACCATCGCTGACCTGGTCGTGGGTGTTAACGCCGGCCAGATCAAGTCGGGCGCCCCGTGCCGCAGCGACCGTATTGCCAAGTACAACCAGCTCATCCGCATCGAGGACGAGCTCGAGGGCAGCGCGCGCTACGCCGGTAAGGCCGCGTTCTACAACATTCGCTAAACGGGCGAATTTGGCGAGGGGAGGCTGACTCGGTTCCTCCCCGCCTTGGCTGGATGCCGCAAAGAACTATGGGCGCTGGGCCATACGGCTCAGCGCCTTTTTTATGTCGAGCAAAGGCTGGCGAAGGCGGTGCGGGCGCTCGTGCTATAACTAAAGGACTTAGCGCAAACAAACCTCAACCGCACAAGGCGCACATGGATCAGATTTACGACAACAGGTATTATTCCGCCGGTTCGCGCGAGCCGTCGCCTCGCCGCGCACCTACCGTGCAACTCGGCGGGTCCGACTACGCCGGCGTCGATCGCCGCGCACAGCGTCCGGCAAGTGCCTCACGCCCCCGTGCTCAAATGAATATGCCGACGGACCGCCCGCCACGTTCGGCGCATGCTCAGCGTCCCTCGGCTCAAACGCACGAAAAGTCGACCAGGCCCTCGAGCCGTCTTTCGGGCTCGGACTTCATGCACTACGCCAACGACAATGCGGTGGTCAAGGCGATCTACGACTTTACCCATGGACCCCAGCGCGGGCTGTTCATTGGCATTGTCGTCGTCCTGGTGCTCGTGAGCCTGTACTTTCCCGTGCGCGACCTCTACGTTGCCAAACGCTCGAACGATATCTTGGCCAAGCAGGTAGAGATTCGCCAGCAGTACAACGACGAGCTGCAGAAAAGCGTCGACAAACTGCTCTCGGAGCAGGGTATCAAGGATGCGGCATCCGAGGACCTAGGCCTGGTGATGCCCGGCGAGAAGAGGATTGAAGTGCAGGGCCTGGACGACGATTCGGATTCGTCTTCGAGCAAAAAGTCCTCGAACGCCAAGAAGGCCAGCGAAGTGGCTAAGGAGATCGAAGAGGTCGGCAAGGACGCGCCATGGTACATCCAGGCGCTCGATATGCTGTTTGGGTTTAACGGCGTCGAGGGTCAGACGGTCGTGTCCAACGGCGAGTAGCGCCCGGAGGGGAGTTCGCAATGACGAATTGCAAACGATATAAGGTGGCGGCGATCGACCTGGGAACGGTGTCGTCGCGACTGGTGCTGGCCCAGGTCGAGGGCGGGGCGATCGTGGAATCGTCCAAGCACACCGAGATTACCGATCTGGGCGAGGGCGTGGATGCGACGGGACGCTTTTGCGAGGCGGCCGTTGAGCGCGTGCTCGCTGCGTGTCGCATGTTTGTGGACGAGGCCCGTGCCTTTGGGGCCGTGTGCATCTGCACCACATGCACGAGCGCCGCGCGCGATGCGTCTAATGCCGCGCTGCTGCTGGACGGCCTGCGCGATCTGGGGCTTGAGCCGCAGGTGATTCCGGGCGAGGTAGAGGCGCGCCTGACGTTTTTCGGCGTGGCACACGACTTTGCCGGCGAGCGCATCATCGTTGCCGATTCAGGCGGCGGATCCACGGAGCTCGCGACGGGCGTCTATGCACCGGAGCGTGGCGTCTTTGCGCTGGAGGGAACGCGCTCGCTGGACATCGGTTGCCGTCGCGTGACGGAGCGGTTCTTCTCGGCGCTGCCGCCTGCGGACGGCGAGCTTGCTGCCGCTGCCGCGTGGGCAGGTGAGCAGTTCGCCGCCTATTTTGAAGGCCTGCCCAGCGACTTTGAGCGCGCCGAACGCCTGGTCGCCGTGGGCGGCACCGTCACCACGCTCGTGGCGCTCGTTCATAAGCTGGAACCGTACGATTCGAGCTTTGTGCACCTGCGCGAGCTTTCGCTGGATCAGGTTTCGGCCGCTATCGAGCGCATGTCTGTGTTGGATGCGGACGGCATCGCCGCTCTACCGGGTGTACAGCCCAAACGCGCGGGCGTGATCTTGGCGGGCGCCGTGGTGATCCGCGAGCTCATGCGAGCCGGCGGCTACAAGACGCTCACTGTAAGCGAGAACAGCCTACTCGCCGGCATGGCCGCTACCATCAACGAGGTTCTCGACGGTGCGACCCCCACCATCGCCTGGACCCCCGCTCTCAGCACCCTCTAAATAAGCTGCGGTGAAATAGTTCCTAAATAAGCTGGTAAACGGTATAAACAGGACCTATTCCACCGCAGCTTAGAGTCCCACCGGCATCTAAAAGAAACGAGCCCGCATCCCTTGGGGACACGGGCTCGTAAACAATACGTGGTAGGGGCGGTGGGACGTCTGCGTATTTGCTTCGCAAATCCGCACCGGCTTCGGCCGCCTGCCGGCGCCCTCGTCGGCTCGCTGCGGACGCTGCGCGTCCGCCTGGTGCTCGCCCCCTCGCGGGTTCGAGTCCCACCGGCGTCCAAAAGAAACGAGCCCGCATCCCAACGGGACACGGGCTCGTAAGCAATCACATGGTAGGGGCGGTGGGACTCGAACCCACAATCCTTGCGGCGAGAGATTTTAAGTCTCCTGCGTATGCCAATTCCGCCACGCCCCCGTGAGACTAGAAGTCTAGCACAAGCCGTCCGTTACGCGTTGACGGCCATCGAGTGTTGGCCCGACTTCTCAAGGAACTCTTGGAACTTGGCCTCGTCGCCCTTGTTCTTGTACTGCAGGGCCAACAGGTACTCCAAGCGGCAACTCTTAACCTTATCGTCGCCGGCCTCCTCGAGCATGCGCTCCAGCTCGGGAATGTCGTTGTGGCGCTTGAGGATCATCGTGTCGTACATCAGCTGGCACTCGTGCGCAACTGCCTCGGCCTGACCGCCCTCAAAGCCCTTGATCTCGTGCAGCAGCTCCTTGGACTTTTTGCGGTCCTCCTGGCCAACGTAGTAGTTAAAGGCCTTAATGACCAGGTCGACACGCTGCATCTTGGGCAGGTTGAGTCCCAGCAGCAGGTCGAACATCTCGCTGGCGTGCTCGTGGTCCTCGCGCAGCAGATAGGAGTTCAGGCGCAGGTAGTCGCGGTTGTAGCGCGGGTACAGCATGCTGGTGAGTTTGCCGTCGAGCAAACGATCGAACTCGTCCCACTGCTTGGCGGCCATGAGCTGCTGCAGGCGCTTAAACGTGGTGCGTTTTTTGACGCTAAAGAACACCGACACGGCGATGCAGATGATAACGACGGCGGTCCAGAGTGTGCGGGAATCGGGCATATTAGGGTCCTTAGTCGCTCATAAAGCGAGCGGTATGACAACACGTACTGGATGTATTATACGCAGCGCGCAAGCAAACTGGCATAAAAGCTCATCGAGGCCGAGTGACATCGCTCGCTGCGGTACACTTACCTAAAGTAAACCATGAAGGGAGACATTACCTATGAAGAAGATCGTTTTGGCTTGCGGTGCTGGCGCTGCTACTTCCACGCTCGTTGCCCAGAAGGTCGCCACCCTGCTCGACGCCAACGGTTATGCCGGCAAGTATGAGATCGTGCAGTGCGCCATCTCCGAGGCCAAGGACTACTGCGACGAGGGCGCCGACCTGCTGATCGCCACCACCGTTGCCCCCGAGGGCCTCACCTGCCCGTACGTGAGCGGCGTGCCCTTCATGACCGGCATGAACCGCGTCGCTGCCGAGAAGGCCGTCCTCGACGTTATGGCTCAGTAGGCGCTGACTGTATGAGTGAGCAGAACGCCAATCCGGTCGAGCTCTTTGGCATGCGCGTTGCCCATGTTGGCATTAACGCTGCCGACCCGGCAGACGCCCTGGAGATCGCGGAGCTGTTCTCGACGATGATGGGCCTGCCCGTCATCGAGACCCCCGTTTCGTACTTTAACGATTCGCTGGTCGAGATCATGAAGCAGAACGGTCGTGGCGCCAAGGGCCACATTGGCTTTGCCGTCAACGACATCGATGCGGCCGAGAAGTGGTTTGCCGAGCGCGGGCTCGAGGTTAACGAGGAGTCGCGCGTGCTGCTGCCCGACGGCGGCACCAAACTCGTGTACTTTAAGCGCGAGTTCGCCGGCTTCGCCGTGCACCTGTGCCGCGACTAGCGCACAAGCTGCTATAGCTAGCAAAAAGGGATAGAGCCGCGTGGCCCTATCCCTTTATTTATGCCGAGGGGCATCCCTACCGTGGCAGGCGAATCGTAAAGCGGCTGCCGACGCTCTCGACTGAGGTCACGCCGATGACACCGCCATGGCTATCGACGATCCACTTGGCAATGGCAAGCCCCAGACCCGAACCCTGCGCGCCGGCATCGCGTGCGTTGTCGGCGCGGTAGAACCGTTCAAACGCGTGAGCTGCGGATTCCTGGTTCATGCCGATGCCCTCGTCCTCAACGCTTATATCGATCGTGCCCGCGCCCGCATCCGGCGCTACGCCAAACGTGATGGGCGTGCCCGCGTCCGAATACTTGGCGGCATTCTGCACGATTACGCGCAGAGCCTGCTTCACGAGCGCCACGTCGACGGGCGCGTCGCAGCGCGGGTCGCTGACAAGCGCAGCGTCAAAAGCCAGTCGATACGTGTGCGCGGCATCGATCATCTGCGATTCCTCGCACACCTCGCCGACCAGTGCGGCCAGGTTGGTATTCGCGCGCCGCAGGACCGTGCGCCCGGCATCGCCGCGCGCCAAAAACAGCAGCTGTTCCACGAGCTCCTGCATGTGCTCGCTTTCGGCCTTGAGGGACGCGATGGACTCCGCCAGCACGTCCGGGTCGTTTTTGCCCCAGCGGTCGAGCATGTTTACGTAGCCCTGAATCACCGCGATGGGTGTGCGCAGCTCGTGGCTTGCATCGTTGACAAAGCGCATCTGCTGCAGCTTGGCCTCTTGCATCTGGCGCAGCAGGCGGTTGAGCGCGACCTCGATGCTTGCCAGGTCGGCGTCGCCGGTGGTGACGCTCGGCGAGTCGACGCTTGCGCGCTCGATGGCCTGCTCCAGTGTTTCCATCTTGCCGCCGGAGAGCTGCATGCGGCCGAGCTCGTCTACGCGCAAGGCCAGGTCGTTGAGCGGCGCCATGGTGCGACGCACGCGGCGGGCGCCGCCGAGCATGTTGAGCACGCTGATGACCTGCCAACCCACAACGACAAGGTAGAGAGGCCATAGCGCGATGAGGTCCTGCGCGAGGGGGAAGGTCTTGGTGGTACGCGCAAACTCGACGGTATAGGTGAGCGTTGTCAGGTCCCAGCCGCGCGCGGGCGTCAGCGACATGCCGTGAACGGTGGCACCGGGGATCCATCCTGCGGTAAACGTGTCGTCGGGCAGTGTCTGGTTGTATCCATAGACGAAGATCGCCGCTGCAATCACTACCAGTAACAGATCGAGCCAGATGTAGCTCATCAGACGGCGCCACATATAGCTCCAGTTGATGGCGCGGGCGATGGAGGTGACGCGCTTGGCCTCGGCGTTACGCACGGCAGACATAGCCCACCCCGCGCACGGTCTGGATGATGCGGGCGCTGCCGGCGTCCTCGATCTTGGCACGCAGGTGCGCGATGTGTACGTCGACGTTGTTGGTGTCGCCCACGTATTCGTAGCCCAGCGCTTCGTGCGCGATGCGCTCGCGTGTGAGCACGGTGCCGGCGTGCGCCATAAGCAGGGCGAGAACGTCGAACTCGCGGGCCGTGAGCGCGATGGGCGAGCCGCCGACCGTGACTTCGCGGCGGTCGGGGTCGAGCACGACTGAGCCCACAGTGAGCGTGGCGGGGGAGAGCGAGGCGGAAACCTGGGTTGAGTCGCTGACCGGGGGTATCGCAGCGGCGCTCCCGCCCGCGTCGCTCGCCGCGCCCGTCCCGATGCCGCCAACGCCCGAAGCCGTCCGCACGGCCTCCGAGCGCTTCAGCGCAACGCGGATCCGTGCGAACAGCTCCTCAATGGCAAACGGCTTGGTTAGGTAATCGTCAGCGCCGGCGTCGAGCCCGGCCACCTTATCCATCACGGCATCGCGCGCGGTGACCATGATCACCGGCACATCCTTGTGCTTGCGCACGCGCCGCAGCACCTCCATGCCGTTGAGCTGCGGCAGCAGCACGTCGAGCAGAATCAGATCGTAGTCGCGCTCCAGCGCCAGGTCTACGGCGGTGCGGCCGTCGGCGGCGTGCTCCACCTGGTAGCCCTCGTGCTCCAGCTCGAGCGTCACAAAGCGGGCGATTTTCTCCTCGTCCTCTACGATCAGGATTCGTGCCATACGTGCCCCCGTCTGCGATTACTTGTCGTCGTTGAGATTTTGCTTGATGTCGTCCGCGGCGTCGGCGGCGTGATCCATAAGGTTGTTGATGCTGCCGGGCACGTCTCCGTCGCTGTCGATGCGGTAGCGCATGCCAAAGAACAGGCCAATCAACATCAGCCATATCGTGGCGCCCCAGGCAAACAGCGCGACGATGGGGATCAGGATGGGAATGTTGAGGATGATCGCATCGCGGCGCGTGGCGATAAACTTGGTGTCCAGGCTCAGGCGGAAGAGCTTTTTGAGGTACTCCCACACGCCGTCCATCTTCTTGGAGAAGTCGGTCTTTTCGCTCGACTTCTCGTAGGCGGCCTGCGCGGCGACCATCTCGGCTGAGGGCTCATCGACTGGCGCGGACTCGGTGGCGGCGTGCGCCGACGTGGTCTGCGTCTTGCCCTGCGACTCGAGCCAAATGATGGCGTCCAAAACGTTGCCGTCGGCGGCGTCGAGCGCGGCCTTGGCATCGGTGTAGCTCACGTTGCACTTGGTGCGGATGGTTTCAACTTTTTCGAGGTCGTCCATGACCTGTCCTTTCGTTCGATGGGCGCGACGCCGGGCGATCTGCCCGGGCGCGAGCGTTGCGTTCGGCGGTCTGCGTTGCGCCGCCCCGCCCTTGGTCGAACTCTATAGTGCAGGTTATAGATTAAGCGATTCTTGAGCCAAGATTAATGTTGGATGAGTTTTTGGGTGGCGGTGAGGGGAGGGGAGAGATGTCCTTCTGGATGGCTAGCAGCGAGGTCTAATACTTTTCCGAGAAGTGAACGAGCTAAATCGAACCCCCGAAGCATCGACACTTTAGGAGTACCGTTTCCTGCGGTTTCGGTACTGAAATCCTGCGATTTTGCCGACGAAAAATGTGGATGCTTCAGGGGTCCTAAAACAGACGTTCACTTCGCGGAAAAGTATTAGACCTCGATAGCGGGGGATGGTGAGCCGGCATCAAGCCGGCGGCAGAAATGGGATAAGCAAGGCGTATGGATCGCATGGATCAAAATCACGTTACAAAAGTATGAAAATATCCTACAATTGCAACATGAAGTACTTTAGCAACATAACGGCGATAAGCGAGCTTTCCGAGAGCGAGGGCGTGTTCACCACGGCCCAGGCGGCTCGCATGGACATCTCTCGAGATGCACTGGCGCACTCATGCCGCGCAGGGCGTCTTGAACGGATATGCCACGGCGCCTACCGGATGTCTGGAACACAGCGCCGAGACACCGACGAGCTCAACGCCTTTTGGAAGCTCACCAATCCCTCCCTTTGCGCGTGGGAGAGAAAACGCCAGTGGGATGGCATCGCCGTGAGCGGTACGACGGCGGCGAACCTGCAGCAAATGGGCGATTTCTATCTGTCCCCCTACAGGATGACCGCGCCTATGCGTATCAATACAAGAAACGAATCCCTTTCTTTTGTAAAGCGCGAGATCGCTGAGCGGGACATCGTTTGGCTCGACGGCCTGCCGGTAACTAAACCCGAGCGCACGCTTGTTGATCTTTGCCTCGATTGCGAGGACCCCTCATTAATTATTGATGCCTATCACGATGCGCTGGGGCGTGGGCTCGATATGCAGCGGCTGAAAGAACTCGTAAAGGAGAACTCTAAAACTGCCAAACGACGCGAACTAATGAGGCCTTTGCTGATGGTACTGAACGGTTAATGCGAAACGGAGAACATGGTGAAGTACAAAACGCCTGCCGCATTGGAGATGGCTGTTAGGAATGCCGCAAGACAGTCGCAGATGGATACCAATCGGGCGATCGTCGGTTTCTACTTTCATCGCTTCCTATGTCGCGTTTTTTCAGAAGATGACGGCAGCTTTGTGCTCAAGGGTGGCCAAAGCGTCCTAGCGCGAACACTCGATGCGCGTGTCACAAGGGATATTGACTTGGTTGCTCAAGAGGAAAGTCTCGAAGAGGCTATTGCCGATCTGGTGCAGGCGGCTTCGATTGATTTGGAGGATTTCGTTTCGTTTGTCTTTGATCGTGCAGAGCAGATCAAAGAAGAAGATGAGTATCGGTGCGGTGCGAAGGTGTGGTTCACCCCCTTTATGGGAACCAAGAAGCTACAGCCAATTTCAATTGACTTGGTAATTGATGAAGTGCAGGGACTTGAGCCGGAGGTTCTTGCACCGATTGATCGTTTGAATATCGAGGGGCTCCCAGTCTGCGACTATCGAGTATGCCGAGCGGAGAGCGCCCTTGTAGATAAATTGCTCGCAATGATAGAGATGCATGAGGGCCGTGCCTCTTCGCGAATCAAGGATATAGTCGACATCTTGGTGTACGCGAAAACTTGCTTCGTCGATGGGGCTACGCTTGTCGAGAGAGTCGAGAAAGAAGCGTCTGCCCGCAAGGTGGCAATGCCGGAAGAGTTCGTGGCGCCTCTCTGGTGGAAACAAAATGGTTCTGCGCAGTACATAAAGATGGCGAGGCAGGCGGGGGTACTTGATCTCGCGGGGAACATTGCTGAGGCAGAGGAAATCGTCAATCGGTTGTATGCACCGTGCTTTAATCGTTCGGCGAATGTGCGCAAATGGAATCCTCAGACCACGGGATGGGAATAGGCTAGATAGTTAAGCCGGCGGCAGGATTAGTTCCTGCCGCCGGCTTAAGACGTTTCTACTGCCTATGTATGCGCTACTCGCAGGCCTGGTCGACCACCTGAGTAACGGCCTTCTTTGCGGCTTCGAGGTTGCGCTGGGCTTGGGCGACAGCGGCCTCGGCTTGTTTCTTGGCCCTTACGACCTCGGCAAAGCGATTGATGGATTCGCTATACTCGCACGTACGCGGGTCGAGTGCTGGTGGGACTTCGATCTCGAACAGATCGGTAGGGCGGATGGCGTGGCTGTACTGATTGTCGGACAATACCTGCAAAACTATGGACCCATGGCCGTCGGTGAGGTACGCCGCGACCATCTCTGCATACACCATGCGCTCCTCGTCGGTCATCGTTGGAATCGCCGGGCGAATGGCGGTGGTGTTGTGCGAGGCAACTAGATGCTGCTTTGCATCATCGATGCCGACCACAAGTAGGTTCGACGCGCCGTAACGACCGAGTATGCGCGGCATGACGATATCGCCGCAACGAAGCTCGTAACGAGCCAACACGTCTGGACTTACCTTTACAGGTTCGGAATCCAGCTCCGACGCGCCTTCCGCAACATCCTTGGGCAGCAAATAGCCGTTGCGGAAATCCTGAGATGAAATGCGGCGCACCTCGACAGCGTCGATGTCATCCGAGGTGGTGCTGTCTCGGGGCATAAACGGCACCACGCGCATAAAGCTGTCGCCGAGCGTTGCGCTGTAGTTTTGAGCTACGGAGATCAGGCCAACCCTGCCTTTGGAGAGCGCGGCGTGGTGTTGGAGTAGCTTGCGCGTTTCGAGCTCGACGGTTTCAATGGAAACCGTTTTGCGTGAGTCGCACTCGATGCCGCTCCAGTCAGGGGAGAAAGCCAAGGGAAGATTGGGGTAGCGAGCCCCGTCGGCAAACCGAAGGCGTGGCATGGGCGTGGCGGCATTGCGGAATGAAACGCTGCGATTTCCCGTCGACAATACAATAAGTGCGTACATGCCGTGCATCGGAGATTCGGCGAGCGGGTGATATAGGACGCTTTCGACGAGCCCCTCGCGCAACAGAATCGCGCGTGCCTGCTCGGCGTTGTCCAAAGACTCGAACGGCAGCAGTACGGCGGCTCGAGTACGACCGGAGAGGGCTAGTGCATACAGGCACCAGAGATAGGCCTCCCAATCGCAGAAGCCCAGGTAGCCAGGCTCCAGATCATTAATGAGCGCCTCACATGCGCTGTTGATTTCGCGAAAACGTTTGCGAACGCAAGCTGTGGCATCGATAAACACCGGCGCCGCGTTGTCATTGCCCGTGTTCTGCTTGCCGGGCTCAAGTTCGCAAATATTAGGTACGCCGTTGCCGTTCAGCCTGAAGCATTCACGAAGCGCCTCGCAGCCGATGGCGCCAGGTAGGCGAACGGTGAGTAGGCGGCTGCCTTGTTCTAGGTTAAGCGCGCGCGAGAGGGCGGCGGCGGTGAGACGTGGCAATGATGTTGTTTCACGCATGTATAGAGCCCTTTCTTCTTAGTGGGCTATATAATAGCAGAAAAATTTAAAAATTTCTAATGACGAGAACAGCCTACTGTGCTATCCTCGAAGCAATCCAAAACCAACTCAATACCAACTGCTTGATGCAATCGCTACACAGCCTTTAGGCAAACCGCGCTATCAAGCAGGGTGATTTCACTAACGAAGCTGCAGGTTAGGTCGATTGTCATCATCCATACCTCAGAGCATTCTAAAACTTAGAACAGACTTACACCAAACACCCGAAACCGGATAGAAAGAAACATTCATGAAGAAACGGGACAACATCTACGAGGCATTCCTCAGTGCGATCGACGAGGATCTCCGCGACATGTGCGAAATGAACGGAAAGGTAGAACGGTCTCTTCCGTGTCCGTACTGCGGCGAGAAGAACGTCGAGCGCCTGGCCAAATCGCTCGTTGGCGTGCTGGAAGAGCGCTCGCCCGATATTCCCGGGCTGGTGCCCGAGCAGTATCGAGCCGATGTGCATGAGGCCCGCGAACTTTTGACTGCCGCGACACTCGCTTTGCTGCTGCTGTATTTCCCCCCGCGCGATAGTCGCATGGAAAGCGTGGCGACTGTAGTGAGCATGTTTAGGCATGGGCGCAATGCGGGTTTCAAATCGGCTGGCGTTCTCTTGTTCGAGGAAGTTGCGACAGGGATGAAGTACAGCACCAAACAGGGTGCCTATATCCCGTCCTCCTTCGTGCGCCACACCGATGGCAGAAAGCCATGCGACCGGCTGCACCGCGATGGATCGCGTGGCTTTACGGCGGATGAAGATGATGCCGTCATGTTTTATAAGCGCTACCTCAAGGTGCAGCGACGCGTGTTCGATACGAGTCCGCGTTTCAACTTTGAGTTATGCGTCAAACGCCCGTTTGAGGCACTTTTGGACGAACGACACACTTTTTATTACATGGAGGAAAAGATGGAAATCGATTTGACCAACAAAGTACACGGACTCGAAAATCGCTATCTCCTCAATATCAAGCATCATAAAGATTACGACCTGCTTGACAAGCTGATGATCCATGCACTGCTTGCGTACCTGGGCGACACAACGGTCTCAACTGCTGCTCGCGAGAGTTATCTGGCGCAGGCCGAGCGCCTGATCGGTCACGCGACCAAGTCGCCGCACTCGGCACAGCTCAATGAGGACGACGGCGACGATCGCATTGCTTAACAACCACTAACGCCACGGACAAGAAAGGGGTCACGCCATGCCAGTCATCAAGATGTACGGCTACGAGGCCGCGCAGCAAACGGAGTATCAGACCAAGAAGTGGGCGACTAAGGAGGAGATGCGGGCGCTGTCGTCCGGCGATGAGCAGCGCGACGTGATCCTGGCGCAGGGTGCCACGGTGGCGTTCTACGAGGACGACAAGCATTGGGAGACGAGCGTGTCCAACAATGTCTTTGCCTTTGGAGGTACCGGCAGCGGCAAAACGGCGAGTTTCATTTTGCCCAACCTGCTCAATCACCACGAATGCTGTTATGTGGTCACAGACACCAAGGGTGAGCTGCTGCGCCGTACGGGGAAAGGCTTTGAAGAGGACGGCTACGAGGTAACGGTTCTCGATACTGTTAATCCCGAGCAGTCGGCCGGATACGACCCTCTGCGCTACGTGATGGATGTCGAGGATATCCCCACCACAGTGGCGGCAATCATGGAGGGGGTCGATCCTGGCGGCCGTAGCCTTAGGTATGATCCGTTCTGGAATAACGCGAGCGACCTGCTGCTTCGAGCGATTGTTGGAATCCTGTTCCTCCTGGAGACCCTTGCCGGCACCCTTACGCCGGGTGAGGACCCCAATGCCCCGCGCCGCTACCTTAAGATGAACAACGTCTTTAAACTGGCTGCGCTCATCAAGGTTACGGGAGATGGTGAGGGGCGATTCCCGTTGGACTACCTTGTAGAAGAGGTGGAGTCCAGGGAGTTTCTCGATAAGTTTGGTGCGGAGAACGCTGATCTGTATGGCGTTGAGCAGTATCGCGATTTTCGAGGTGCGGCAGATAGGACGCTTAAGAGTATTCTGATCACGCTCAATGCAACTATCTCGCGGCTTAAGACGCCTCAGCTCATGCGCGTTTTTGAGAATGACGAGATGCGTCTTGATCGTATTGACGAGGGCAAGCGCATGATCGATCTTAAGGTGAGCGACAACGATTCGGCTAATGCATGGCTTGCGAACGTTGCCC
>CABVCJ010000030.1 GCA_902496845.1 uncultured Collinsella sp.
CGCCGCCGCAAGCGCGCGGCGTCCGTCGACAGCGGCGAGACTGCGGGCAAGAACGCTTCCCGCGAGCGCGAGGCTCAGCAGCCCCAGCAGCAAAACCGCGGCGGTGGCATGAACCCCACGCGCCGTCGTCGCCGTCACCTGTCGAGCGAGGAGCGCGAGGACGCCTTCCGCGCCGCAGCTGCTCGCGAGGCCGGTGCCGCTCTCAAGGGCGCCTCGGCCTCCGATGCGCCTGCTGATAAGGCTGGCAAGCCGCGTGGCGAGGAGGAGCGCGCACCGCGTCCGCGCCGCCGCCATTCCTCGGGCACGCAGCAGAAGCCCTCGGTTCCTTCTGTGGCCGATCAGGTTTCGGATGGCGAAGTCAAGGTCACGCGCCGTCGCCCCGGCGATGGCGGAGGAGCTGCCGCCAAGGCTTCGCACGGCGGCGCTCGCGACGAGTGCGAACCGCGTGAGGATCGCGGCGGCGAGGGCTCGACCGACCAGGGTCAAAAGCGTCGCCGTCGCCGTCGCTCCCGCAAGCCGCGCCAGGACGGTGGCGAAGGCTCGACCCGCACCTCGTCCGCACCGCAACCGCCTGCCGGCGAATAACGTCCGTAAGCGGATGTAACCCGCCTGACCCCAGCACCTCTGGGTATCATGGCTCTACACCGACAACCCTCCCTTCGCCTTCGCGTAGGGAGGGTTGTGTCATGAAGAGACATCTGAACGTATTGACTCGCTTGCAGGGCGCAGGCGTCCTACCGTTTGCGGACGAATTGCTACCGCTTGCCGAGCGCGCGACGTATGAGGCGCTCGAGGCGTTGTCGCCCACGCGATGCGCTGGCTGCGAGCGTTCCGGTGCGCTGATCTGCCAGGATTGTCTGGCATCGCTCGCGCTCATCGATCCGTGTCATAGTTGCATCCGATGCGGCGCCCCGTTTGGGGATTTGCTGTGTACCGAGTGCTCGGTCGAGGGCACGTCTTCGGCAATGGCCGAGGCGCTCGATCGCTGCCTGGCGTGTGCCGTCTATGCACATCCGCTGCCGCGCATCATCAAGGCGTACAAGGATGCGGGCGAGCGCCGTCTGGCACCGTATCTGGCGGAGTTGCTCTACGACACTGCCTTGCATGCCCAGGTGGCAGCATCCGATCGCTACGGCAGCGTGCTGTCCGGCGCCGACGCGGTGGTATTTGTGCCCGCGACTGCGGCAGCGTTTCGGCGGCGTGGGTTCGATCATATGGAAGCAATCGCGCGCTCGTTTTGCAATCTTTCGGGTGTCCCGTTGCTGGACGCCCTGGTTAAATACGGTCATGGTGACCAGCGAGAGCTCGGTCGCGATGAGCGCCGGGAGCATGCCTGGGGCATGTACGAGACGGTCGAGGATGTGCGCGGCCGCCGTCTGCTGCTCATCGATGATGTCATTACCACGGGCGCGACCATGGCGGCGGCCTCGACGGAGCTCAAGCGTGCCGGCGCCGCGGCAGTCGATGGTCTCGCTATCGCACGCGTCTGGTAGGGGTGGTTTTGTGGCAGTGAAGATTGCGCGGCGCATCGAGCCGACAAGCGAGCAACTGGCGGCCTCCGTAATCCTGACCGGCGCCTCGGCGCTGCGCATGATGCGCGCCGAGCGCCGAAAAATGGGTTACATCAGCTGGAGGGACCTCGATCCCGATGAAGAGCGCCGTGTGCTGCACGCATCGTCGCCCTCGGCCGAGGACATCTATCTTCCCGATTTGGTGAGGATCGGGGCCGTGAGTGGCGAGGTTCAAGAAGACCTGTGCCTGCTGGTGGGGTCGGCGAAGCAGCGTCGCCGCATGCCTGGTGCAAGCTGGTCCGTTTGTTCTACAGGCCTGCCGGACGCCTCGATTTTGGAGGTGGAGCCGGGGGTGTACAGCTTGTCTCCCGAGGCCCTCTGCGTAGCCGTTGCGCGCGAAGTCGGCTGCATCCAGGCATTTGCCCTGGCCCAGGAGCTGTGCTCCAAGATTTCGCTGAGCGATCGCGGGCAGTATCTGCCCCCTTACAGCTCGCCCACCGTGAACAGGCTGGCAAAGGATAGGGACCATCCGTCAGATGTCGGTTACTTTGAGGTCGAGCCAGTGCTGACGCCCGATCGCTTGGCAGATTACCTTGCGGCATGCAAGGGGAGCGCGGCCAAGCAGCTGCGGCGGCTGTGCCCTTATCTGTCGGAAAACCTGCGCTCACCCATGGAATGCATCATGCTTGCCATGTTTTCGCTTCCGTTTTCCTATGGCGGATTTGCCTGCGGTCCCTTTAAGACCGATCACAAGATCGAGTTCAACGACCGTGCGCAGGCGATCTCGGGGATGCCGTATGCGGTTTGCGATGCCTATCAGGAAGCAGCTCGGTTTGACCTGGAATACAACGGTGAGCAGGGGCATTCGTCTCACGGCGGGCGCATTCACGATGAAAAACGCAATACGGGTTTGGCGTCCATGGGGATCGAGGTCGCGACGGTCAACAACGAGATGCTCTGTGACATGGAGGCGTTAGAGGCACTCGCATGGCGCATATACCAACGCATGGGCAAACGATATCGCAACCGTGTTGACGCTTGCAGAAAGAAACAAGAGGCGCTATTTAACACGCTGCGGGCGTGTTTTGGGCTTAAATCCGCCTAACAATGCTTGAAAACAGGGGGTTGGATATACACTCTGGCCAAAATATAGCAAATATGAGTACTGCTACAAAATAAGTAACAGCAAAATCAGTGATTTTGGGATTGAAAGACGGTGTAGATTAGAAAGATAATAAACAAATGTGGAATATCCTGGCACCAATCTGACGTCACGGAGCGTGAGAACTGCTTGCAGAGCCAAGAATTCCTGCCATTAATTTGGTAACAGTACTCATATTTGCTATATTTTGGCCACGGCACCCTAAGACGGGTGCCTCGGGGCTCCCCATAGGGGGAGTAACGGGTTCAATCAGGGCACGTGTGGCCCGCTACGACCTGCGAAATCTGTACTCGCGATGCGAATAACGTCCCTAACCTTAAACTATAGCTTGAACTTAGCTATAATGCGCTACGTTCCTGCCAGGCTGTGGTTGCGGACGGACGAAATGCCCATCCTAGTCCAAGACAGACGCGGTCAAAGGGATCCACGTAAGCGACCGCGTGCGCGCGGCGCGATCATGGCGCGTCCTAGATGTAAGCCGCACCGTCCGTTCTACTTTCTTTGGGGCAATACCGCCTCGCGGGCGAGCGGGCCAGTCGTGAAGGTGGCTGCGGCCTCCCGAGCAAACGCCCCGGTGCGCAAGTGTGGGGTCAAATACCAGGTCAGCTGGTGGGAACAACCCGATATTCCGTGCAGGGCACGGATCGTATACGACACAGAAGGCAGGGTAGTGGACATGGTGAGGGGCAGCTTGATGCATGCGGCTCGGTTGGGTGCTGGGACCGCGGCGGTCATTGCCGTTTTGGGCCTGAGCGGATGCGCGTTCAATCCACTGTCCACGTTCACGACGCCCACGATCGACCAGATCGAGCGCGAGACCGTTACCCCCACGGTGTCGGACGACGCCCTGGTCACGCCGGGAACCCTGACGGTCGCCCTCGATACTTCCGATGCTCCGCAAGCCATGCAGGATGCCGACGGAAACCTCACGGGCTATGCGGTCGATGCCGCTCGTGCCCTCGCATGCCGCATGGGTCTCAAGGTTGCCTTTGTCGATGCGTCCTCGGCCGATTCCGCGCTCAGCGATAAAAAGGCTGACATTTTCATTGGCGACATCAAGTCTGCAGGCGGCGACATCAGCTCGCTTGGCACCTGTCTGTACGATGCTGCCGCCGTGTTCGGCAAGACCAGCGACGGAGAGTCCCCGAGTGTCTCAACCGACACACTCAACACTGCTACCTTGGGCGTTCAGACTTCCTCGGCCTCGCAGGAAGCGCTTGCCAAGCAGAGCATCACGGCCAACCAAAAGACCTTCTCCAACATCAACGAGTGCTTCGAGGCACTCGAGTCGGGCGAGGTCGATTACGTGATCTGTGATTCCACGGCCGGTGGTTACCTCGCGCGCCTGATGAGCCAGATCTCCTATGTCGGCACGCTCGAGGCGCCCTCCACGCTTGGCGTCGCAGGCCTTAGCTCTAACGATGAGCTGTGCCGTGCCGTGAGTGATGCCCTCGACGGTATCACGGTCGACGGCACGCTCGAGGCGGTCCACTGCGTCTGGTATGGCCAAATGCCCTATGACCTTACCGCCAAGACTGTTTCGGGGGCCAATGTGCAGGCATCCGACTCCACGTCCAACGAGACCGAGTCCTCCGATGGCGACGCCTCTGATAACAACGGCGACAGTCCGTCGTCTAGCCAGGAGGGCGCCATCACCGACGATGACATCAACAAGCTCAATAGCTAGTTATTGGTAGGGGTGGCGTCTGCCATACACCGAACAAGGCGCTTCTTCACGGTTTCAACACGCATGGCCGGGTCTCCCAAATAGGGGAGCCCGGCTTTTCTATTTTGGTAAAACTAGCAGGTCAAAGCTAATTTCCAGGAGAAAAATTAACTCCGTCGACGCCTTCCTATAGCGCACTTTGCCACGGAAAAGTGCGAGACTTCGGTATGCGGTATCAAGCAGTCGTTATTCGGGTCTTTGGGAATTCGCGTGATTAAATGCACGGCAATGGGTACATAGCCAGTACAGTAAGTCCCCGAGGCAGATTGGAGCCACGTATGGATATCAAGGTTTCTGGACGCAAGACGACGGTAACCGATGCTCTGCGTGCGCATGTGGATGAGAAGATCGGCGAGGCGCTCAAGGTTTTCGATATCGAGCCCATGACGGTCGACGTTGTACTTCGCTATGAGAAGAACCCCTCGAACCCCAACCCGGCAATCGTCGAGGTCACGGTTCGTGCCCGCGGCTCTGTGATTCGCGTTGCCGAGCACGGCTCAGATATGTATGCCGCCATCGATCTCTCCGCCGATAAGGTCACCCGCCAGCTGCGCAAGTTCAAGACCAAGGTCGTGGACAACCGTCAGGGCGGTGCCAGCGCCGCGGATGTCGCGCCGGTCGAGCGCGTCGAGGATCTGGCCGACCTGCTGCTGCCCGAGGAAGAGGACGACCTGCTCGTCCGCGAGAAGGTTATCGATGTCACTCCGATGACCGAGGAGCAGGCACTGGTGCAGACCGATCTGCTGGGTCACGACTTCTACGTGTTTGAGAACGCGACGACCGGCCTCATCAATGTGGTGTATCACCGTAAGAATGGTGGATATGGCATCATCAAGCCTCGCATCGAAACACTTGACGAGTAAAATACGTTAACTTGCATGAGTTAACGGTTGGCGGCCATCCCATGCGGGTGGCCGCCTTTTTACGTAAGGAGTCGCTTTGATGGACAAGGCCGCATCCACCGGTCATTCGAACCGTTGCCGCATCGTCGTCGATACCTGCTGCGACTTTAGCCCCGAGGTCGCCGCGAACCTCGATGTCGATATCTTGGGCTTCCCCTTCATTATCGATGGCGAGGAGCGCACGGATGACATCTGGTCGAGCATCACACCCAAGGAGTTCTACGATCGCATGCGCGCCGGTGCCCGCGTGTCCACCTCGGCTGTGTCGCTCGGTCGCTATATCGAGTTCTTTACCGAGTGCGCCAAAGAGGGCACGCCCACGGTCTACCTGTGCTTTACCTCGGCGCTGTCGTCGAGCTACAACTCCGCGTGCCAGGCGGCGGATGCCGTGCGCGCCGAGTATCCCAACTTTGAGCTTTACGTGGTCGACAACGCTCTGCCCTGCGCGACCGGCGCGCTCTTGGCGCTCGAGGCCGTGCGCCAGCGTTCGGCGGGACTGACCGCCAAGCAGCTGGTCGATTGGGCAAACGAGGCAAAGACCTACGTCCACGGCTACTTTACGCTCGAGAGCTTCGACGCACTGGCTGCCGGCGGCCGCATTCCGCCCGCGGCGGCGCAGCTCACGGCAAAACTCGACGTCAAGCCCGAGCTCTCCTACGACCTGGCCGGCTCGCTGTCGCTGATCGGCGTCAACCGCGGCCGCAAGAAGGCGCTCAAGTCCATCCTCAAGTCGTTCCGCGAGAACTACGTGCCCGATCGCACCATGCCCATCGCCATCATGACGGCCGATGCCGAAAAGGACGGCGACTGGCTCGAAGCTGCCATTCGCAAGGAGGAGGGCTGCGCCGACGTCACGATCATTCGAAGCTCCGTGGGCCCCACCATCGGCTCGCATGTGGGTCCCGGCATGGTGGCCTGCGCGTTTTGGGGTAAGAACCGCGCCGACAGGGCGTCTCTTTCCGATCGCATCGCTCGCCGCGTGCGCGGCCAGTAGGCAAGCGCTGCGTCCGTAATCGCCCTCGACTCACAGCCCAAACGCTGGCACCGAGTATTCAACCTGGTAACAACAGCCAACCCAAAAGGAAAGGTTTCATGGCAAACAAGCTCTCTGTCGCATTTATCGGCACCGGAATCATGGGTGCCCCCATCGCCGGCCACATTCTGGACGCTGGCTATCCCGTCACGGTCAACAACCGCACCAAGTCCAAGGCTACAGCGCTCGTTGAGCGCGGCGCCGTCTGGGCCGATACGCCGGCAGATGCCGCGGCGAACGCCGACGTCGTCTTTACCATGGTGGGTTATCCCTCCGAGGTCGAGGAGCTCTACCTGGCGGGTGACGGTCTGCTCGCGTGCACTAAGCCCGGCGCGGTCCTGATCGACCTCACCACGAGCTCGCCCGAGCTGGCGCGCGACATTGCCGAGGCCGCCCAGGTCTCCGGCCGCATGGCGTTTGACTGCCCCGTCACCGGCGGCGAGTCGGGAGCTATCGCCGGCACGCTTACGGCTATCGTGGGCGCCACCGAGAACGACATCGCGCCGGTCCGCGACATCCTTTCCACCTTTGCGGCAACCATCTGCTGCTTCGACGGCGCCGGCAAGGGCCAGGCTGCCAAGCTCGCCAACCAGGTGTCGTTGGGTGCTTGCATGGTCGGCATGGCAGACGCCATGGCATTTGCCGAGCTGAGCGGCCTCGATCTGGAAAAGACCCGTCAGATGATCCTGGGCGGCACCGGCAAGTCCGGCGCTATGGAGAGCCTGGCGCCCAAGGCGCTCGACGGCGATTACAAGCCCGGCTTTATGGTCGAGCACTTCATCAAGGACCTGCGCTTGGCGCTCGCCTATGCCGACGACCGCGAGCTTGCGCTGCCCGGTGCCGACGTGGCCTTTACGCTCTACGACATGCTTGATGCCATCGGTGGTGCCAAGCTGGGTACTCAGGCCGTCACGGTCCTCTATAAGGAGGAGGCCGATGCCATCGCCGCCGGTCTGGACTGGTCGCAGTATCGTCCCGAGGAGCACGGTGCTCACGAGGAAGGCTGCGGTTGCGGCGAGCGTGGCGACGACCACGAGTGCGGTTGTGGACACCACCATGGCGAGGACCACGAGTGCTGCGGCGGTCACGGTCATGACGACGGCCACGAGTGCTGCTGCGGCCACCATCACGGGGAGTAGCGCCTATGAGCTTGACGTTCGTGGTGCTTGCGCTGGTGCTCTTTCTCTTTGCGATCTACATCGGCTTTTTGTGCGGCCAGTGGGCGTGCGAAAAGCGCGTCATCACCAAGCGCGACTACTGGATTGCCAACTTTGCGGGAGCTGCGGCAGTCGTCCTGCTGACCTGGGTGTTCTCGCTGTTCCCGCTGGTGCAGTTTGCGCCGATCGGCTGGCTCGGCGGCTTTATCGCCGGCCTTAAGATGAGCTTTGGCGAGTCCGTCGGTCCGTGGCGCAAGCACGACGAGGTCTTTAACGTCAACAAGGCTCACCGCGCCGCCGCCGACGCGGGCGATGCCGAGGAGCGCCGCCGTGCGCGTCGCAATGGCGCGGCCGACCGACAGCTCATCTCGGTCACCGATGACAGCAAGGGTGCTGACAAGCACGCTAAGAAATAGTAAAAAGAGGTAACTATGGCAGAAAACAAAGACGAACAGCTCACCGACGAGGAGCTGGCACAGCTCCAGCTGGCAGAGGAGAACGAGAACGCCGTCGACCGCCTGGTCCAGGAGCTCGGCTGCCCCACGCGCCGCATCCGTCAGTTTGCCGCCCGCGTGCTGCACCTGCTTGCCGAGCGCGATCCGCAGCGCGTCGTGCCCTGCGTGCCCGCGCTGATCGAGGCGCTCGACCGCCCCGAGGCTCAGACCCGCTGGGAGGCTCTCGATGCCCTGGCGGCGCTCGCCACCACCTGCCCCGAGCAGCTGGGCGATGCCTTTGAGGGCGCCGAGACCGCGCTGTTCGATGAGATTTCGTCCACGCTGCGCTATGCCGCCTTCCGCCTGCTGTGCGTGTGGGGCGCCACGAGCGTCGAGCGTTCGCGCGAGGCTTGGCCCATCCTGGACGAGGCCATCCAGTGCTACCACGGCGACCTCGAGTATCGCGACATGCTCGGTTGCCTGTACGAGTTTGGCCGGGGCGAGATTGACGCCGAGGTCGCCGAGAAGCTCGCGCTGCGCCTTAAGTTCGATGCCGAGAACGGCAAGGGTAGCTATCTCAAGGCCCGTTCGAGCGAGATTTGCGAAATGCTTGTTAAACGTTTTGGCCTGGATCTCTCCAAAAAGAAGAAGCGTGCTAGCGTAAAAAAATCTGACGACGCCGAAGACGAGGAGTAACAGATTATGGCGCACGATGTAGTCCTGATTCCTGGTGACGGTATCGGTCCCGAGATTACGCAGGCTATGCGCCGCGTGGTCGAGGCCACTGGTGTCCAGATCAACTGGAACGTCCAGGAGGCCGGTGCCGGCGTCATGGACGAGTTTGGCACGCCGCTGCCCCAACATGTGCTCGATGCGGTCGCCGAGACCAAGGTTGCTATCAAGGGCCCCATCACCACGCCGGTCGGCACGGGTTTCCGCAGCGTTAACGTCGCCCTGCGCAAGCATTTTGACCTGTACGCCTGCGTGCGCCCCTGCCTGTCGCAGCCGGGCGACGGCTCGCGCTTCCGCGACGTCGACCTGGTTATCGTGCGCGAGAACACCGAGGACCTCTATGCCGGCATCGAGTTCGATGAGGGCGCTGCCGAGGTCGAGGAGCTCTCGCAGCTCGTCGAGCGCTCGGGCCAGAAGACCTTCGCCGCGGATTCCGCCATCTCAATCAAGCCGATTTCCATCGCCAAGAGCCGCCGCATTGTGGAGTACGCTTTTGAGTACGCCCGCCGCTGCGGCCGCAAAAAGGTGACGGCCGTGCATAAGGCCAACATCATGAAGGCGACCGATGGCCTGTTCCTGCGCGTTGCGCGCGAGGTGGCCGCCAACTATCCCGATATCGAGTTCAACGACAAGATTGTCGACGCCACCTGCATGGGCCTGGTCCAGAACCCCAACGACTTCGATGTCCTGGTGCTGCCCAACCTGTACGGTGACATTGTGAGCGACCTGTGCGCCGGTCTGGTAGGTGGACTGGGTATGGCTCCGGGTTCCAACATCGGTGCCGACTGCGCCATCTTCGAGGCGACGCACGGCTCCGCGCCCGATATCGCTGGCCAGGATATCGCTAACCCCACGGCCGAGATTCTGTCCGCGGCTATGATGCTCGATCACCTGGGCGAGAACGACGCGGCCAATCGCATTCGCGCCGCCGTTTCTGCCACGCTCGACGAGGGTGAGCAGGTTACCGGCGACGTTCGTCGTGCCCAGACCGGCTCCGTTGAGGGCGCTGTGGGCACGCAGGCCTTTGCCGATGCCGTTATCGCGCACCTGGCCTAAGGCATGCAGACTGCAAACGCCTAAATAGTACTTAAGTGTTTGCGTATAACCTGAGAATCAATACGCCCGGCGCTTTGTCGGGCGTATTCTATTGCGGACTATGTTTCCTAACAAGGAGTAACTGATATGGGTCTGATTCAAAAGAAGGACGAGAAGGACGAGATCGACGGCATCCAGATCATCGAGCGCGGCGAAGGCCCCGATGGTGATGAGGAGGAGAAGATCGATCTGGTCGCCGGTACGTCTGCCGAACATATTGCCGCCGGTACGACGGCCGAGGAGGAGGACGCTCGCCTGGAGGCAAAGATCGCCGCGGACGCCGCCGACGAGAACCTCATGCCCGAGGAGCAGGACGAGGACGACGATATCCTGGGTTCCGACGAAGACGACCGCGCATCCAAGCACAAGAAGACGATGATTGCCGCCTTCGTGGTTGCAGTCGTGATCGCTGCTGTGGTCGGCTTCTTTATCGGCAACGGTGGTTTTGGCGGCAAGGGCGTCGGCTCGGCGACCCTCACCGAGGACCAGCTCGATTCGACCGTGGCAAGCTACAGCTACAACGGCAAGAAGAGCGACATCACCGCGCGCGAGGCCATTGAGAGCCAGTACAGCCTCGACACCGTCAAGGATGGCGATGGCAACTACACCGCTCCCTCTGCCGACGTCATCCTGTCCTACGTGCGGAACAAGATCCTGCTCGACGCTGCCGAGGACGAGGGCATCACCGTCTCTTCTAAGGAGATGAAGAAGTACGCCGAGGATTCCATCGGCACTTCGGACTACAAGACCATGGCCACGCAGTATGGCGTGTCCAAGGACCAGGCCAAGCAGATCGTCCGTCAGTCCGCGACGCTGCAGAAGCTCTACAAGAAGAAGGTGGGCGATAGCTCCGCAAGCATGCCGACCGCCCCGACCGAGCCTGCTGACGGCAACGAGGAGACCGCGAGCAAGGACTACGCCGATTACATCATCAAACTTGCCGGCGACGAGTGGGATAGCTCGAAGGGTACCTGGAAGGACGAGAACGGCACCTACGCTAAGGCCTTTGCCGACGATGCCTTTACGGCCGATAGCGCCACCTATAAGCAGGCCATGACCGCCTACTACACTGCTTACCAGCAGTACTCTTCGCAGGCTTCGAGCGCCAGCTCCAAGTGGACCGAGTATGCTAACGGCCTCTACGCCAAGGCCAACATCAGCATCTACGGCCTGTTTGCGTAAAGAGTCGCACGGCTCATCGAGCATCTAGCCGATAGACAGCAGAAAGTCCGCCAGTACGGAAGTCGTTCTGGCGGACTTTTTGCGTTGAGGGCGTGATTGGCGGCTTAATTATGGCTATTCATCTTTAAGTCCAAAAAGGTTATCGGCTTCATCGTCAGGCATATATTCCAGTACATCGCCCGGTTGGCAGTCGAGTGCCCGGCATATCGCGTCAAGAGTTGAAAAACGTATGGCAGAAACCTTGCCCGTCTTAATGCGTGACATATTGACCTGGGAGATGCCCACGCGTCCCGCAAGCTCTTTGGATGAGATCTTGCGTTCGGCGAGCATGCGGTCAAGCCGCAGAATAATCATGGATTCCCCCTAGAGCAACTCGTCATCTTGTTTTTGCAGGATATACCCGTAGCGGAAGATGCTGGCAATCAGGCAAATAATCAGGCCCGCAAAGAGCATGGAGGGCTCGAATAACTGGCCGGCGAACGCATCCGTAAAGCTGCCGCCAAATCCTGAGAGTATCATTCCCGTGATTACGGCACCAAGAAGCCTCACGGCAACGCCGCCGATAAGGAATAAATGTCCTACTCGACGAAGTGTCTGGTTACATTCAAGGTCAAAGGGCCTGCCTTCCTTTTCAATGTTTAAGAAAAGCCTGCGCACGCTTAGCGCGATGGTAAGCGCGAGGCATGTCATCAAGAGGCTCCCTATGGCAGTGTGACCATCGTGTGCGACGAGCATAAGTGGGGTCTGCGCATCGGTACCGACGATAGCCAGGCACGGCCCTTCGCCGCCTTGAAGTTCTACGGATTGGAGACACGACCCTTGGGAGAGGCTAGGCAATACGAGTAGAAGGTCAATCGCAATGACTGCGAGAAGTCCCAGAGCGAGCGCCACGGTGGTGCAGATTGTGGCCCATTTGCAGATGCGAGTGAGCTTCCTCAGATCGGCTATTGCCTGTTCACGGTCGATGGCTTCATTCGATTTGGATACGTTCCAGCGGATCATAGCTCCTCCAACCAATGTCTTGGATGATACTTGTATCTTATATCATATTTAATGATAAACGATAAACAATTACAGATTAGAGTAAGTAATGTTTGTGAGACGAATAGCGAGAGCTATGGCTCATTTTGGGTGTCGGAGTTTGGCGCGCGGGGGATGAGGACAAATGTCAAAACTTCCCTTGATCGCGCAAGCGCTCCATTGTGTTTCCCTAATTCATCTGGGAAAACGACTGCAAACGATTGCAAGTAACCGGTGAACGGTCGAAAACTACCGTTCACCGATAATCTCAAAACTGGTTCTAACTGGTATTAAGTCAAAAAGACCAATTCACATATCTTCACAATGACCTGCAATTTTTCTACACGCTATTTTTAGCCGCCCTGCGTTGTTTAGACACAGGAAAAGATCCGATCTTTTGCCAAAGCATTTCGGAACGGTTTCAAAACCGCAGGTAGAAGTGTTAACGACCGGTAAACGGTCGATTTATCACCGTGAGCGGTGCAAAAACGTTTTACCGTATGAATCAACGAAAGCGACCTCTTCTGGGGTGATATAGTGACAACAACACCTCACGTGGTTACTACCAGTTTAGAAACCACTGGTCTTCAAAGTACGCTTTCTAAGAAGCTTTAAGGGCGAGCGCCCGCTGGCTTCCGAAAATCATCGGACTCAGATCGTACACACCTTCGGAAGGGAAATTTGAATGGTTGGCTTTATTCTTACCGGTCATGGACAGTTCGCACCCGGCCTCGCAAGCGCTATCGCTATGGTTGCTGGCGACCAGCCCGCTTTTACCGTCGTTCCTTTTGAGGGCGACCAGGCTGCTTCCTACGGTGAGGATCTCCGCGCCGCTATTACCGCCATGCGCGAGGAGTGCGATGGCGTGCTCGTCTTTACCGACCTGCTTGGTGGCACCCCGTTCAACCAGGCGATGATGATTGCCCAGGATGTCGACAACGTCGAGGTTCTGACCGGCACCAACCTTCCCATGGTTATTGAGCTTCTGTTCCTCCGCGGCAACGCCACGCTCGCCGAGCTTGGCGAGCAGGCCGTGACCGTTGGCCAGACGGGCATCACCGCCCAGACGGTCGCATCCGTTGCCGGCTCCGACGAAGAGGATATCTTCGGCGACGAGGACGGCATCTAATGGCCGATTTCGGAGCCAACGTCCTGAGCTCCTCGGTCGCCCTTTTAGGCCTGCTTGTCATCATGGGCTTGATTTACACCATCTGGTCGCAAATCAACATGAAGAAGAAGCAGAAGTACTTCAAGGAGCTGCACACCGAGCTCAAGCCGGGTCAAGAGGTTCTTTTCGCCGGCGGTATCTACGGAACCGTCAAAGGCATCGAAGGCGAGAAGGTCCAGATCAAAGTCCGATCCGGAGCCGTCGTAGATGTTTCGCGTTACGCGATTCAGGAGATCAAGTAACTGTCGTCAGCAAATAACGAAAGGAAGCTGATCAACATGGCAGAACCCAACATTCTTCTTACCCGCATCGATAACCGACTGGTTCATGGTCAGGTTGCCACCCAGTGGAACTCCACCCTGGGCTCCAACCTCATCCTCGTCGCCAACGACGACGTGGCGTCCAACACCATGCGCCAGAACCTCATGAAGATGGCCGCTCCCGCCGGCGTCGCTACGCGTTTCTTCTCTCTGCAGAAGACCATCGACGTCATTGGCAAGGCGAGCCCGCGCCAGAAGATCTTCATCGTGGCCGAAACACCGGAAGACGTGCTTACGCTCGTCAAGGGCGGTGTGCCTATAAAGAAGGTAAACATCGGCAACATGCACATGTCGGAAGGAAAGCGCCAAGTCGCCACCTCCGTCGCAGTTAACGACGAGGATGTCGCTGCGTTTAAAGAGCTGCAGGAATTGGGGGTGGAGTTGGAGATCAGGCGCGTTCCGAGCACGCCTGTTGAGGACACGAGCAAGCTCTTCTCGTAATCCTCGTGATCCACGTTGTCAGGAGTGAAACCCTGACGTTCTGTACGTGAAATCCAAAGTGCGTACATACATTTTGAAAGGAGGAGCAAGATGGAATACTCGATCATCCAGATCGCTCTGGTCTTCGTCGTCACGTTCATCGCGGCAATCGACCAGTTTGACTTCCTCGAGTCTCTCTATCAGCCCATCGTCACCGGCGCCGTCATCGGTCTTATCCTTGGCGACCTCAACACCGGTCTTCTCGTGGGTGGTACCTATCAGCTCATGACGATCGGCAACATGCCGATCGGAGGCGCTCAGCCGCCTAACGCCGTCATCGGCGGCATCATGGCAGCCATTCTCGCTATCGCCACGGGCCTCGAGCCCAACGCGGCAGTCGGTCTCGCCATTCCGTTCGCTCTGCTTGGCCAGCTCGGCGTTACCCTGGTCTTCACGCTTATGTCCCCGCTTATGTCCACGGCCGATAACATGGCTCACAACGCGGACACCAAGGGCATCGAGCGCCTGAACTACTTCGCCATGGCTCTGCTCGGCCTGATCTTCGCTGTCGTCGTCACCCTGTTCTTCATCGCTGGCGCTACCATTGGTCAGACCATCGCTTCCGCCATCCCGACTTGGCTGCAGACCGGTCTGTCCGCTGCAGGCGGCATGATGCGCTTCGTCGGCTTCGCCGTCCTGCTCAAGGTTATGATGAACCGCGATATGTGGGGCTTCTTCCTCATGGGCTTTGGCCTCGCGCTCATCACCGTTGCCAACGATTCGCTGGCAACCCCTGCTCTGCTCATCCTCGCTCTCATCGGCTTCGGCATCGCTTTCTGGGACTTCCAGCAGCAGACCGAGCTGAAGGGTGCAGCTGTTTCTGACGGAGGTGACTTCGAAGATGGCATCTAATGAGTATGTGATCCCGGAGCACTACGAGGATCTCACTCCTGCTCCGCAGCTCGACCAGAAGACCCTCAACAAGATGGCTTGGCGCTCCTGCTTCCTGCAGGCATCGTTCAACTACGAGCGCATGCAGGCCGCTGGCTGGCTCTACTCCATCATCCCCGGTCTGGAGAAGATCCACACCAACAAGAACGACCTCGCGGCTTCCATGAGCCACAACCTGGAGTTCTTCAACACCCACCCGTTCCTTGTCACCTTTGTTATGGGCATCGTGCTTTCGCTCGAGCAGAACAAGGTTGACATCCCCACGATCCGCGCCGTCCGCGTCGCCGCAATGGGCCCGCTCGGTGGTATCGGTGACGCCCTGTTCTGGCTGACGCTCGTGCCTATCACGGCCGGCATCACCTCCAACATGGCCATCAACGGCAACGCCGCTGCACCGATCATCTTCCTGGTGATCTTCAACGTCGTCCAGTTCGCTCTGCGCTTCTGGCTCATGAACTGGTCCTACAAGCTTGGCACCAGCGCTATTGACGCTCTGACCGCCAACATGCAGGCCTTCACGCGTGCCGCTTCCATCATGGGCGTCTTCGTCGTCGGTTGCCTGGTCGTCACCATGGGTGGCACCCAGATCAACCTCCAGATCCCCAACGGCACCACCCGTGGCCTCTCCGCTACTACCGTGATCGTCTCCGAGAAGGAGGCCGAGAACTTCACCGGTATGGAGGGCATCGATACCGAGACCGCTGAGGCCGGTACCATCGCCATGACCGATAAGGACGGCAACGCCCTTACCGCTTCCGATGCCGACGGCAACGCTGTCGAGTGCGGCGTCACCGATCTGGGCAACGGCATGGAGTCCGTTACCTACGGCACCGTCACCGAGGATCCGGTCAACTTCTCTGTTGCCGACACCCTCAACACCATCGTCCCGAAGCTCGTCCCGCTTATGCTTACGCTGCTGCTTTACTACATGTTCGCTAAGCACAGCTGGACCCCGACCAAGGGCATTCTCCTGCTCTTCGTCCTTGGCATCCTGGGCGCTGGCCCGCTTGGTCTCTGGCCGAGCATCTGGTAAGGCTCTAGCTTGAGGGGTGTGTCCCTACGCGGCTCACACCCCGACCCCTTAAGCCATGTGTATGTTAAAAGCCGCGTGCTCGAAAGAGCGCGCGGCTTTTGTTTTCTTAATGATTCGGGTGTGGCAGACAGATAATGCATAACACCCTAGGTAGTTAGCCGAATTCGAGCAAAAGGGAGGATAGGATGGCGATCGGAGCGCGTAAGCAACCGCTGTACGATCAGCTGGTCGATATTCTGACCGAAAAGATTGACCATGAATATCGCGCCGGTGACATGATTCCTTCCGAGCGCGAACTTTCGGAGCGCTATGGTCTCTCGCGCACTACGGTACGCCTGGCTCTGCAGGAACTGGAGCGTTTAGGACTGGTGGTTCGGCAGCACGGTCGCGGTACCTTTGTGACCGACCGTTCGGCAAAAGCAACCAATCTTATGCAGTCCTACAGCTTTACCGAGCAGATGCGCGCGATGGGTCGAGAACCCGAGACCACGATTCTCGAGTTTTGCGAGATGGAGGCCGATAAGAATCTGGCCGAGCATATGGGATTGCGCATCGGTGATCGCATTTTTAAGCTCAAGCGCCTTCGCTCTGCCGACAACATGCCCATGATGGTCGAACGCAGCTATCTACCGGTTCGTCAATTTCTGTCCCTAAAGCGACCGCTGCTGGAGCGTAAGCCGCTTTACGATGTGATTGAGCAGGACTTTCAGCAAAAGATTCGCGTGGCCGAAGAGGAGTTCTATGCGAGCATAGCCCGTCCCACCGATGCCCACCTTTTGGGAATTGTCGAGGGCTCGCCTGTGCTCGATTTGGTCAGGACTACGTATAACGAGTCAAACGAGGTAGTGGAGTACACACTCTCGGTTGCTCGTGCCGATCAGTTTAAATACAAGGTTTACCACCAGCGCAGTAACTAGTGCTCGCATCGTTTCCATATGGTGATTCTTTGCATTTAACTGGTTACTACCAGATAACCAACCGAAGTGTATAATTGCACGTCAGAGGATTACTTCTAGAGAGAGGTATTAGAAATGTTCGAGAAGAGTGTCGAGGAGCTCACCGAGCTCGGCGCCCAGATCACCACGGCCGAGATTGCTCAGCAGCCCGAGCTTTGGCGTGATACGCTCAACATCTATCGCGAGAACAAGGAGGCCATCGAGGCCTTCCTGGCCGAGGCTCGCGCTATGGGCGAGGGTCGTCTGTCCGTTGTCTTCACCGGTGCCGGTACGTCCGACTACGTTGGCGATACCTGCGCCCCGTACCTGCGTCACGCTGGCAACACTGATCTCTACGACTTTAAGCCCATCGCCACGACCGACATCGTGAGCGCCCCGCGCGACTTCCTGCGCGCCGAGGATCCCACGCTCGTGGTTTCCTTTGCCCGCTCTGGCAACAGCCCCGAGAGCCTTGCCGCCGTTGCCGTTGCCAAGGAGCTCGTCCACAACGTCAAGTTCCTCAACATCACCTGCGCTCCCGAGGGCAAGCTCGCCGTCGAGTCTGCCGATGATCCCAATGCGCTGACGCTGCTCATCCCGCGCGCCAACGACAAGGGCTTCGCCATGACCGGTTCCTACACCTGCATGACCCTGCTCTCCACCCTTATTTTCGACACTGCCTCTGACGAGCAGAAGGCCGAGTGGGTCGAGACGATTGCCAAGATGGGCGAGGAGGTCATCTCCCGTGAGCCTGAGATCGCCGATTACCTGGCTGGCGACTTCAACCGCGTGACCTACTTGGGTTCTGGCTCCTTTGGTGGCCTTGCCCAGGAGAGCCAGCTCAAGATCCTCGAGCTCGCTCACGGTCTGGTTGCTACTTCCTACGACACCTCCATGGGTTATCGTCACGGACCTAAGTCCTTCGTCGACGATAAGACGCTCGTCTTCGTGTTCGTCAACAACGACGCCTACACCCGTCAGTACGACATCGACATCCTCAACGAGATCGGTGGCGACAAGATCGCTCAGCACACCGTTGCCGTTCAGCAGGATGGCGCTACCGTCTACGAGGGCGAGTCCTTCACCTTTAAGGGCTACGAGGCGCTTCCCGAGGGCTACCTTGCCCTGCCGTTCGTGATGTTTGCCCAGGCTAACAGCCTGCTCAACTCCGTTCGCGTGGGCAACACGCCCGATACGCCGAGCCCCACCGGCACGGTCAACCGCGTGGTCAAGGGCGTGACGATTCACCCCTTCACCGCTTAATCGCGTCCCCCTGTAAGGGCGCCCGTCCGCTCATAACGGCGGGCGGGCGCTTTTTGTTTTTACATGGACCGGGTATAAGCATTACCACAGTCAACTGCTTTAGAAGCAAGGAGTGCATATGAGCACGTACGCAATTAAGGCTGACAAGTTCTTCTTGCCGGCAGGCCCGCAACTGGGCGGCTATCTTATGGTCGAGGATGGCGTTTTTGGCGCCTGGCAGGCCGACGAGCCCTCTTGCGAGATTAAGGACTACACGGGATCGTGGATCGCACCGGGTATGGTCGATACTCACATCCATGGCTTCTATAACCACTCGACTACCGATAACGATCCCGAGGGCATTGATATCAGCTCGACCGAGCTCGCCCGTCGCGGTACCACCAGCTGGCTTCCCACGACGTTCACCGATGGCGTCGAGCAGATCAAGGATGCCTGCGCCGCCATCGCCCAGGCGGACGAGGGTCGCGGCCCTGACTTCTGCGGTGCTCGCATTCAGGGCATCTATCTGGAGGGCCCCTTCTTTACCATGAAGCACGTGGGCGCACAGAACCCCGCCTACCTGATCGATCCCTCCGAGGAGGTCTTCGATCAGTGGCAGGAGGCTGCGGGTGGTCGCATCGTTAAGAGCGCCATGGCGGCCGAGCGCGACGGTGCCGCTGCTTATGCGGCTGCTCTGAACGCCAAGGGTGTGGTGACCAGCATCGGTCACTCCGACGCCACCTACGATGAGTGCATCGCTGCCATCAACGCCGGTGCCAGCTGCTTTACGCATACTTATAACGGCCAGCGCGGGCTGCATCACCGTGAGCCCGGTGTCGTGGGTGCTGCCATGTCCACGCCCGAGACCTACGCCGAGATCATCTGTGACGGCAAGCACGTAAACCCTGCCGCCATCAAGGCACTGCTGCAGGCAAAGGGCTGGCAGCACACGGTGCTCATCACCGACTGCCTGGGCTGCGGCGGCATGCCCGAGGGCAGCTACACCAGTGGTGGCATGGACGTCATCATGAAGGACAACCTGTGCTGGCTCGCCGACGGCAAGAGCATTGCCGGCTCGGTGCTCACGCTTGCCCAGGGCGTCAAGAACATCGTCGACTGGGGCATCGCCAGCGCCGATATCGCCATTCGCATGGCAACCGAGGTGCCGGCACGCTCCGCGCACATCGAGGATAAGTGCGGCAGCATCATGCCGGGTCGCGACGCCGACTTTGTCGTGTTCGACCATGAGCTCACCCTCGTCGAGACGTATGTTGGCGGCCAGAGCGTCGGCAACGCCTTTACCGAGTAACGATAGAAAAAGACGGCGGGCCCGAATCTGCTCGGACCCGCCGTATGGGTTAAACGCTCAAAAGCACCTTCACAGTTACAGCTTGTTAGCGATCTTCTTTGCCGTGCGCTTGACGCCGGCCACAAGACCTCCCGCAGGATGCTCCTTTTCGTAGGCTAGACGCTTCTCGCGCTTGGCGTACTCTTCGACGATGATGTCGCCATACTCGTCTTCGATCTTGTCGAAGAAGTCGACGGCGCCCTTAATTTCCTCAGCGGTCGGGTGTCCCTTTTGGACACCGCCGGTGAGTTTAAACGGCCCCCACGTATCAAAGCCGGGGCAGCCGTAGACGCCCATAAAGATGGCCTGCCTCATGCGGCAGATACCATCGATATCCTTGCCGTACCACTTGTTTTTGCCACCGTAGGTCATAAGGCCAAACACCTTGTCCTGCGGCTGCAGCACGTTCGTGAGCACGCGTGCCATATCCTTGTCGATCTCGGAGTAATAAATGCCCGTGGCGACGCCGATCAGATGGTATTCGTGCAGGCCGGGGTACTCGTTTTTACCGAGTGACTTCACGTCGAGGGTATCGATCTCGGGGTGCGCCTCGACGATGGCGTCCACGAGCTTTTTCGTATTGCCGTGATGGCGCGAGGCGTAGAGGATGATGGTTCGCATAAGAAGGCCTTTCAGCTGTAATTGCATCAATGTCTGTATGGTACCCCGTTACATGGCTGGGATACCGGACGCATCGATGAACGTGCGGGTTTGTCCTTTGGTCAGGGCCGAGACGGGTACTTGCGAGCAAAAAGCAGTTGTTCGAAAGGATAGGTAATGGAATACGCTCTCTCCAACGATTCGATTTCTATTAAGGTGTCCACGGCTGGCGGTTCGTTTACCTCGATCGAGGCCGGAGGTCGCGAGTATCTGTGGCAGGGCGATCCCGCCGTGTGGTCCGGCCAAGCACCGATTTGCTTCCCGATTTGCGGAGGCTTGCGCGATAACAGCGCCATGACGTTTGCCGGACATCATGTGAAGCTCGCCCGCCACGGCTTTGCGCGCAAGCAGGAGTGGAAGCTGTTGAGCCAAAGCACAAACGAGCTGGCTATGTGCCTGGCATCCGAGGATAACGCCGCGCTGCTGAGCGATTATCCGTATCCGTTTAAGCTTGTCGCCCGCTATACGCTCGAGGACGCCGGCGTGCGCGTCGCCTATGAGGTTACCAACGAGGGCACCGAGGACATGCCGTTCTTTATCGGTGGACATCCCGGCTTTAGGTGTCCGCTCGATGAGGGCGAGGCCTATACGGACTACGAGTTGCGTTTTGAGAAAGACGAGGCTGCGGAGCTCTGCACCGCCGTTCCCTCGACCGGATTGATTGACGTGACCAACCGCTCCAAGAGCCCCATGGTGGGAAAGACGCTGCCTCTGTCACATGAGCTCTTCGATTTTGCGGAGACCATCTTTGACGTGCTCGAGAGCCGTCAGGTCACGCTTTCCAAAAAGGGCGAGGACAAGGGCGTTCGCCTGAGCTTTGAGGGCTTCCCGTACCTTATTGTGTGGAGCAAGCCCGAGGGTGATTTTGTGGCAGTTGAGCCCTGGGGCGGCCTCTCGACCTGTTCCGATGAGGATGACGTGCTTGAACACAAGCGCGGCTGCCTTATCGCCAAGCCCAAAGAAACCATCGTGCGCTCGTTCACAATCGAGATTCTGTAGTCGCATGTAGCCAATTCGTTTTGCAAGGCATAAGGAGCCTGCGAGATAAGGAGCTAGAAATGATCCTCACCGTTACGATGAACCCGTCCGTCGATACGCGCTATCAGCTCGATGAGCTCATTATCGACGACGTCAACCGCGTGACGCCCGAAAAGACCGCCGGCGGTAAGGGCCTCAACGTGGCCCGCGTCCTGGGCCAGCTGGGCGACGATGTCGTGGCAACCGGCTTGCTTGGTGGTCATATGGGCGCCTATATGGCCGAGCTCATGGATGCCAACGGCATTAAGAATGATTTTGTGCCCATCAAGGGCGAGACCCGCATTTGCCTCAATATCCTTCATGCTGGCAACCAGACCGAGCTGCTCGAGAGCGGCCCGACGATTGCCCCCGAGGAGCTCGATGCCTTTACCGCCAAGTTCGCCGAGCTTGCGAGCAAGGCCGATGTCGTTACCATCTCGGGTTCGCTGCCCCGCGGCGTCGAGGCGGACTACTACGCCAAGATCACGGGCATTGCAGAGAACGCCGGCGCCAAGGTGCTGCTCGATACCTCGGGCGCCTCGCTCGAGGCTGCGCTCAAGTCCGAGGTCAAGCCTGAGCTGGTTAAGCCTAACCTGACCGAAATTAACGGCCTTCTGGGCACGAGCTTTACCACCGACGATGTGGACGAGCTCCGTTCCGCGCTCGCCTCTGACGCCCGCTTCTCCGATATCCCCTGGGTCGTCGTATCCATGGGCGCTGCCGGCTCCGTTGGTTTCCATAACGGCCGTGCGTTCCGCGCCAAGACCCCCGATATCCCCGCCGTTAACGCTACGGGCTCTGGCGATTCGACCATTGCCGGCTTCGCACATGCGATTGCTGCCGGAGCCGACGACGAGACGGTGCTGCGTACCGCCAACACCTGCGGCAAGCTCAATGCCATGGATCCCATGACTGGCCACTTGGTTATGGATCGTTGGGACGAGGTTTACAACGGCGTTGTCGTGACCGAGCTGTAGGAGCTTGTGCTGCGGCCCCGGCATCGGTTGCTAGCTCATGTCGACGACAAGTGCAGTAGCATTATGCCGGGGCGCGACGCCGACACTGTCGTGTTCAATCCCGACCTTACCCTGGTCGAGACGCATGTGGGTGGCAACAGCGTCGGTAATGCGTTTGCCGAGTAGCCGCCAAAGAAATGATCCGAGAGGGGATTTAGATGATTTACGGTGCATTGGGCGATATCGAGGAGTACCGCGGAATGCTCAAGGGCCTCGACGTGCTGATCGATTGGCTCGAGGAGAATGATCCGGCGCAGCTCGAGGTCGGCAGCCATCCGATTCTGGGCGACAAGGTCTTTGCGAACGTCATGGCTCCCATGACGCGTCCCGAAGCCGAGGCTCACTATGAGACGCATCAGCGCTATCACGACCTGCAGATCGACGTCGAGGGTCGCGAGGCCTTTAAGGTTGCCACGGGCAGCCTGACGCTGGTTCAGGAGTTTGACGAGAAGGACGACTACGATCTGGTCGATTCCGACGCCTCGATCGCCGGCGATCTTGCTGACGACAAGTTTGCGCTGTTTGTTGCCGGCGAGCCTCACATGCCCACGCTCGAGTTCCCGGGCGATGGCGCACAGCCGGTCAAGAAGATCTGCTTTAAGCTGCTTGCCGACGCCTACTGGGAGGAGTAACGCGCTGCTCGGCTGAGCTGTTCGTATGCTGGCGTGATTCCATTGAGGAGCGCGCTTGAGCCCCGTTAATCGCGGTTCCCTTGGGGATTGCGGTTGGCGGGGCTTTCTGTTTTTGAGTAGGGGAGTTGAGGCCGTTACGATACGTGGATTGGCGCACGCGCACTCAAAATCGGCAACAAAAAAGCCGCCCGAAGGCGGCTATCTTGTGCAATGGAGCCAGCGACCGGGCTCGAACCGGTGACCCCCGCTTTACGAGAGCGGTGCTCTACCAACTGAGCTACGCTGGCGGCCATGTAATGACGCAACAGAGGCGTCAACAGCTGTCTATGATACGGGACATCGCACATCCGCGCAAGGGTTCTGACGGCTTTTCTCACTTTAAATGCACTAATATTAGAGGTGTGATGTCTGCGGCGTCCATCTGGCGCTTGACCTGCTGTTGAGTTGGTGGCCGACGTCCCGTTCGTATGGGTCTCAGACAGAATGGGGCTGCCATGGCTCAACCCAAGATCCTTCTTACACGTATCGATGACCGTTTCATTTACGGGCAAGACGTTGCGCTGTGGAACGAAGTCGTAGGTTCCAACCTTGTCCTAATCGTCAACGATGAGATCGCGGCGGATTCGTGCCAATGGGCACCCATGAGGGTGGCGGCGCCAGAAGGCGTTTGGACGCGGTTTTTCTCGGTGCAAAGGACCATCGACATCATTCATACCACAACGCCGCGCCAATGGATTCTGGTCATGGTGGCCTCACCCGCCGATGCGCTTGTGCTGGTTAAGGGCGGCGTGCCAATAACCAAGATCAGCATCGGCCATATGCAAGCGGGGGAGGGCAAGCACCCCATAACGCCCGCCGTTGCCGTAGACGATACGGACATCGCCGCCCTCAAAGAACTGCAGGCGCTCGGCATAGAGCTAGAAATCCGCTATCTCCCCAGTTCCAATCCCGACCCCATCCAACTGGTCATTTAAGAACGTCCCCAATGACTAGGCAGCAAAACGCGCGTCGGCGGCGGTGCCGGCGGGCGCTACTGTGCGATATGTTGCGCCGTGCGTTTAGTGCCTCATAAAGTGGTATTCGATCACATTGCTGTAGGGGTGACCCGGGCCCACAATGCCCTGCGGGAACAGCGGCTGGTGCGGCG
>CABVCJ010000031.1 GCA_902496845.1 uncultured Collinsella sp.
GATTGCATCGAGTAGATCGCGAATTGCTTCTGCACCCATACCACCCTTGAAGTACATGGAGTAGTAACGGGTCATCTCGCGGAACAGCGGCTCATCGGAGATGAGGTCGCGCTCGGTGAGCTTCATGAAGGCGTTGAAGGCGTCCGTGCGGAGCTGCTTATCGTCCTTGCACTCTTCCTCGATGTCGACGATGCCAGAGGCGATCTCCTCGGGGGTCAGCGGCTCCTCGTCGGAGAACTCGTCAAAGTTCTCGGGGTTGCCCTGCTCCTTGAGGGACTCGATCTGGCGGGCGCACTCGGCATCGATCTCTTCCAGATCGGCGGCGAGCTCCTCGCGCAGGTCGTCAGCGTCGGCCTCGCGAGCTTCGTAGTCGACCTCGGTGATGATGTAGCTGGCAAAGTACAGAACCTTCTCGAGATCCTTGGACTTGATGTCGAGCATACGACTCATCGGGAAGCTCGTGGGGCTCTTGAAGTACCAGATGTGGGACACGGGAGCGGCGAGCTCGATGTGACCCATGCGCTCGCGACGAACCTTGGCCGAGGTGACCTCGACGCCGCAGCGCTCGCAGACGATGCCCTTAAAGCGGATGCCCTTGTACTTGCCGCAGGAGCACTCCCAGTCCTTGGCGGGACCGAAAATCTTCTCGCAGAACAGGCCGTCCTTCTCGGGCTTGAGGGTACGGTAATTGATGGTCTCCGGCTTCTTGACCTCACCGTGCGACCAGGAACGGATCTGGTCGGCGGAGGCAAGGGAGATCTTTACCGAGTCAAAATCAGTAGCTTCGAAATCTGCCACAGTCAACTACTCCTTATCAGTGGTCGTGGCGGCGACAGCCTCGGGTGCCTCGGCGGTCTCGGCATCCTGGGCCTCGACGTCGGTGTCAACGCCGGCGAGCGCAGCCAGGTCGTCGAGAGCAGAGGTCTCCTCGGCGGTCACAGGGGCGGAGGCGTCCTCGTCGGAATCGTGCATGGGCTCGATGTCCAGTGCGAGGGAACGGATCTCCTTGACGAGAACCTTGAAGGACTCGGGGATACCCGGGACCGGGACGTTCTCGCCCTTGACGATGGACTCGTAGGTCTTGACGCGGCCCACGGTATCGTCGGACTTGACGGTCAGGATCTCCTGCAGGACGTTGGCAGCACCGTATGCGTACAGTGCCCAAACTTCCATCTCGCCGAAGCGCTGGCCGCCGAACTGAGCCTTGCCGCCCAGCGGTTGCTGGGTAACCAGGCTGTAAGGGCCGGTCGAACGGGCGTGGATCTTGTCGTCGACCATGTGGCCGAGCTTGAGGATGTAGGACGTACCCACGGTAATAGGCTCGCGGAACTCCTCGCCGGTGCGGCCGTCGAACAGGCGGGTCTTGCCGCGCTCGTCAAGCTGGGTGACAAACTCGGGGCGCATGTGATCGCCAAAGGCAGCGGTGGCCTTGTTGAGCATGTTCTTGTTGGCGCGACGGATGACCTCGGCGATCTCGTCCTCCTTGGCGCCGTCGAAGACGGGCGTCGAGACGAAGAACGGACCGGGGACATACTTGTCGGAGTCGGCATCCTCGGTATCCCAACCGCAGGCAGCAGCCCAGCCAAGGTGGCACTCGAGCAGCTGGCCGACGTTCATACGCGAAGGAACGCCCAGCGGGTTGAGGATAACGTCGATCGGGGTACCGTCAGCCATGTAGGGCATGTCCTCGACCGGCAGAACGTTACAGATAACGCCCTTGTTGCCGTGGCGACCGGCGATCTTATCGCCCTGCTGGATCTTACGACGCTGGGCGACGTAGACGCGCACCTGCTCGTTGACGCCGGGGGCCAGGTCGTCGCCGTTCTCGCGGCTAAAGCGGACGACGTCGATGACGCGGCCATAAGCGCCGTGAGGCATCTTAAGGGAGGTGTCGCGAACATCGTGAGCCTTGGCACCGAAGATGGCGCGCAGCAGGCGCTCCTCGGCGGTCAGAGCGCTCTCGCCCTTAGGCGTGACCTTGCCGACCAGGATGTCGCCAGGGCCGACCTCGGCGCCGATGCGGATGATGCCGTCCTCGTCGAGGTTGGCAAGCATGTCCTCGGAGAGGTTCGGGATCTCGCGAGTGATCTCCTCGGGGCCGAGCTTGGTGTCGCGGGCGTCGATCTCGTGACGGGTGATATTGATGGTCGTCAGCAGGTCCTCGGCCACCAGGCGCTCGGACACGACGATACCGTCCTCGTAGTTGAAGCCTTCCCACGGCATGTATGCCACGGTGAGGTTCTGGCCCAGTGCGAGCTCGCCATGATCGGTCGAAGGACCGTCGGCCAGAGGCTCGCCCTGCTCAACGGTGTCACCGACGCGCACGAGCGGACGGTGGTTGATGCAGGTGGACTGGTTGGAGCGCTGGTACTTGGCCAGGTGATACTCGTCCATGCCGCCGGCATGCTTGACGATAATCTTGGAGGCGTCGGCATAGATGACTTCGCCGGCGTTCTTGGCCAGGGTAACCTCGCCAGAGTCCAGGGCGGCGCGACGCTCCATGCCGGTACCGACATAGGGAGCGGCGGGGTGAACCAGCGGCACGGCCTGACGCTGCATGTTGGCGCCCATGAGCGTACGCTTGGCGTCGTCGTGCTCGAGGAACGGAATCAGCGTGGCTGCGACGGAGAGCATCTGACGCGGCGAGACGTCCATGTAGTCGACGTCCTCGACAGGCACGTCGGCGGGAGCGCCGAAGGAGCCGTCGAAGTCGCGGGTACGGGCGATCACGGTATGCGGACGGACGATCTTGCCCTCGGCATCGGTCGTGATGAACTCGTTGGTCTTGGGATCGAGCGGCGTGTTGGCCGGCGCGATGACGTGCTTCTCTTCCTCGTCAGCGGTCATCCAGTCGATCTGATCGGTGGCAACGCCGTTCTCGACACGACGGAACGGGGCCTCGATGAAGCCATACTCGTTGACGCGGGCGTAGAGGGCGAGCGAGCCGATCAGGCCGATGTTGGGGCCTTCGGGGGTCTCGATCGGGCACATGCGGCTGTAGTGCGAGTTGTGAACGTCGCGGACGGCCGTCGGCACGTTGGTGCGGCGGCTGGAACCCGACTTGTGGCCGGCAAGGCCGCCAGGGCCGAGTGCGGACAGACGGCGCTTGTGAGTCAGACCGGTCAGGGGGTTCGCCTGGTCCATGAACTGCGAGAGCTGCGAGGAACCGAAGAACTCCTTGATAGAGGCCACGATCGGACGGATGTTGATGAGCGACTGCGGGGTGATCTCGTCGATGTCCTGGGAGCTCATGCGCTCACGGACGACGCGCTCCATACGGCTCATGCCGATACGGAACTGGTTGGCGACGAGCTCGCCGACGGTGCGGATGCGGCGGTTGCCAAAGTGGTCGATGTCGTCGACCTTGAAGCCCTGCTCGCCGGCAGCGAGGGACAGCAGGTAGCGCAGCGTAGCGACGATATCCTCGTCGGTGAGCACCGTGACCTCTTCCTCAGTGGTGAGGTTGAGCTTCTTGTTGACCTTGTAACGACCGACGCGGGCCAGATCGTAGCGCTGCGGGTTGAAGAGCAGGCCCTCGAGCAGGCTGCGGGAAGCATCCACGGTGGGAGGCTCGCCCGGGCGCAGACGACGGTAAATCTCGATGAGGGCGTCCTCGCGAGTGAGGGCGGTATCGCGCTCGAGGGTGCGCTTGATCACATCGGAGTTGCCGAGCAGCTCGATGATATCGTCGTTGGTGACGGCGATGCCAAGGGCGCGCAGGAACATCGTGGCGCTCTGCTTGCGCTTACGGTCGATGGAGACCATGAGCTGGTCGCGCTTGTCGACCTCAAACTCGAGCCAGGCACCGCGGGACGGGATGATCTGAGCCTTGTAGATCTGCTTGCCCGAATCCATCTCGGAGCTGTAGTACACGCCCGGGGAACGGACGAGCTGGGAGACGACGATACGCTCGGTACCGTTGATGATAAAGGTGCCCTGATCGGTCATCATGGGGAAGTCGCCCATAAAGACGAGCTGCTCCTTGATCTCGCCGGTCTCCTTGTTGGTGAGACGGACGTCGGTCAGAAGCGGAGCCTGATAGGTCATGTCCTTCTCACGGCACTCCTCGACGGTGTGCGCGGGATCGCCAAACTGATGCTCGCCGAAGGTAACCTCGAGAACATGGTTCTGGCTCTGGATGGGGCTGGATTCCTTGAACGCCTCACGAAGGCCCTCGTCCTTAAAACGCTCAAAGGATTCCCTCTGAACAGAGATAAGGTTGGGGAGCTCCATGGCCTCCGGGATTTTCCCGAAGCTGACGCGCTTGCGCTCAGTGGCAGTGTATGCGTAGGTCACCAGGTTTTTCCTCCTTCACGGAAATGCTCGGTGGATTGGCGAGGCATAGCTTCGCCAGTTATCGCAACCTAATAGTTTATCAGGTACCGACCGTTGAGCAAGAAAAGCCTTGACGCGATTGAGTTTTTGGAGTAGCAAAATTTTTCGACAAAAATTGCGCAGGTAAATGTATGTGTATCGAACACCTGTTCATATATTTTCTGTGAACAGAGGGCTGGCAATCGCAGCTCTTATAAAAAAACGGGCGCGAACCGAAGTCCGCACCCGTAAATGTCGATGCCCGAAAGGCTTATTTGCGCATCAAACCGCCGCGCTCGTCGATGGCATCCCAGAAGGCGCCGGCAAAGCGAGGATCGCTTGCAGCCATGAGGGCGTTGGTAGCCATCCAGCCAGACGGGGTACCGGTATCGTAGCCCGACAGCGGGTCGATGACGACGGCATACATGGCCTCGCGGTCGAGCGAGCGGGCCATGGCGTCGGTCAGCTGGATCTCGCCGCCCTTACCGGCCTGCTGATCGGCCAGCAGGTCCATGACCAGCGGGCTCAGCAGGTAGCGACCGACGATGTACAGGTTGGACGGAGCCGCCTCGGGAGCGGGCTTCTCAACCAGACCGCCGATACGCCAAACGGCACCAGGCTCGTCGTCGGCAGCATTCTCGAAGCCCTCGAGAGCGCCCACGCGATCGCCGGCGATAACGCCATAGCGGCTGACTTCCTCGGGAGCGCACGCGGCAACGGCGATAACAGAAGCGCCACCGTGTTCCTTGGAGACGGCAAGCATCTTGTCGCAGATGTCACGGTTGGGCACAACGTAATCGCCCAGAAGAACCAGGAAGTTCTCCCCTGCCACAGCGTCGGCGGCAGAGCGAATGGCGTGGCCAAGGCCCTTGGGCTCGTACTGATAACGGAAGTCGACCGGCATACCACCAGCATGGGCGACGGCGTCGGCGTAGGCGTCCTTGCCACGCTCGCGAAGCAGGTTCTCGAGCGAGCGATCGGGCTGGAAGTAGCTCAGCAACTCGGGCTTGCCAGGAGAGGTGACGATAATAGCATCGTCGACCTCATCGGGGTCGAGCGCCTCCTCAACGACGTACTGGATGACCGGTTTGTCGAGCACCGGCAGCATCTCTTTAGACGTGCACTTGGTGCCAGGCAGAAAACGCGTGCCAAGACCGGCGGCGGGGATGATTGCCTTCATGTTATTCAAGGATCCTTTCGCAGGCGCAGGATGCGCCCTGTGCGTGCGGCACGGCGGCCGCAGACCAAATTGCGATACCGGTTTATCTTACCGCCGTTAATTAACGTTAATGTAGGCAAGCGCCATTCTTCAGCAGGTCAACGCAAATTATTGCTCGAATGGTGCAATTTTATCGCCCAACGGTAGCGACCCCAAAGCACCGCAAGCGGCAGCAATTTGTATGCCAAGCCAACAAAATAGAGGGATCAAAACGAAAAAGACGGGGCTCGCAATGCGAACCCCGTCTGCAAAGAAATCTGGCGAGAAAGCCTGATTACTTGAGGGTGACAGCAGCGCCAGCAGCCTCGAGCTTCTCCTTGGCAGCCTCGGCGTCCTCCTTCTTGGCACCCTCGAGAACAGCCTTGGGAGCGCCCTCGACGACCTCCTTGGCCTCCTTCAGGCCAAGGTTGGTGAGCTCACGGACGGCCTTGATGACCTGGATCTTGTTGTCGCCGAAGCCCTCGAGCACGACGTCAAACTCGGTCTTCTCCTCGGCCTCAGCAGCGCCAGCAGCGGGAGCGGCGACAACGGCGGCAGGAGCAGCGGCGGAAACGCCGAAGGTGTCCTCGATAGCCTTAACGAGCTCGGAAGCCTCGAGAAGGGTCATTTCCTTAAGAGCATCGATGATCTCATCGGTGGTAAGCTTAGCCATTTCTAAGTCCTTTCGGTTTCCGTGTCTGTGCACGGAGATCAGTTAAAACACGGCGCGAATGCGCCAGGGGTGCGGCGTTGCCGCCGCGGGTGAAAACAGCGACTAGGCTGCCTTCTGCTCGGAGACCTGCTGGATCGAACGAGCGAGACCAGAGGAAACGCCGTTGACGCAGACAGCGATGTCGCGAGCGAAACCGGAGATGAGACCGGCGATCTGGCCGAGAAGCTGGTCCTTGGTGGGCAGCTCGGCGATAGCCTTAACATCATCAGCGGAAACGGCCTTGCCGTCGGAGATACCGCCCTTGATCTCAAGGACGCCCTTGGACTTAGCGGAGAAGTCCTTAAGGGTCTTAGCGGCCTCGACCGGCTCGGTCTCGTAGAACACATAAGCGACGGGGCCGGCGAGGATCTCGTCGAGCTCGGGCTGCTCCTGGTTCTTGAGAGCGATCTTGACCAGGTTGTTCTTGTAGACCTTCATCTCGGCGCCGCACTCGCGAAGCTGATGACGCAGCTCCTGAGCCTGCTTAACCGTCAGACCGTTGTAGTTGACGACGAACAGACCGGCGTTCTCGGCGATACGGGACTCGATCTCTGCAACCTTGTCGATTTTGTACTGCTGGGGCATGAATTACACCTCCTCGAATTCTTTCCGGGCACGGTCCGCCACAAGGACGTGACGGGGGCATGTCCAAAAAGAAAGCCCCCGCGCTGCATGAGCGACGGGGGCGAGAAGACATATCTACTCGACCACCTCGGCTGGCGGGATATCCCATTAAGCTCGCGGGCGATGCCCGTTTGCACCGGCTGTCTCTGGCAGCGGATTCGTGCGTGAACCGAAAGTATTATGGCGGGGACCCCGGCGTCGGTCAACGGAAAACCGGGCAGCACACAATTCCACCATCCGGCCGCGCCGTCGAAGGCCAGGCGCAAGGTTTTCGCTCGGTCAAGTCCTGGGCTCGCACGAAGGCCACATTAAGTGGCCTTCGGCTCGTGCGGAATCTACGAAAACCTTGCGCCTGGCCTTCGGCGGCGCAGCCTGCGTCAACTATGGGGCAGCCCGGTTTTCCGTTGGCTGACGCCCCCACGCATAACCCTTATGTCGGTGGGCTGATGTGTTGTGTCCCGTTGGGCTATAAGGTTGAAACGAAGGTTGACAGGCGGTGGAGACCTTCATCCAGATTTTTGTCGGAGACGCAGTAGCTTAGGCGGATGTGGCCTTCGGTGCCGAAGCAGTCGCCCGGGACTAGGGCTACGCTTGCTTCTTTGATGGCTTTGATGCAGAAGGCTTCGCTTGTTAGGCCGAATTGTTTGATGCTGGGGAAGGCGTAGAAGGCGCCGGCTGGTTCCACTACCTCGAGGCCCATAGCGTTTAAGGCTGCGAGTACGCGTTCGCGACGGGCTCGGTAGACTTTGAGCATGGGGGCTGGGTCGACGGTCAGGGCTCGGGCCGCGGCGTCCATCTCAAAGGAGACGGCGCTCGATACTAAGTATTGGTGGGCCTTTGCGATCTCGGCGATGACGGGGGCTGCGGCTGCGAGCCAGCCCAAGCGCCAGCCGGTCATGGCCCAGGGCTTGGAGAAGCTCTCGATGACTACCGTCTGCTCGCGCAGCTCCGGGTGGCGCTGGGCAAAGCGCTCGTAGCCATCCACATAGACCAGGCGGTTATATACGTCGTCGCAGACCACGTAGATGCCCGCCTGCTCCGCCACGTGTGCCACGGCGTCGAGCGATGCCGCGTCGAGGATGCAGCCCGTAGGATTGTTGGGCGTGCAGATGACGATGGCCTTGGTCGCCGGCGTCACGCAGGCACGAAGCGCGTCTTCGTCAATCTGGAATTGAGCAGGCTCCGTATCTAAAAAGACCGCTTTGGCGTGGTTGGCCACGACAATGCTCTCGTACAGGCCAAAAGCCGGCGTGGGGATAATGACCTCGTCGCCAGGGTTGAGCATGGCCATAAACGTGGCCGACAGGGCCTCGGTCGCGCCGTCGGTCAGGATGACCTCGTCGGCCGAAAACGTAAGGCCCGCGTCCCCCATGTAAGCAGACAGCGCCTCGCGAAGAGCGGGGCGACCGTTGTTGGGCGGATAGTGTGTGTCGCCGCGACCCAGCGCGGCGGTCACCTCGGCGCTAATCACATCGGGCGTGGAAAAATCGGGCTCGCCGAGCGCAAGCGCGATGCACCCTGGGTGCTGGGCAGCGAGCGCGTTAATCCGACGGATGCCGGAGGGCTTAAGCGTGGCAAGCGAGGTATTCATGGGCAGACGCATGGCATTCCTTTCGTAAGGGTTGCACTAGGATAGCGCGGCGAGGCGTCGCCAGACGGTGTAACCTAAACGGAAACCAACCGGAAAGGAGGCGGCATGGAGACGACCGCACGCGGCGATGTACCAAAAACACTGCATAACATCGCGTTTGTCAGTATTCCCGAGAGCGCCGATCTTGAGTTTTTGCTCTGGGACCTGCAGGATGCCATCGCCGCCTACGCTCAGCTTTCTGGCACCGCGCTCCCCCGCCCGATCGATTTGAAGGCAAATGGCACCGGTGCAGCCGATGGCATGGTGCTGGCCATTGAAGATGTGGCTGACGATGAGACGTTGACAGCCATCGAGCAGGCGCTTGAGCGCTTTGGCAGTACGGGAACGCGTGTCTATGCCGTGATTCGAGCCGCACAACAGGACGCTGAGCGGGCGCGTGGGACCGCCGTTCGCTTGCACAAGGCATGTGAGCGCCATGACCAATTGTGGTGTGGCGGCGTTGTCATCTGCGCCGGCAGCGGCATCGCAGCGCTTCGCCATTCCCCACGCATGGGCCTCTTGCGCCGACCATTTTCGGAAGCGATAGATAAGCTTGTGGGCGCTGTGCGCATGGGCTGCTCCGTCGAGCATGCACAGCGACTTGGCGGCGGCAATGCCGCCAACGTCGACGCCGACGGCATGGTTTGCGCCGAGCCAGCCGTGCCCGCGCCGGTCTGGCGAGGCGTTCTGAAACACCTCGGCGCCACACTCAATCAATAATCTAAATTAATGAGCTGCCCAGTCAATGGCTTCACTCCAACGTTCGACAAGCCGCTCCAAACGCCACGCCGCGTTGGCAGGACTCGTCGACGGCAGCACGATGGCGGGTAGCTCCGTCCGCTCTTGTAGATAGCGTTTGTAGAGTCGCCCTGCCGTGCCGCCGTTACAGACAACGACCTCAATCGGCGCGGCATCGGTAATGCGCTCGATATGTGCCGGAACAACGTTGCGAATGCTCGCGTCGCTCGAGCCCTTAATGTCACAACTCTCGATCACATCCCACAGGGCTACGCCGCCGTTCAGCAGCATGGCCCGCTTGGCGGCAATGGAGGCATCGAGCGTCGCGGGCTCACCGTTTGCCAAAGGATCGCCCTCGTTGGACGGCACGGATACACCGAGGCACGCGGCCATCACGCGCCAAAAGCGGTTCTGCGGATTGCCATAGTAGAAGGCATTGGCACGCGAGAGCACCGAGGGAAACGACCCCAGCACCAAAACGCGCGAGCGCTGGTCGAACACAGGCTCAAACCCATGCTCAATACGTTGATAGCCCTCGTCGGACGCAGCCATGGCCTAGGCCCTCAACAGATAGCGCACCTCGTAGGGTGCAAGCTCAAGGGAGCCAGCCAGCTCGACCGTGGGCACGCCGTCGGCAAGCAGGTCGACAAAGGACCCGTTGAGCTCGCCGGCGCCAAAGGTGTAAGGCTCACCCACGGCATTCACCGCCACGAGTACCGTCGCGCCGTCACAGGCGCGCTCGAACAGCAGCTGCTTGTTCTGGATCACCACGTTGCGATAGGCACCGTAGTTGAGAGCACGGGCAGCCGCGTCGTCGGCCGAGCGAAGGTGCGCAAGCTGCGTGATGAACGCCGTCAGCTCGTTGGGCGCAGGCTCATTGAGCGCAGGTCGCAGCGCCCAGTCGCCATCGGGGCCACCCTTTTCGCCGGCAATTCCCCACTCGCTGCCATAGTAGACGCACGGGATGCCCGGCATGCCAAAGAGCATGCCGTAGGCGGGACGCAGACACGACTTGTCGGTGAGGATACTTGCCAGGCGCGGCACATCGTGGTTGTCGACAAACGACAGCAGATGTTTGCCGCGGTAGATGCACCACGGATCGCCGCCAAACTGACGGTGCAGCGAATGGGCGATCTCGAACATGTTGACCGAGTTAAAGCTGGAGTACAGGCCCTTGTAGCACTCGTAGTTGGTGCAGGAGTCGAGCATCTCGTCGTTGACGATCTGGTTGTAGTCGCCGTGGAGCGTCTCGCCGATCAGCACGAAGTCGGGCTTGAGCTCACGGGCGAAGCTATGCAGACGACGCATGAAGTCGCGGTCGAGCATATAGGCAACGTCCAGGCGCAGGCCGTCGACGCCAAAGACCTCGGCCCAGCGGTGCACGGACTCTAGCAGGTAATCGACCACGGCAGGGTTTTGCAAGTTGAGCTTCACGAGCTCAAAATGGCCTTCCCAACCCTCGTACCAAAAGCCGTCGCCGTAGCAGGAGTCGCCATCAAAGCTAATGTGGAACCAGTCCTTGTACGGCGAGTCCCACTTACGCTCCTGCACATCGCGGAAGGCCCAAAAGCCGCGGCCGACGTGGTTGAAGACGGCGTCGAGCACCACGCGGATGCCGTGAGCATGCAGTGTGTCGCACACGGCGGCAAAGTCGGCGTCCCCACCCAGGCGACGGTCGATATGGCGCAGGCTGCGTGTATCGTAGCCGTGACTATCGGACTCGAGCGGCGGGTTGATGAGCACAGCGCCAACGCCGAGTTTTTGCAGGTAGTCGGCCCATTGGGCAATCTTCATGATAGGAGCATCGGGGTTGGGTTCGACATCGGCGGCCTGGGCGAGCTCATCCTCGGCAACGGGGGCGGCGTTTTCGCGCGGAGCTCCGCAAAAGCCCAGCGGATAGACCTGATAGAACGTCGTCTCGTATGCCCACATAGCAACCTCCCGGTAAGCTCAACACAACGACATCCATTGTATGCCCAGCTTGTATCCCCTCCCCCAAAATAAGTTGCGGTGCAATAGGGACTGTTTGCCGGGTTTATTGGGCCCAGCAGTCCGTATTTCACCGCAACTGATGAGGAGGATGTGGCTAGGCGACGGGCTTTGCGCGGCGTATGGCTGGGAACATCACCGTGATGGCGAGGATGACGCCCACGGCAGCGATCGCACCGCCCGCGAAGCCGATCCAGGCGATACCGGGACCCGAAACCACGGCTCCGCCGATCGCGGTACCCGTGCCGATACCGAGGTTGAACAGGCCCGAGAAGATCGACATGGCAACGGCCGACGAATCTGCCGGCGTGTGCTTGATGAGCTCGGCCTGAAACGCCACGTTAAAGGCCGTGGCGCAGCAACCCCACAGTGCGCAGACGGCAAGCACTGTCACGAGCGACGATGCGGCCGGCCCCATGAGCAGCAGGGCCACCGGCACGCCGGAGAGCGTGATAGCAAGGAACGGAAAACGGTGCCCGTCGAACAGGCGGCTGAACAGCCAGCTGCCCACCAAGCCGGAACAGCCAAACGCCGTCAGCGTCATGGTGATGGCGCCCGCATCGACGTGCGCGACCTGCGCCAGGAAGGGCTCGATATAGCTGTAGCTTGCGTAATAGCCGGTCGCCATGAAGACCGTGACTGCGTAGAGCGCGATGAGGAGCGGGTTCTTGAGCAGCTCGGGCAGCTGTTTGACGGTAAAGCGCTCACCCGCCGGCATGGCCGGGAACACCGCTGCCTGGTAGACGACCGCGATGGCTGAGAGGCCCCCGACCACGGCAAACGTCATGCGCCAGCCCACGGCCAAGCCAATGGCGCGACCGAGAGGCAGGCCAAAGATCTGCGCGATGGACGAGCCCGTGGCGATCATGCTGATGGCGAGCGCGCCGTGGCGAGTGTCGACCAGGCGCGAGGCCATAATCGAGGCGACTGACCAGAACACGGCATGTGCGCAAGCGACCACCAGGCGCGCGCAGACCAGGATGGGATAGGTCGGCGCCACAGCGGACAGGAACTGACCGAGCGAGAACACGGCCAGCACGCCCAGCAGCATCCGCTTGAACTCGAAGCGCGAGGCAAACACCATGAGCGGCAACGACAGCAGCATGACGCCCCAGGCATAGACCGAGATCATGATGCCAGCTTGGGCCTCGGTGAGCGAAAACGATGCAGCGATGTCGGTCAGCAGGCCGATGGGCATGAACTCCGACGTGTTGAATACGAACGCGCAGCAGGTGAGCCCGATGAGCGGGAGCCACTGCCTGAGCGTGATGCCGTCTTGCTTTGTTTGAGCCATATAGGAAAACCTCTCCGATTATCTTGAGCGGTGGGCGATTATAGCAATGAGAAGTCTATAAAATGAGCAACAAAAGAATTCTTGGAAAACGATTGTTAACAGACGGCGCGCCAATTCTGCTTAGAAAGCAAGGTACGCAGGAACTCAATGTCGAAAACGCGGCTTCATCTTCGGGCTATCGCGCCTGCTCGGATACGCACAAGGACACCCCCATGAGCACGTCAATTTCGAGCCAACTCGCAACCGCACAATGAACTAGCAAAAGCAGCATATAAGCAAACGCCCCATAATAAAGTCCCTCATGCACAAGCGCCGTCACTGAAAGTGCCGACGGCAGCGCCGCACTCGAAACTACCCATCCAACAAGAACCTGGATAGCGCAACTTGCAACCAGGTTCCATGCCACCAGCAGCGTTGCGGGACGCGCGATTTCTCTCCAGGAGGAACGAAGCACCGTGACCGAACGCATGATGTAGCGTGGTGCAAACCGAATGCCTCGTAGTCCCCTCTGCTCCACGTCCGCATCTTCAATTAACACGAATACGAACGACGCGGAAAGAAGCGTCACGATTACTGCCACCACAAGCGAGCACAACACCCCGAGCTGACTGCTCGCAAGCGAGGCAAAGACTACAATTGCCGATAAAATCAAGTGAGCCAAATAAATTAGCAGCGCCCCAGAAATCTGGAGGGGAACCGTCGAGGCCAAGAGATAAACCGGAGGGGTTCGAGCAGGTTGCACCGTCTCTTTGGACCGGTCGACGGCAAATAATGAAAAAGCCACATTCGATAGAAGCAGGTTTAAAAAGGCCGCGACCACAGTGCAAATAAGCGTAATGGACGGATTGATATAGGCGAGCTCAGTTGCAACGTTTGATACACCAATTTGAAGCGCGCTCATAACAAACAAGGGGATATATAACGCCATCGTGCAGCCACTCCGGCATTCCTTCGCCCGATCGCCCGATTCCAGAAAGACATTGAAGTTCTCTCGCAAGTTCACTCTATACCCGTTTTCTTACTAAGCAGGGCGAACGGGCGCCAATATAAACGCCGGTCCGCCCATCCATAATTTCTAGTTTTAACGTCCAGACTAGTCTGTCCAGCCGTCGATGTAGTCGCGGTTAAGCTCAAAGTACTGCGCGGCGATATCTTTCGCCAAGGAGTACGAATTAACGAGCGGGTGCATCGCGAGGCTCTCGACAATGTCGCGCTTCGATCGGTTAACGATGCCACGCGCCACGGTGCGCTCGTAGTACTTGACGCGACGAATCAATTCGAGGTTTCCCGCGGGCACAGAATCGGCTTCGACGCGATGCGGCACGCAGCCATCGGTGGAGATATCGCACGTTGACTCAATGACATCTGTATCGAGAAGGCCGGGGATGGCGCCATTGTTGGGGGTGCACAGGATCATCTGCTGCGTCTTGCCAGAGCGAGCAATATCCATGAAGCGGAGCGCGACACCTGCATATCCGCCAGCATCTTTGCCGTACACGTCAAACGTCCACGGCTTGTCGCGATGAATACCCGTCTCGGCCGCCATGTAGTTGTTTTCGCGCATTCCGTACCACTTCTCAAAGCACGCGAGGCCTTTTTCGAAGTCGTTCTCAATATCGATAGATGCAAGCTCGCTCGTCATTTCTCGATTAATTTCTTCGATTAGTTCGCCGCGCGTCTGGGGCGAAGAGAGAACGTTGGCAACGGCGCGCTCGCGATAGTAGAAATAGTATAGGTACTCATTTGGCACGCATCCGCGATTTAGGACGAGGTCCTTCTCGAAGAACCTAAGATCTGTATGAGCATATGCCCCGTCGTCGTGGATCAAGTCGGACATGATGTCCTCGCCGTCAACCGTCACATTGCGGAAGAACGAGAGGTGGTTGAGTCCATAGCACTCGCCCTGAACCGATGCGGGATCAACGCCTTTATACTCGGCAAACTGATGCAACATGCCCGAGGGGGCATCGCAAATGCCATAAGTAAAATCATAGCCCATATCGCGTAGGGCCTGAGATACGACGCCAGCGGGATTAGTAAAGTTAAACACCTTGACGTCCGGCTTTGCGTACTTCTTGATTAACTCGCAATACGAAGCAAGCGCAGGGACGGAGCGCATGGCAAAAGACACGCCGGCTGCGCCAGTCGTCTCTTGGCCAAGAACCCCATGCGAAAGAGCAATGCGCTCATCGCGAACGCGCATATGGTCCCCACCGACGCGAATCGTCGTGATCACGTAATCGGCGTCCTTAACGGCCTCGACTGCATCGCCCGTCAGTGAAAAATTAAGCGTGGGGCAAAGCATGCCCGAGACATGGGCGGCAAGGCCACCGTAGATGCGCAGCTTCTCGGGATCATTGTCCATAAACACAAGTTCGTCAATCCCAAGCGATGACGCCTGCTGGGCTATGCTCTTTGCCAAAAACATGGAGCGGACGCCACCGCCACCTATGACCGTAAGTTTCATATCGAAACCCCCAATTAGCACATTCAATATTGCATGGTTCGCCTGTGTTTGGATATTGTATCCAGCATGGAGGGCCGCTTCCCGCCCCGGTTGCAAGGCGGGAAAGGAATTCCCCAAGGAGTTATTATTTACGCAACGGAAGCGGCCACACACGTCCGGCGGGAAGGAAGCACCGATGGTTGATAAAAAGCAGATTTCCAAGCTCTACTCAGCCGCAAAGCTATCCGAAACCGAGCAAAGCGTACTCGAATACCTACTCAACAATATCGACACCCTCGATGATATTGGCATAAAACCCGTCGCCATGGCATGCTTTACCAGCATGACGACAATCATCAGGCTTTCGAAAAAGCTCGGCTACCGTGGCTACCGCGAAATGATGTACGATCTCAAGCACCTTCAGCATGTCTCCCGCGAAATGAATCAATCACTCAAAGACAGTAGCGTCCACTTCGTATGTCACACCGGAGATGTAGACGTATTCATCGCCGCACTGCATCGCAACAGAATGATCGGAGTAAACGGAGAGGGCTTCTCACGCATCGTTGCGCAGTACATGGCGACTAAGCTCGTTGGACTTGGCTTTTTGGCCGTCATACAGGACTTCCTAGAAACCGATCAGTTTGTCGAATCCAACCGAAATACGCTCAGCTGCATGATGCTCATATCCAAATCGGGCCAGACAGAAGCCATCCTGGAAACCGCAAGGGCATGCCACGACGCGGGCATTACGACCCTCGCGTTTACCGGCAACGAAGACAGCGAGCTCGCCAAGACGGCAGACGCGATCTTTACGATACATGACGATCACCCAATGGATCTTAAGAATGTTAAGCCTAACTGCTTTACCGGAAGTTGTATTCTCGCATTCGAAGAACTATTGAGTATCTGCCTTGACAATCTAAAACAAGAAGGCCTGGCCCCCTAAATCATGCGATAGGAAGCCAAGCCCTGGAATTGCGCTATGCAATTGAAAGCCACTTGCGCGTTTTACTCGTCACCGAGAACTTCGTGCACCTCAGAAGCGACTTCGCCGACACGAGGACCGTAAATGACCTGGATTGCCTTGTCGCTCAGGCGGATAACGCCCATAGCTTCAAGATTCTTGGTGAACACCTCGTCGTCTGCAACCTTAGAACCATCCTTGACAATCACGCGAAGACGTGAGATGCAGTTGTCAAGATCATCAATGTTTTCAGCTCCACCAAGCGCTTCGACAATGCCAACAGCAAGCGCGCTGTCCTTGGTCGCACGGCCCTGGACTGCCTTCTCGGGAGTGCCATCAGACTCGCCCTTTGCCTCAGCGGCCTTTGCCTCGAACTCGGCTCTGCTGTTGATCAACTCAATATCGTCACCATCGTCTCGACCGGGCGTCTTGATATCGAACTTAGTAATAAAGAACCGGAAGAGGAAGAAAGCTGCCAGGGAAAAGGCGGGGAGCAGGATAAGGTACGGAAGCAGATTAAGCTTCTCGGGGCGGAATAAGAATGGGATCAGGTCCTTGATATTTCCCTGGTACACCGAAACGCCCATTGCCTCCGAGAGAACTTCACCCAGTCCGGAAAGCGGAGCGTAAACGCCAAAGTAGAGCCAGGGGGCGGCAAACAGGAACGTAAAGAGAATAGGCTCCGTAACGCCAAAGAAAACAGTCGAAATCACTGTGGGGATTAAAAGACCAGCAACCTTCTTGCGGTTCTGGGGCTTGGCACAAGACCACATAGCAAGGGCGATGCCCGGGAACAACGCGTAATCGTTAATGCCATAGCCAGCCATGAAGGCCCTAACCAAGAGCTTGTCACTGCTGGGAGAAGCGAGCTGTGCAAGCTGAATGGCGCTATTGCCCACCACGCGCGTTCCATCAACGACCATGGAGCCGCCAAGCTCAGTCCAATACATGGGCGTCTCGAGCAGCGGATGCAAGCCAAACGGCACAAGGCTCTCGAGCACCCAGCGATAGACAAACGTACCGACCAGACCGGAGCCTTTCACGAACGTCGCAATACCCGAGAAGCATCCACCGATGACGGGCCAGACGAAGTACATGATGCCGCCCAGGATGCCACCGGCGACCAGCGATACAATGGGGACGGTTCGACTGCCCGCAAAAAACGCCAGCGCCGTTGGAAGCTTGGTCTTGTAAAAACGGCCGGTGATCCAGGCGACCAGGCAGCCCACGATAATGCCGCCAAAGACACCAGAGCTGTAGCCAAAAAAGCCGAGCGAGGTAGTGTAGAGTGCGGACTGCTCACTCGCCTGAATGGACGTAAGGCCGACCTTCTGAAGAGCTTCCACCGTTGTATTGTCGGCAGCCAAGCCAGCTGCTCCAAGCAGAATCTCAACCGTCTTGAGCATGGTAAGATAGCAGACAAGGGCAGAAAAGGCAGCCCAGCCCTTCTCTTTGCGAGACAAGGAGAAGGCGCAGCCGACGGCAAACAAAACACCGAGGTTTCCAATGATTACCTCGCCGAGACCCTTAAATACCGAGAAGAACGTAAAGAGCGGCGAAGCGGCATACCAGTCCCAATTAACGCCAAGGGACACAAGGGTCAGTTCGGTCGTAAAAACGCTACCGATACCCAAAAAGAGACCGGAAATGGCAATGAGCGTAATCGGAACGAGCATTGCCTTTCCGAACGATTGGAATTTTTCTTTCATCAATTCCCTCCTCAATGAGCCTCTACAAACGACTATTGCACCCCACGTCCCCACACAGGCGAAACGGAAGATATGTTCGGCAATAGACACAAAGTGATTGTAGAAAGGGGCACAAAAAATGTGCATCGGCATCGCGTAATGCGGTTAAATCGACCGACGATTGCAAGTATTTACGAATCCGTAAACGGCAGCAAATAGGCAGCGAACGGCAACCTGCAGCGTAGGATAGTCCCCGCAGGCCGACAATTACCGGTATTTTGGCTCATATTTGTTGAATTGTTGCTCGCCCAAAAGCACGGAGCATCAACGCGCCCCTAAGCCAACCCCAGCAATATGCCCGCCGAATGCACGACAAACGCCACGATCCAGGCGACCGTCACTTGAAACGCGAACACGGCAACGGCATAGCGCGCGCCCAACTCACTCCTGACGGCGCCGATTGCCGCCACGCAAGGCGGGTACAGCAGTGTAAAGACCAGGAACACGTAGGCGGTAAACGGCGAAAACATGGTCGACAGTGCCGCGGGCGAGGTTGCACCCAAAAGCACCGTGAGGGTCGAGATGACACTCTCCTTGGCGATAAGTCCGGTGACGAGCGCCGTGGATGCACGCCAGTCGCCAAAGCCAAGCGGCGCCAGCGCCGGCGCGATAATGCTACCCAGACCGGCAAGCAGACTCTGCGACTGATCGGCGACCACATTAAAGCGGATGTCGAACGTCTGAAGGAACCAGATGACCACGGTCGCGGCAAAGATAATGGTAAAGGCCTTGGTAATAAAGTCCTTGGCCTTATCCCATGCCAGCATCACCGTCGTCTTGACACTCGGCAAGCGGTAGTTGGGAAGCTCCATGATAAACGGCACCGGGTCGCCCTTAAATGCCGTGCGGTTGAGCACCAGAGCGGCAATGCAGCCGACCGCAATGCCAATCAGATAGAGCGAGACCATGGCGGGAACCGTCGCCTGCGGGAAGAATGCTCCGCACAGCAAGCCGTAAACCGGCAGCTTGGCCGAGCAGCTCATGAACGGCGTGAGCATGACGGTCATCTTGCGGTCGTGCTCGGATGGGAGCGTACGGGTCGACATGATAGCCGGCACGGTGCAGCCAAAACCGACGAGCATGGGCACAAAGCTGCGGCCCGACAGGCCAAAGCGACGCAATACCTTATCCATGACAAAGGCCACGCGCGCCATGTAGCCCGAGTCTTCCAGAATGGAAAGGAACAAGAAGAGCACGACGATAATCGGCAGGAAGGTCAGCACGCTGCCCACACCCGTAAGCACGCCGTCGACAGCCAGCGAGCGCACTACGTCGTTGGTGCCGAACGCCTTGAGACCCGCATCGGCCGAGGCGATGATGGCAGCGATGCCGTCCTCCATAAGTCCCTGCAACGCCGCGCCGATCACGCCAAACGTCAGCCAAAAGACGAGACCCATGATCACCAGGAACGCCGGGATGGCCGTGTAGCGACCCGTCAGGATGCGGTCAATCTTGACGGAGCGCACGTGCTCGCGGCTCTCGTGCGGCTTGACGACGCAACGCCCGCACACGTCGCCGATAAAGCCGAAGCGCATGTCAGCCAGCGCAGATAGACGGTCGGTGCCGGCCTCGCCCTCCATTTGGCTAATGATGTGCTCGATGGCGTCGAGCTCGTTGCGGTCCAGGTGAAGCGCCTCGGTCACCAGCTCGTCGCCCTCAACCAGCTTGGTCGCCGCAAAACGCACGGGAATGTGCGCCGTCGCGGCATGGTCCTCGATAAGGTTGGCGATGCCGTGAATGCAGCGATGCAGCGCGCCGCCGTCCGGACCATCGGGCGCGCAGAAGTCCAGGCGACCGGGGCGCTCGCGGAACCGCGCCACGTGCAAGGCATGATCCACCAACTCGCCAATACCCTCGTTGCGGGCAGCACTAATGGGAACAACAGGCACGCCCAGCAGGCTCTCGAGCAGGTTGACGTCCACGGCGCCGCCGTTGGCCGTCACCTCGTCCATCATGTTGAGCGCGATGACCATGGGTCGATCGAGCTCCATAAGCTGCAGCGTCAGGTAAAGGTTACGCTCGATGTTGGTGGCGTCGATGATATCGATGATGGCGTCGGGGTGCTCATCCAGGATAAACTGGCGGCTTACGATCTCCTCGCCCGTGTACGGCGACAGAGAGTAAATGCCGGGCAGATCAGTGACGCTCGCCTCGGGGTGGTTGCGGATGGCGCCATCTTTGCGGTCGACCGTCACGCCAGGAAAGTTACCGACATGCTGGTTGGAGCCCGTCAGCTGGTTGAACAGCGTGGTCTTGCCGCAGTTTTGGTTGCCGGCGAGGGCAAAATGCAGCGGTGCGCCCTCGGGCACGGCCGTCTTTGCCGCGCGGGGCGAATACGTCCCCTCGCCCAGGGCCGGATGCTCCGTCGTGCCGATTGCGGCGTTAGCGCGCGGACCCGTATCGGTGTCGTGAATGCCCACGAGCTCGATGCGAGCGGCATCGTCCTTGCGCAGCGTCAACTCATAGCCACGCAGGCGAATCTCGAGCGGGTCGCCCATAGGGGCGTACTTCATCATGGTGACTTCGGTGCCCGGTGTTAGGCCCATGTCCAAAATATGTTGTCGGAGTGCCTGGTCGTCCGATGCCACCGATGCGACAACGGCGTCCTTTCCAATCTCGAGTGTATCGAGTCTCACGTCCGCGTTCCTCCCCCGGCGCCCACAGGGCGTTGCATTTTGTTTATCTTGGCTAACCGTTTGCCATGGCTAACCATTTAACCACGCATGATAGCGCGAACACATAGTGACGTTCAATTAACAGATTGCCGCCCTGGCGGGCTCGCAGCGTCAAGTGGTTACGCGGTTTGGTAAAACGCCGTAACTAAAACCCGTGGCGCTCCAGGAAGCGGAAGGCTAAGCGAATCCAAGGACGGACAGCCACCTGCTTGTCCTCGTTGTCGACCGCGGTGTTGGCGTTGCCGAGCGAAAGGCCGTGGCCGCCCTGGTCAAAGACGTGCATCTCGCATGCGACGCCCTCCTCGGCCATGCGCTGCGCAAACGGATAGACCTGCGCGATCGGCGCCGTCTTGTCATCGGACACGCCCCACACAAAGGTCGGCGGCATCTGGCGCGAAACATGTGTGGTGGGGCAGATATCGGCCAGGTGCTCGTCAGTTGCCTCGCCACCCGTCACCATCGACAGGTAGTCGTTGAGCAGATCGCGCCCCGTCTTGCCGCCCGTCTTTGGCACGCGCAGGTCGATGCGCGGGTCGCGCGTCTGCATGTCGCGCACATAGGCAAAGTCGAGCAGCGGATAGCCCAGCACCACGGCATCGGGACGAATGTCGTCCGGACGCGCCCCTGCCAGGCCCGCGAAGGGACCAGTCTTCCACTGCGTTGCCAGCGAGGCGCAGATCATGCCGCCCGCCGAGAAGCCCACGACGCACACGCGCTTGGGATTGACATGCCACTCGTCGGCGTTGGCGCGCACCGTGGCGACCATCTTGGCAAGGTCTGCCTGCGGGTGCGGAAAGCTCACATCGCCCGTGCCGCTCGTCACATAGTTGAGCACAAAGGCCTGGTAGCCGCGGTCCAAAAATGCAAACGCCACCGGGTCCTGCTCGTGCGGAGCGATATGTGTAAACCCGCCCCCGCCACAAATGATCACCGCGGGGCGGCGGCCATTGGGCTTGTCGGGGAGCGGCTCGGCGCCCAGATACGTAAACGTCGCCGGATATTCCTCGGTCGGCTCCTCGCCCCACAGCGCATGGTTCTCGACAATCATATGTGCTCCCTTCGCGCAAATTAAGCGCCCTTGTTTTTCGCCTTCAAGCGTACCCCACTTGAACTCATGGCGCAGAAACACGCCAGCAATAAGTTTCCCTTCAACTGATATATCACATAATCCCAGCTCAGAGGTATCGCTGAGCAGCGTAGAATAGGGGGCGTTGACCAAGCCGCGAAACACATATGAAACGTTTCCGGCAAACCAAACGCGCGATATGCGCCTATTTAAGTTGGAGGCAACTATGGGTCTGCTCGATTCGCTTAAGTCCACCTTCACCTCGGCCGGCGAGGCGTCCGTTCCGCCCGCAGCAAGCTTCGCCACCCGCGAAGGCGTCATCTATGCCCCCGTCAACGGCGTGCTCGTCAACCTGGACGAGGTTCCCGACGAGACGATCGCCTCGGGCATGCTTGGCCAGGGCTATGGCATCGAGCCCATTACCGGCACCATCTATGCGCCCGCCAACGGCCGCATCGGCGCCACCACTGTCACCAACCACTCCATTGGCATGATCACCGAGGACGGTCTCCGCGTGTTCATCCATGTCGGCCTGGGCACCGTGGAAATGAACGGCAAGGGTTTTGCCCGCTTTGTCGAGATGGGCGATGTGGTCAAGGCAGGCCAGCCGCTCATCAGCTTCGACCGCGAGGCCATTAAGGCCGCTGGCCACGAGGACATCGTGACCGTCATCATCTCCGAGCTCGATCGTCTTAAGAGCATCGACCATGTCGGCGAGTCTGGAACGCTTATCGGCGGCAACCCGCTCGTCAAGCTTGGCGACCCGCTGCTGGTTGCCAAGACCAAGTAGTCAGGCCCCGCACCACACAGCCAAAAGGCACCTCGTCAAGCGCCCGCGACCATTTGGCCGCGGGCGCTTTTCGTTTGAAAAACCATCCCGTCAATGCCTTATCTGTATAGCCCAAATGAGCCGAGCTGCTAGAATATCGAACTGTATGGATAACTATCATTCAACCGTTATGGGAGGATACGTGAACCGCACCAAAATCGCGCAGCTCTACGCTGACGCCCAGTCGCTCGGCGGCCAGACCGTCACCGTCGCCGGCTGGGTCAAGTCCGTCCGCGACATGAAGAACTTTGGCTTTGTTACGCTCAACGACGGCAGCTGCTTCCGCGACCTGCAGGTCGTCATGAACCGCGAGGCGCTCGACAACTACGACGAGATCGCCCATCAAAACGTCTCGGCCGCCCTCATCTGCACCGGCACCGTCAAGCTGACCCCCGATGCGCCCCAGCCTTTCGAGCTTTCTGCCACTTCCATCGAGGTCGAGGGCGTCAGCGCCCCGGATTACCCGCTGCAGAAGAAGCGTGCAACCGTCGAATTCCTGCGCACCCAGCAGCACCTCCGCCCGCGCACCAACCTGTTCCGCGCCGTGTTCCGTATCCGCTCTGTCGCGGCTGCCGCCATCCACCGCTTCTTCCAGGAGCAGGGCTTTGTCTACGTCAACACCCCCATCATCACCACGAGCGACTGCGAGGGCGCCGGCGAGATGTTCCGCGTGACCACGCTCGACCCCAAAAATCCGCCCCTCACCGAGTCCGGCGAGGTCGACTGGAGCCAGGACTTCTTTGGCAAGCATGCGAGCCTGACCGTGTCCGGCCAGCTCAATGCCGAGAACTTTGCCATGGCCTTTGGCGACGTATACACCTTTGGCCCCACCTTCCGCGCCGAAAACTCCAACACCACGCGCCACGCCGCCGAGTTTTGGATGATCGAGCCCGAGATGGCCTTTGCCGATCTGAACGACTACATGGATAACGCCGAGGCCATGCTCAAGTACGTCCTCAAGGACGTTATGGCCACCTGCCCCGACGAGCTCAACATGCTCAACAAGTTTGTGGACAAGGGCCTGATCGAGCGCCTGGACCACGTGGCAAACTCCGACTTTGCCCGCGTCACCTACACCGAGGCCGTCGAGATCCTGGAGCAGGCAGTCG
>CABVCJ010000032.1 GCA_902496845.1 uncultured Collinsella sp.
AGCCCTCGCCACAGCAAATATCGAGCAACGTCATGGGGCAGTTCGTAGACGCGGCACGTCCAGACACCCGCTCGCGCACCAGCTCGACCATCGCATCGCGCAACGGCGCATAGTAACCGCGGTTCAGAAAGTCGCGACGGCTGCGTGCCTGCGACTTGGGATCGCCCATGGAGTCGCCGCTCTTGGACGAGCGCAGGAGATATAGATAGCCCTCGCGCGCACGGTCAAACCGGTGCCCACCCGCGCATGCAGCACCGCGTTCGTCATCCACCAGCGGCTCATGGCAAACGGGACACAACAACATGGCAACTCCTTAGCGCGAACAACACAACGCCCACCATTGTCGCACGCCTTCCCCGCCTAGTCATTGGGGACGTTCTTGAATGAGTAATCGTTTTAGAACGTCCCCAATGACTAGGCGATTAGGAGTATCATCGTCTGCGCAAATAAGCACAAAAGAGCATGTTAGAGATTGAGAGCGTATGGCTGACACCGTATCTAAGCACATTGACATGACCACCGGATCGCTGTGGCGCAATGTTCCCCTGTTCGCCTTCCCTGTGGCCGCCACGAGCATCTTGGAGCAACTGTCGAACCTCATCGCCACGGTCATCATCGGTAACTTCTCGGGCGACCAGGGAACCCTCGCCATGGCGGCGGTCGGCTCCAATGTCCCGCTTACCAGTCTTATGCTCAACCTGTTTATTGGCATGTCGCTTGGCTCCAACGTGGTCATCGCCAACGCTATCGGCCGCAACGATCAGAACATGGTCAAACGCGCCGTCCATACCTCGATTCTTATGGCACTTGTGGGCTTTGTCGTCATTGCGCTGGGCGAGATCTTTGCCGAGCCCATGCTCGCCGCGCTCAATGTTCCCGCCGAAACCATGCCGCTCGCTTCGCTCTACCTGCGCGTCTTTTTGCTCAGCATGCCCTCGATCTTGCTCTACAACTTTGAGGCCGCGATCTTCCGCTCCGTCGGCATCACCCGCATGCCGCTGCAGGCACTTGCCGTGTCCACCGTCCTCAACATTGGCCTGGATCTCATCTTTGTCCCCGTACTCCACTGGGGCGTCGCGGGCGTCGCCATCGCCACCGCTATCGCCTACACTGTCAGCGCCGCCACGCTCTTTATCCGCCTGCTCAAGACCGACTCCGTCGTCCGCGTCACCCCGCGCGACCTGGCTATCGACCCCGTCGCCCTCAAGCGCATCGTCAAGATCGGCCTGCCCGCCGGCATCCAGAGCGCCGTCTTTGCCGTCGCCAACATCATCATCCAGTCTGCTATCAACAGCCTGGGCACCGAGGTCATGGCGGCATCGAGCGCCGCTATGAGCTTGGAGTACGTATGCTACAACCTGCTCAACAGCTTTAGCCAGGCTTGCACCACCTTTGTGGGACAAAACCACGGTGCCCGCCAGATCGACCGCTGCACCAAAACGCTCAAGGTCTGCCTGGTCGAAGGCGGTATCGTTGCACTCACCACGATCATCGTTATTGTCGGCCTGGGACGCGAGATCTTGTCGCTGTTCAACAGCGATCCCAACATCGTCTCGATCGGCTATATCCGCGTGTGTTCGATCTTCCCGGCGTACGCCTTTAGCATGTTCTACGAAAACATGTCCGGCTACCTACGCGGCTTTGGTATCTCGCTCACGCCCGCCCTCATCACCATGATCTGCGTCTGCGGCATCCGCTTCTATTGGGTGTTCTGCGTGTTCCCGCACTTCCGCACCTTTGCGAACATCATGATGGTCTACCCCATCAGCCTGGGCACCACGGCATTCTTTATGGTCGTGGCGGTGCTACTTTGCCACCCGGCACGCACCTATCGCGCCACCCAAGCCAAAGCGACAGCCCGCTAAACACCGCACTCAACGCCACGCCAGTCATTAATTGACAATATGCGAGCTCATATAGTCGATAAAGTGCCTCGTGGCGATGGGCATGGTGTCCCAGCTGCGCCAGGCGGCCACCACGTCGCGCGAGGGGGCATGCACGATGGGCCGCACACGAATATCGGCTCGCATGCCCTCCACAGTACGACGGTAGAGCATGCTCACGCCTAGGCCCTCCTCCACCATCGCCATAATGGTGTAGTCGTCGGTCACTTCACTCGTCACGTGCGGCGACAGCCCATGCGTTGCGAATGCATCGAGCACCAGACTCTGTTCGCCCTCATCCAGAAGCACAAACGGCTCGGACGCCAGGTCGGCAAGTGTCACCTTTTCCTTTGCCGTCAGCGGATGCGCGGCCGGCAACAATGCTACCAACTCATCGTGATAGACCACGCGCTTCTCGAGCCCTGCGGTAAATCCGCGTGCCGTAAAACAAAAATCAACCACGCCATCGTGTACCCATTGAGCGTTGCGCGTGTAATCGCCCTGCTTGAGGGTGAAGCGTACGCCCGGGTGCAGCGCACCAAAGTCGCGGATCACACGCGGCAGCACGGTACGACTCACATTGGTAAACGTCGCGATGCGAATATCGGTCGACGAAAGCCCCAGCAGCTCCTGGCGCTTGCCCTCAAGCTCGGCCTCGGCGGTCACGATCTGGCGCAGGTACGGCATATATTGTTTACCGTCGCGCGTAAGCGAAACGCCCTGCTTTCCGCGCTCGATAAGCGTGGTACCCAGCTCGCGCTCGAGCGCCTTGACGGCCTGGCTCACCGCACTTTGCGTATAGCCCAACTCGTCCGCCGCGCCCTTAAGACTGCCGCAATCGACCACCATACAAACAATCTGATACCGCGATGCCATCGTGCCTCCACATCAATGCAGCCGTAAAACGTTTTGCCAGCGCTTTTCCTAATGACATTAGCATTTCTTAATCATACTGAAGATACATTCGCTTTACTACATCCACATCTGGGAGCAGAATCCTTTTTACGAAACCGTTCTGTAACAAAAGGAGTCCCATGGATCGCAAAAAAGCAATCGCGCTCTCATTTTCCGTTCCCGTCGCATGGGGCTTTTCGTACCCCCTCATGAAGATCGGCATGGACAGTATGAACGCCACGAGCATCGTTGCGCTGCGCTGCATCATCGCCTTTGTGGCTTGCCTGCTGCTCTTCCACAAGCGCGCTTTCCGCATCAACCGCGACCTTATGGTCCGCGCTGCCATCATCGGCGCCATTATGGCAACCGAACTCACCTGCATGTGCCTGGGCTCCAGCCTCACCTCCGCCTCCACCGCCGGCTTTTTGCAGAGCCTGACGGTCGTGATCGTGCCGTTTGCCAACGCCGCCCTGCTGCGTCGTGCCCCCGAGCGCAAAGTGCTCATCGGCACCGCCATCGTCACCTGCGGTATGTTGCTGCTCTCGGGCGCCGACTTTACCAGCCTGAACCCGGGCGCGCTCATCATGCTGCTCTCCGCTTTTGTCTATGCCGGCCACATCATTGTGGCGAAGCGCTTTGTCGAAGATGTCGATCCGCTGGCTCTAGGCGTTTGGCAGCTGGGCTTCGGCGGCTTATTCTCGGGTATCGCCGCATTCACATTTGGCGGTTTCACGCTTCCCGGCACGCCTAGCGAGATTGTCGTTGTCGTCACGCTCGCACTCATCTGCTCTGCCTATGGCTTTATCACCCAAACGCTCGTGCAGCCCCACGTGCCTGCCGAGACCACCGGCTTCGCCTTCTCGCTCGAGCCGGTATGCTCCGCCCTCTTCTCGTTCTTCCTGGTCGGCGAGGTCCTGAGCCCCATCGCCTTCTTTGGCGCCGCCCTCATCCTCACCGGCGTCATGGTGGCAACCGTCGAACTTCCGCACCTTCGCACACATGGACAGGCTCGCATGGCAGGAGCGCCCGAGCACGTCTCGTAGACCCCACTCCTTATGCAGCCGCGGCATAAAGGTCACCGGTGCGCCTTTACAATAGATGCCAACAGAGCATCTGCCATAAAGGAGCCCCATGGACACCGCAACTCGCGACCGCAACATAGCAACTTGGTTGGGCGATGCGCCGCAGCCGGTACGTGACACTACGAACCAGCTGCTCGAGCGCATCGCCCTTTTGCGTGCCGAGCAGACCATCTACCCGGCACAAGACGACATCCTCAATGCCCTCGCCTATACGCCGGCCGACCAGGTCAAGGTTGTCATCCTGGGTCAAGACCCCTATCACGGGCCCAACCAGGCCATGGGGCTGTCGTTCTCGGTCCCTGCGACGCAAACCAAGTTGCCGCCGAGCCTGCGCAACATCTATAAGGAGCTCAAAGCCGATCTGAGTTGCCCCATTCCCGCCACGGGAGACCTAACCCCATGGGCACAACAGGGCGTCCTGCTCCTCAACACCACGCTCACCGTGCGCGAGCATGCCGCGAACTCGCACGCCAAGCTGGGCTGGAGCACGCTCACCGACTACGTTATCGAACGCTGCTGCCAGCTGCCCCAGCCGGTAGTCTTTTTGGCATGGGGCCGCTTTGCCCAGCAGATGGTCGAAGGTAAGCTCGCCGCGACCGGCGCGGGCAAGGCGACCGGCAAGTTCTGCCTGGCCTCCACGCACCCCTCGCCGCTTTCGGCCAATCGTGCCACGGCAGAACTCCCCGCCTTTATGGGGTCGCGCCCCTTCTCGGCAGCCAATCGGCTACTCGAACAGCACGGCTCGACCCCCGTCAACTGGACTTGCCTCGGCTAAAAATCGATACATCAAAAACGCGCCCGACGGCTTTCCATCAGGCGCGTTTCCTATTCGGGCCAAATAAATTGTGTGCGGCCGGCCTCGCCGCCATCGATCAGCAGGCTCTGCCCGGTCATAAACCGGTTGGTCACGCCCACAAAGTAGATCCACTCGGCGATCTCTTGGGCGGTGGCCCAGCGCTTAAGCGGCGTGAGCTCCATAATCTGGCTCCACAGGTGTTCGTCTTCCATCACGCAACGGTTGAGCGGCGTGATAACGCCACCCGGGTCCACACTGTTGGCAATGGCCTGCGGTGCTAGGCGGTTTGCAAGGTTTTTGGTGTAGGCGATAACGCCGCCCTTGCTGGCGGCATAGGCGGGAAACTCCGATCCCGTATGCCCGCTCGCCGACCCCACATTGACCACGGATTTAATAGCCGGCGCCGGCTTGGCGGCAAGCCCCTCCCCCACAAAGGCGTAACGCTCGGTCACGCTGATGGTGCCACACAGGTTGGGGGCGATGTCGTCGGCCGAATCCTGCGTGCCGGCAACGTTCACGATTACCTGGGGTTCAAGGTCGTCTGGAAACGCGTCCGGCTTGCGGACATCAACGATCAGATGGCGGTAGCGCTCGCGTTCGATCGCCGCCGGCAGCAGATCAAAGCCCACGACCTCGTGGCCCTCGTCCAAAAAGCGCTGCACGCACGCGGCCCCGATACCACCCGAAGCGCCCGTGATCAAAACCCGCATACTTGCTCCTTAGGCGGTTGCATGGCGCTCGAGGTACTCGGCGCCCACGTTCTCGCGCTCCCAGCCGCGCACGACCTTGTAGCCCACGGGGCTCAGAAAAACCTCGCACAGCAGCTCGGCAACAGCGCCGGTCAGCGAGCACATAAGAACCTGCACCCAGGTCCAACCAAAGAACGTGTGGCTCACCACAATGGCAAAGACCAAGTTGTCGATAAACTGGCCAACACCCGTGGACACATAGGAGCGGAAGGCGAAGCTCGCAAAGTTATTCTTTTTGAGCATACGACCGAGCGACTGGTTGAGTGTGGAGTTAACCACGGCAGAAACGAGCATTGCCAGCGAAGAACCAAGCACCACGTACCAGGTGCCGCCGATGGTGGCGTTAAGGGCAGTGTTGACCTCGATCATGCCGGTGTCGTAGTAGGCGCCCCACATACCGGGCGTGAGCGAGCATGCCCAAAAGCACAGGCTCACGGCCAGGTTGACCAGCAGCGCGAGGATAGAGATTTTGATGGATGCCTTGGCGCCAAAGCGCTTGCAGATCATGTCCTGGCACAAAAACGAAACCCAGCTCACCACAAAGCCGCAATCGAGTGCCAGATACGGCAGGCTGATGAGCTCTTTGTTGGCCAGCAGGTTCATCATGATGACACTCACGAAAAACAGCGAAACCGTTGCCGCGGGAATGCTCCGCAACAGGACCTTGTAGTCCTCCATGACCTTCTTGATCATTATGTACTCCTTTGGTTTTAGGTTTAACGAGCAGGATATCGGACCCGAACTGCTCGGACGCCCCGGTCTTGAGACGACGGTGGGTATGATAGCCGCTCACACGGCATCAGGCAAGCAAACGGCGCGGCAGCCCCGCAGGGCCACCGCGCCGATGCGTTAAAAGGCTACGTTGCCAAACTCCGACAGGATAAGGTCGGGGTTGTGGTCGGTTGCCCAATCCACGTTCCACGGGCTCGTGAACAGCAGCAGCTTGCCGCCGCGCATGTCCTCGACGCGCAGCGTGTCGCGCGTGAGCGAAAGGCCCGGGATATCGATGGTGTCGGGGTCGTTCTGGATCCAGCGGATGTCCGTATAGGGCAGCGGCTGGCGACGAACCTCAACACGGTACTCGGCCTTAAGACGGCGCTCGAGTACCTCAAACTGCAGCACGCCGACCACGCCCACGATGACGCTCTCCATGCCGGCACCCAGCTCGCGGAAGATCTGGATGGCGCCCTCCTGGGCAAGCTCCTCCATGCCCTTGACGAACTGCTTGCGCTTGAGCGTGTCGACCTGTGTAATGCGAGCGAACATCTCGGGGGCAAACGTCGGGATCTGCGGATACTGCACGTGGCGTTTGCCGGAGCACACGGTGTCGCCGATGCTAAAGATGCCCGGGTCGAACAGACCCACGATATCGCCCGCGTACGCCTCGTCCACGATGGCGCGGTCATCGGCCATCATCGACGTGCCCGTAGCGAGCTTGAGCTTGCGGTTGCCCTGCATATGGAAGGCGTCCATGCCGCGCTCGAACTTGCCCGAGCAGATGCGCATAAAGGCGATGCGGTCGCGGTGGTTCTTGTCCATGTTGGCCTGGATCTTAAAGACGAAGCCACTAAAGTCGTCGCGGCAAGGATCGACCGGCTCGCTGGTGAGCGTGTCGGTGTAGGCGCGCGGCGTCGGGGCCAGACGCAGGAACTCCTTGAGGAAGGGCTCCACGCCAAAGTTGGTGAGCGCCGAGCCAAAGAACGCCGGGCTCAGCTTGCCGCAGGCCACGGCATCCAAGTCGAGCTCGTCGCCGGCGCCATCGAGCAGCTCGATGTCGTCCATTAGGTTCTTATGGTTTTGCTCGCCAATGAGCTCGTCCATGGAAGGATCGCCCAGCTCGGCCTCGACCTCGGCGACCTTCTTGGTGGCGTTGGCGTGGCCGTCGCCCTCAAAGGCGATAACGCGACGGGTCTGACGATCGAACACGCCGCGGAAGTTGCGGCCGCTGCCGATCGGCCAGTTCATGGGATACGTATTGATACCCAGGACGTTCTCGATCTCTTCCATGAGCTCAAACGGATCGCGAGCCTCGTGGTCGAGCTTGTTCACAAAGGTGAAGATGGGAATGTGACGCAGCGTGCAGACCTTAAAGAGCTTTTTGGTCTGGGCCTCGACGCCCTTGGCGCCGTCGATGACCATGACAGCGGCGTCGGCGGCCATAAGGGTACGGTAGGTATCCTCCGAGAAGTCCTGGTGGCCGGGGGTATCGAGGATGTTGACGCAGGCGCCGTTGTAGGTGAACTGCAGGACCGAGGAGGTAACGGAAATACCGCGCTCCTTCTCGATGTCCATCCAGTCCGAGACGGCATGCTTGGCCGAGCTCTTGCCCTTGACCGAGCCGGCGGTCTGAATGCTGCCGGTATAGAGCAGCAGCTTCTCGGTAAGCGTGGTCTTACCGGCGTCCGGGTGGCTGATAATCGCGAATGTGCGGCGCGACGAGATTTCATCCGACAGGCTTGCCATGCGGATCCTTTCTTGCATTGAGTGCATTACGTCGTTGTAACCGCACTATTGTAGCCGCGAAATCTCGCTCTAGGGCGCCTATCAGGACAAATTCATCAGTCAGAACGTGAACGGCTAGTTATCGAAAGTATTCTGCAGCAGACTGTCTCAATCTGTAACAGCAGGCGACCCAAAACGGACCCAGATGTTACAGATTGAGATTGTTTTGGAGCAAGCGCGGCGCCGATGGTCTATTCCACATTTAGCTCTTGCATAACTGTGCATAGTGTATATATACTGTGCTTACCGGTTATATACACGTGTAGCCCAACAGCTAAGGAGCCGCTGTGGACACCATCCTATCCAATTCGAGCGATAAGCCCATCTACGAACAGATATCCTCGCAGGTCAAAGCTCAAATCCTTTCGGGCACGCTCACTGCGGGAGCCAAACTCCCCAGCATCCGTGCACTCGCGAGCGACCTGGGTGTGAGCGTCATCACCACCAAGCGCGCCTACGCCGACCTAGAGCAACTCGGGTTTATCTGCACCGTGCAGGGCAAGGGCTGCTTTGTTGCCGAGGGCAACCAGGAACTCTTGCGCGAAAACCAGCTCTGCCATATCGAAGAGCTACTTGCGAAAGCGGCGAGCCAAGCCGAAACCCTGGGCGTCACGCGCGACAAACTGCACGAGATGCTCGACCTGGTAGCCCCCGAAACCATGCAGTAGCCATCTGCAAGAAAGGCTATACCATGCAAAACTTGCTTGAACTCAAAGGCATCTCACACGCCGTAAGCGACCGCTTTTCGCTGCGCGACGTCACGCTTGCCGTGGAGCCTGGCCAGATCATCGGCTTTGTTGGTGCCAACGGTGCTGGCAAAACAACGACGATTCGAGCTGCTCTCGGGCTTATAAAGCTCGATGCCGGCGAAGTGCACCTGTTTGGGCAGCGCTGTGGCGCCGACGCGCCCGATGAGTCGCAACGCCATCTACGCTCCCGCGTCGGTCTTGTCCTGGACACGTGCCCCTTCCCCTCCACGCTCAGGGTGGGCCAGATCGAGTCGCTCGTAGGCCCGGCGTACCCCACATGGGACCGCGAAACGTTCGCCGGATTCATCAACCGATTTGGCCTCGATCCCAAGACAAAGGTCAAGGACCTCTCCCGCGGCATGGGCATGAAACTGCAGCTTGCCTGTGCACTCAGCCACAATGCCAAGCTGCTCGTTTTGGACGAAGCCACCGCGGGCCTCGATCCCATGGCACGCGAGGAACTGCTTGATGAGCTGCTTGCCTTTGTCGCCGACGGCCAGCACAGCGTGTTACTCTCGAGCCACATTACGTCCGACCTCGATCGCACCGCTGATCGCGTCATCTGCATCGAAAATGGCTCGATTATTTTTGACCTGCCGCGCGAGGACATTACCGACCGCGCCGGCATCGCCCACTGCACCCAAGCACAGGCCGCCGAGCTTATGGCTTGCGTCGAAGGCGCCCGTGCCGCCCACCACGCCTATAGCGTGGACGTGCTCGTGCCCAACCGTCACGAAGCGCTCGAGGCCTTTCCCGAGATTCCCTGCGATCGGGCAACCATTGATGACTATCTGCGCCTCATACTGAAAGGGGCTTCGAAATGAAACGCGCCTTTATGTCCGAACTCGCCATCGTTCGCACGCTCATCCCGAGCATTGCGGGCGTCGGCTTGTTCATCTTCGTTGTGCTGACGCTCGTCAACGCGTCGGATGGCGATTCCGGTATGAGCGCCGGCGCCTGCGCCGTCAGTGCCATGTCGCCCATCATAGTCATGAACTCACTGGCCGGTTTCGACAATCAAAACGGTTGGGAGCGCTACCGGGCAACGCTGCCCTTCTCGCGCAAAGACATCATCCGCGCACGCTACCTGAGCGTTATTGTCTTCTCCGCCGTCATGGCATGTGCAGCTACGCTTTTGAGCATCGCCTCCATCCCGCTCTTCAACAGCGCGGGCATTCCTTCGACGGGACAGACGGTCTTTGAAATCGCAATCGCCTCGGCAGCATCGATGCTCATCTCCCTCATGATGGTGTTTTTGGCGCAGCCGCTGTTCTTTCGATTTGGTCACATGGAGGCGCTGCGCCTATCCGTTGGCCTGTTTGCCCTGCTTGGTTGCGGCATCATGGCCACGCTGAGCTCCTCCAACCCCATCAGCAACTGGCTCATGTCGATTGCCGGAGCGAATCCCGATCCTGCCGTTCTTGGCTGCCTGTGCGCAGGAATTGCCGTACTGGCCCTCGCGCTATGTGCAGTCAGCTGTACCGTCAGCACCAAGGTTTATCAAGTACGCGATCTGTAGGCACGCGAAACTCGACCTATGCAGGCCACTATCGGTCGCAATCGCCCATCCGCAAATCCGTGACAAACGGCATGTCCCCGGCGTGCGTCACCGTGCTACTTGCGCAGCGGCTTGGGCAGCGGAATGCCAGCGGCGATGGCTGCGGCAATGATCATGCAAACGATGCCCTTGAGCGGGAAACACATAAGCAGCAGGCCCACAACCATGACAGGCTGGCGCATGACGGCGCCCATCGTCGATGCCGTGCAGACGGCGACGCAAAAGACCGGATCTGCGCCGGTGAGGATGGCAAGGCCATAGCCCAGGCTCACGCCCGAGAAGATAACGGGGAAGAAGTGGCCGCCGCGCCAACCAAGGTTGATGAGGGCGGGCGTCAGCATGGCCTTAACAAGACCGGTCGCGATAAGCACGCCGGCGGGAATGGTGAGGTAGGTCTCCATAAGTACATCGGCCTGGGTCTCGCCGGCAAACATGGTGTAGGGCAAGACCGTGCCGCAGATGGCGAGCGCCAGACCGGCCAGCATGGCCTTGACGACAGGACGCTCCCCTATTGCATGGGACAGTGCCTCGCTCGCGTGCTCCGAGACAAAGTACAGCCAGCCGCAAACGGTGCCAACCAACGCCAGCGGGATGAGCCAGGCAAGCTCCAGGTTGCCCACCTCGGCGGCCTCGAACCTGGGCATGCCCATGCCGCCGCCCACAAGTTGGCCAAGCAGCAGGTAGGTGCCCAGACCGCCAGCGATCGCGATACCGTAGACCACAGTCTTCTGTGCCTTGGGCAGCTTGATGGCGATCTCGCCGGACGCGGACCCATCGTCGGCGTCTTCGCCTTGGCCGTCGGCGCTACCGGCGAGCGGCGCCACAAAGCCAAAGACGGGCGCGGTAAAGAGCGCCGTCAGCGCGGCCTGGGTGCCCAACAGCGTGAGCTCCCTGAACTCGGCGCCAAAGCGGCGCATGCGGTCGCCGACCCAGCTGCACAGACCCGCGATAACGCCAGTCAGGCCGGCCTCCGGTCCAATACTTCCGCCAAACAGCAGCGGCAGCAATGCCGCGAGCGAAAGCTTGCCCAGATTGTCGTACGGGTAGCGCCCGTCTTGCTTGACCTTGGCCATCACCTGGTTGAGGTCGTCGGTCTTGGTGCCGGTCAGCTTTTCGTACAGGCCAATCACCAAGCCGCCCAACAGGCAAACGAAAAACGGGTACGGCAAAAAGCCAAACGGGCCGCTGGCGAGTTCGGGCGAAGAGACACCCAGCATATGCGGGACCTCGGTCCACAAATAATCAATGCCGTGCTCCATCGCAAAGAAGAACAGCCAGACTGCGGCACCTGCGAACGCACCGGTCACGGCAACGCTAACTAAAAACAGCGCGCGGTTTGTGGGTTTGGCAAGGTTATCCATCGGGTCCTCCCGCGGTCAAAGTCGACATAGATACGTTTATTGTAGAGCGAGCGTTGCCGAACGAGCTAACCATCTGCGCCGCAAACGGCACCATTGGGATTCACAGTGAGGAAGGCTCAAGACTTATCCGTTGATAATCGAGGCAATCTCGCGCAAATCGTCGGCAAAGTAGATGCCCTGCTGGCGCCTCAGGCTCGAAAGCCCTTTATCAATCATGTGCCCGAGCAGTGCCTTGAGGTCGTTGTAGTAACCGTCCAGGTTATACAGGATGCACGGAGCACTCAGGTGCCCCAACGACACCGCGGACATAACCTCGGCAATCTCCTCGAGTGTGCCCGTGCCGCCCGGAAATGCGATGAACGCATCGCCGAGCTCAATCATCTTGGCTTTTCGCTCGGCCATATCACTCGTCACGATAAGGTCGTCGATTCCGTCGTGCTGAAACTCGGCCTCGATAAAAAAGCTCGGCTCCACGCCCGTCACATGTCCGCCAGCATCGAGCACGCTATCGGCGAGCGCGCCCATCAGGCCCGATTTGGACCCGCCGTATACCAGCGCGTGGCCGTTGGTGCCAATCCAGTTGCCCAGCTCCTGTACCGCAGGCAGAAACGCCGAGTCATTACCGACGCTGGCACCCAGATACACGGTGATATTCATTTCAGTCCCCCTCGTCGTGACGCGCGGCGCCCGTTCTAGCGTTGGCGCCGGCGATATTCGCGCACGCGGCGCGACAGGTCGGCGAGCTCGTCACGATCGAGCTCTTCCAAATGCTCAAGATCGTCCATAAAGCGCGCCATGGTGTCCTTTTGGCGCAGCTTGATGAGCGTATTGCAGTAGTTCACCGCCACGCCCGTAAGCATGGCGATATAGAAGATACTGATGACGCTTAGGATAACGGTAATGCCGCGGGCAACCGGCGTTTCGGCGGGGATATCGCCAAAGCCGATCGTCGAGACCGTCTCAAAGCTAAACCAAAGTCCATCGCCAAACGTAAGGGTCGTGGGCTCGGACAGCCAGACGGCCGTCGAGCACAGCAGATAGAAGATAAGAAACAGGCCCGTGATGCGCGCAAAGCCAGCCTGTCGCAACACATCGGCAAGCGTCCTCAACTTGTTCATCGCGACCCCTTTTCCCAGACGTCCAATCACGTTTGCTCGGTATTGTCCCACAACCGGCAGTTAGGGACGTTCCTTTTGTGCCGGCAGAAAGGGGCTGTCCCCAACTGCCGGGCGGGAGCGTTTAGCGGTGCAGCCGCCGGCTAGGCAGGCTGAGCTGGTATCCTTATGCGGTATTGTCTCGATTCGTTAGGATTGCACGTGAGAGCTACCGTCGCCCTTCGTTTAGTTATATCTCGCGCCTTGGTCATCGTGCTTGTCGCGCTTACCGTGCTGAGCGCCGCCGCGCCCGCCCCCGTCTATGCCGCCAACACCGTTCAACAGGTCAAGACGGTCCGCGTCGGCTGGCTCGTCAACAACGAGGGCTTCCAGGACGGCACCCCCGGCGAGCGCCTCTCGGGATGGGGCTACGAGTACCTCCAGACCCTGTCGTACTACACGCCCGGCTGGCGGTACGAATACGTCTCCGGCACCTTCACCGAGCTTATGGACATGCTCGAGGCAGGCGAAATCGACCTCATGCCCAACATCTCCTACTCCGAGGAACGCGCCCAAAAGCTGCTCTTTTCCTCGAACCCCGAGGGCACCGAGCGCTACTACATCTACGCCAAGCCCGATCGCGACGACCTCGCAAAGGGTGACCCTCAAGCACTCCAGGGTCTCACTATCGGCTGCAACCCCGGCGTTATGCAAACCTTCGTTGGCCAGCAATGGCTCGCCAACGAAGGAATCGCCTGCGCATACAGGGAGTATGACGGAGGATCCGATCTCTTTAACGCGCTCGCAGACGACGAAGTCGATGCCGCAATCATGAACGACACCATTTCGTCGCCCGAGGCGTCGCCCATGTTCTACGTTGGTTCAAGCGACTACTACCTTGCCGTCCCCAAAAGTCGTTCCGACCTGATGAACGACATCAATGCTGCCATGACGGCAATCGCCCGCGTCAACCCACGCTATAACGACGAAGTCAAATCTAACTACTCGACCCAAAACAGCGGTTCATCATCGCTCAACAGCCCCGAACGCTCCTGGCTCAAAGCAAATGGCAACACCATCACGCTCGGCTACATTACGGGCAAACTCCCCTACTGCAACGAAGACGAAGACGGCGAAATGGAAGGCTCGCTCGCATCGCTTGCAACGACGCTGCACGATCAATTTGGCATTACGGTCAAAACCGTCGCCTTTGATAGCTACAAGATGATGTCGAAGGCCCTGTCAAAGGGAAGCATAGACGTTGCGCTGCCAATATACCGAGATTACTGGTTTGCCGAGCAATCGGGCGTTGTGCAGTCGGTATCGTTGGGGACTATATCCCTCACCGCCATCCACACCGGAAGCAACCTGAACAAAGACCTTCAGAACATCGCCTGCACCAAATCATCGATTATCAACCGAAATGTACTTGAAAGTCTGTTCCCCACAGCGACCGTGACCGAATACCAATCCGACGATGAAGCGTTCGACGCCCTCAGGAAGGGAACGGCGCACTGCATCGTCGCTCCCAGTTCACGCGTAAAAACCATCGGTGACCGTTATGATCTCGAGGACTGCGAGACGGCCGAACTCCCTGACACCCGTGAGCTCTCGTGCTGGATTTCGCGCGGAAAACCCGAGCTGTCGGGAATCATCAACAAGGGCATCATCAATGCCGGAGAATCGCTCTCCGCAAGCAATTACTCCTCAACGTCGTACACGGCGCAAGAATCGGACACGTTCCAGTTTCTCCACCGCAACCGCACCGCCATTGCAGCTACCCTCATCGGTATGTTGTCGGTCGGCATCGTCCTGCTCATCTGGGCGCTCGTGCGCGCTCGAACCGAGCGCAAAAAAGCCGATGCTGCCAACGCTGCTAAGACGGCATTCCTCACGCGCATGAGCCACGACATCCGTACGCCGCTCAACGGTATCCTGGGCCTTATCGAGATCGAGGAATTGAAGGAAGGCGATATGCAAGTCGCCCGCGAGAGCCGTGCCAAGGCGCGCGTTGCCGCCAATCACCTGCTCTCGCTGATCAACGACATCCTCGAGATGGGCAAAATCGAAGACCGCAAGCTAACACTGGAGCATGCGCCTTTTAACCTCAAAGAGCTCTGTGACAATACGCTGGTTCTGTGCAAGCTCCGCGCATCCGATAACGGCATCACCATGCAGGACAATAGTCTGCCATACGCCACGGGGCCATACATGGTCGGCAGTCCCATCCATATCCGACAGATCATGATCAACCTGTTAGACAACAGCATTAAGTACAACAGGCACGGCGGCTCCGTCACCTTTAGCTCAAAGACCAAGCCACTCGATAACGGGCGCGCGCTCTTTTGCTTTAGCGTTTCGGATACCGGCATTGGCATGGCTCCCGAGTTTTTAAAGCATATCTATGAGCCGTTTGCCCAAGAAGGTGACGATGCGCGCAGCAAGTTCCAAGGAACCGGCATGGGCATGCCAATCGTCAAGTCGCTTATTGAACTGATGGGTGGCACCATCGAAGTCACCAGCGAACTCCATGTGGGCACCACGTTCTACGTGGAAATTCCGCTCGATATCGACAAGAACCCCCAGACGCGGGCGAATACGGTCGAGAGGGCGCTCGACTGCTCGCTCGCCGACATGAACGTGCTGCTCGCCGAAGACAACGAATTGAATGCCGAGATTGCCCAGACGCTGCTAGAATCCGAGGGCGTCGTGGTCACCCGCGCCGCCAACGGCAACGAAGTCGTCGATCTGTACCTATCGCATCCCGCCGGCAGCTTCGATGCGATCCTGATGGACATTATGATGCCGGACATGGACGGCTACGAGGCAACCCGCGCGATTCGTCTGAGCGAGAAGGTCGATGCAGCCGATATCCCCATCATCGCGCTCACCGCCAATGCCTTTGCCGAGGACGCCAAGGCGGCACACGACGCCGGCATGAACGCCCATCTGTCCAAACCGCTCGACTTTAACAAGCTCAAAAACATACTCGCCCGCATCAAGAAAAACGGAGCTGTTTCGCTATAGTTTGTGCTCAACAACCATACGCAGCAGAAAGGACGCCAACGATGTTTAGGCCCTTACGTCGAAAGAAACGCGCCATCACCGACGAGGAAGCGCGCGAACTGCTCGCTACATGCAAGCGCGGCGTCTTTGCCGTCAACGGCGACGATGGCTACCCGTACGCCATTCCCGTCAACTACTTCTTCGACGCCGAGCACGACAAGATTTATTTCCATGGCGCCAAGGCTGGCCACAAGGTCGACGCACTCAAGCGCGATGACAAGGTCTGCTTTACCGTTTACGGCAACGAGTGGTACCAGGACGGTGACTGGGCTCCCTACGTTATGAGCACCGTCGTCTTTGGCCGTTGTCGCCTGGCGAATGACACCCCCGCGTTTATCGAGGACAAAGTCCGCCAGCTCGCCCTTAAGTACTACCCTTCTGCCGAGGAAGTCGAAGAGGAAATCGCCAAGGACATTAAGGGCGTCCAGCTCTACGAGATTACGATTGAGCATCTTTGCGGCAAGCAGATTCAAGAAAAGTAAGCCCCTCAGCAGGCCTCATCAATAACAATATGGCCCGGTTCCAACCCACCTTGGAACCGGGCCATATTGTTATAAAGCGTCGGCGGCGATGTGCGCCAGCGCCTCGACGAGCTCTTGCGAGCTCACAGGCTTGCTCAGGTGCGCGTCCATGCCTGCCTCACGCGAAAGTCTGCGGTCGTCGGCAAAGGCGTTGGCGCTCACAGCGATAATCGGCGTGGTCACGGCATCCTCGCGATCGAGTGCTCGAATCCGACGCGTGGCCTCAAGGCCATCGATACCAGGCATCATGATGTCCATCAACACCACGTCATACTCGTGCGGTGCGCTCGCGGCAAACGCCTCAACGGCAGACTCGCCATCCTTAGCATGCGTCACGACGGCACCGGCACGGCTGAGCGTAAACTGCGCGATCTCGGCATTCAGATCGTTATCCTCTACGAGCAAAACGCGCAGGCCCTGGAGCGCATCGCCATCGCCCGCATCTACGCGAACTGCCTGAGGAATCTCGGAGCGCTTACATTTCTCAAACGGCAGGCGGATGGTAAAAGTCGTCCGCTGCCCCAAGACGCTCGTAAAGCTCATGGTTCCGCCCATAAGCTCGACCAACTGTTTTGCGATAGGCGCGCCCAGGCCAGTTCCCGATGAAGCGCCTTCCACCTGTTGCTCCTCGCGGCAAAAAGGCTCGTAGAGGTGCTGTTGGAACTCCTCGCTCATGCCAATACCGTTGTCGGCGATCGTGTATTCATAGACGGGGACGCCATCCGCTGGCTCCACCTCGCGGCACACCAGGCGAACATAGCCGCCCTGGCGGTTGTACTTGACGGCATTGCCGGCAATATTGAGCAACAAGCGCTTGAGGTGCGTCACGCTCACCCGTGCATAGGGATGATCAAGCGCCTGCTGGTCGCAGATAATTGTCACCAGACGCTCCTCGGCCTGGCGCTCCAAAATATCGCGCACTTCACAGTTGAGGGCCACCAAATTTATGGGTACGAGGTTCAGGTCGATCTGTCCGCTCTCCAGGCGGCTCATATCGAGTGCCTCGTTGGCAAGGTCGAGCAGCAGTCCCGATGCCGTCCAGATCTTTGAGCGGCACTCGGTCTGCTTTTGCAGATCGTCCGCATTGGCATCGCCAACCTCGACCATGCCGCGAATGCCGTTGATGGGCGTGCGCAGATCGTGGCTCATGCGACGCAGAAACTCCGTCTTTGCCGAGTTGGCAGACGAGGCCTCACGCGCCGCCTTTGCCAGCTTGTCGCCATAGTCGCGCTCCTGCTGCAGCAAGTCCGTCAAACGTCGACGATCAGCGCGGCGACGCACCGTCACAACAACGGCTATAACACCGCCGTAGAGCACCAGCACGCCGGCGGCAACAGCCGCGGCGACCTCAAAGTAGCGCTGCGCCGAGGCATAGGTGTACACATAGAATTTGTGCGCTTTTCCAAATGTGCCCAAATACCACTCGCCGTCGGCGTTAACCAATCTGACCTTACCAGCCAGGCATCGATCCTTAATACCGTCGACAATGAAGACATCCGTCGCAGGCAGATCGAACACGCCCAATACGGTGGGTTCAACGGCATTGGTCGCAACGACCTTGCCGTCGCTTTCGATCACGATATTGCCGCTATCGATGGTTTCATAGCCATCAAGCAAGCTCTGCAGTTTGAGCGTATTGCTTGCAACTGCCTTCGCGCTCTGATGCCTTACTGCGACAACGATGCCCTCGTCATCCTGCCGGGTTACGCAGCCAATGTCTGCGACCGAATCATCCGCAAGCGTGATGCGGGCGGTATAGGACTTAAGCGGATGGGCTGCCACCTCCAGCACGGGTGATTCTTTGAGATACGTAGCGAGCGACCCGTAGTCCACATCGCCCGTCGAGGACTCGGACACCAAATTGCCCGATGCGTCCGTCACGATCAGCGCGCTCACGTTGAACTGGTCGGCGTATTGCTCCAGCATGGCGTTATCCACCGAACCGTCGCGCTCCATATCGCGGGCAGCCTCTCCGGCGATTTCCATAACGCGTATCAGGTTTTTGGTCGTATAGGCGCTGTTGAATGCATCGTAGGAAAGGCTCTGCGTCGCCACGTAATCGACAACGTCGGCAAAGCGCTGCTCGGCTTGGGCCGTCGTGTAATCGTAGCTCATCATGCCGGCAACAACCGAGAGCGCTATCCCCAGCAGAGCGACAAGGAGCCATGCCCCTGTCGAACGATTGTCCCGCTCCTGAGCGGCGTGGTCGGGCGCATCGATCATGACAGGCCCTCCATATTCAAAAATGGCGAAGGGTCATCGAAGTACTTTGACGCCAGGCGTTCCATGGTGCCATCGGCAAGCATTTCTTGGTAGGCATGAGTGAGCTTGACGTCGATGCCACGCGTATCGTTGATATCGAAAGCGGTGCCCAAACCGACCTCTAGCAGCGGCTCATCCAAAATGCGATATGCCACACCATAGTCTTTTTCGTAGGTGAGGAACGAGGACTCATGCGCGGCGATAGCGTCGACCAGGCCCTCGACGAGCGCCGGGTTCAGGTATGAACCGTCCGAAAAGCTGTAGAGTTCCTTGATCTGCGGAACGTTTTCATTTATGCGATTGAGCAAAATGTCCTCGGGCTTGGTGGTGGACTGAACCGCCACGATCTTATCCTCAAGATCGGCAAGCGTGTAGATATCGCTCTGGGGATCGACCGCGACCACCTGGCGGCTCGCAAGGTACGGGCCGGCCCAACGATATTCGTTTTCGCGACCCGTCATACTAAAGCTGCCCATGACACAATCGAGTTCGCCGCTCGCCAGCAGCTCCTTCTTCTTTTCCCAGTCGATCAGCTGGTATTTTGGCTTGTAACCAATGCGAGTCAAAGCCTCGGTCAATATCTCGACATCCAGGCCAACGATATCGCCGTACTCGTCGGTATACACAAACGGTGGATAGAGGTCGCTGCCGACGTTGAGCGTCTTAAGGTTGTCGTCTTTGGCCTGCGAGGCATCCAGGCCTTCTAATGCAGACGTCGAGGCTCTGCCATTCGACCCGGAACAGCCGGCTATCGCTACGACAAAGGCGCACGCTACCGCAAGCGCAACAAACAACGAAATGGCAACCGAGCGACGGGACCTTTTCATCGAGCTCCATACGATCCTGTTTACAGACTGAAATGGTAAAAAATAATAGCAAACAAAACCACACGAGTGCCCAATGGCTACAGACGTTTTACCATGTGGGGCCTTCCAGCCGACTTGGCAGAAGGCCCCGCATGCAGCGCTCACTTACCGTGCATTAAAAACGTAGCGGTCCAGGCGGTCGCACGCTTCCTTTACGCGCGAAAGCGGCAGCGCCAGATTCACGCGAATGTGGCAGGGCCCGTGGAACGGGCGGCCGTCCTGATATCCCACGCCCACGCGCGCCCCCTCGTCGAGCAGCCACTGAATATCGCGGCCATGCTCGCGACACCACTCGGTGCAGTCCAGAAACACCATGTACGTGCCCTGCGGACGCGAATAGGACACGCCCTCAAAATGCCCGTCCACGTAATCGCAGAAGTACTCGATATTGCCGGCAAGCACCTGGTTGAGCTCGTCCACCCACTCGTAGCCCTGCGGCTGGTAGGCACCGATAAGCGCATGCATGGAGAGGACATTCATCTCGTTGTAGTGGGTCTTGTTGGACACGGCGCAGATGCGGTCACGCAGCGTCTCGTTGTAGACAATGTGGTAGCTGCCGACAAGGCCCGCCAGGTTAAACGTCTTGCTCGGCGCATAGAGGGCAACCGTGCGCATGCGGGCATCCTCGCTCACCGACTGCGTCGGGATGTGCTTGTGCCCCGGCAGGATGATATCGGACCAAATCTCGTCCGAAATCACCACGCAATCGTGCTGGCGATAGATGTCCATGGCGCGCTCGATTTCGTCGCGCTCCCATACGCGGCCGCAGGGATTGTGCGGCGAGCAGAACACCGCGGCATGGATGTGGTTTTGGGCGAGTTTGCACTCCATGTCCTCAAAGTCCATGCGCCACACGCCCTGATCGTCGAGCTTAAGCGGGCTATGGACAATACGATAGCCCGCGGCCTCAATGGACTTGGTAAAGCCGATGTAGGTGGGGCTGTGGACCAGCACCGCATCGCCCGGCTGGACATACGCGCGCAGCGTCGACACGACACCGCCCAGCACGCCGTTTTCGTAACCGATATGTTCAGGGCGCAGGCCCTCGACGCCATTGCGGCGGCTCTGCCATTCGATGATGCGGTCGAAATACTCGGAGCGCGGATTGAAATAGCCAAACATGGGGTGCTGGGCGCGCTGAATGATGTGTTCCTGGACCGTGGGCACCGTGGCAAAGTTCATGTCGGCCACCCACATGGGAATGCGGTCGAAGCCCTCGTCGGGTGCGTTCGGGGCCATACCGGGGATCTCACCCCAAGAGTCAACGGCGATGGCGTCCATGCCGTGGCGGTCGATGATTGAAGTGAAGTCGTATTTCATGCTGGACTCCCGTGCAAAGTTGATTGTTTTGGTAGGCGTTATTGTCCACCAGCGTGGGCGGTTTTGGCGCGGGGTTTGGCGCTTAATTTGACGGGTGCGGACGAATGGCTGGTTAGTCTTGCGCGTCGTTGACGGCAACTACGGTTAGCTGGGTTTCATCGACCGTAAACGATATGTCGAGCCCGGCGTAAGCCAGATGATAGACGCGGTGTGGCTCGTGCTTGCTGCCCGCGCGGCGCGGGTCTTGGCGAAGGACCTCGACCAAGCCGAGGAGCTTTGCGGGCGGGACCATATCCTGCAGTGCTTGCGGAAACTCAACATCGAGCTCTTGCCACGAAGCATCCTCGATCCAGCCTCCGGTCGCATCCGGGTGGCAGTCCGCAAACGGAATGTAGGGCTTGATGTCGTAGATGGGCGTACCGTCGCGCAGGTCGGCCCCCAACACATGGATGATGGGGCCATCGTCGGTGAGCTCGACACGATCAAGCTTGACGCAGGTGAGCCCGATGGGATTAGGGCGAAACGGACTGCGCGTGGCAAACACTCCCACACGTTCGGCTCCGCCCAGACGCGGCGGGCGCACGGTTTTCGACCATTTTGCGTTGGTGCCGGACCTGTCCTGCGTTTTAGCGTCGACGGCAATATCCTTAGCCGTGCCGCCGGGCGTTCCGTTTTCGAAGCGCCACAGCAGCCACAGGTGAGAGAAGGAGTCCAGGCCCTCAACCGCTGCATTGGAGGCAAATTCCGGCTCAAAAACGATGTGCCCCTGCAGATGGGGCGCCAAAAAGCTGTTGCGCGGAATGCCGAACTTCTGCGGCAGGTCGGTATGTATGCGTGCGATAGGTTCCATGCCGGTCATTGTACGGCATGGAGGCGTGGGGCGTTGCGCGCAATTCTTCGCCGCGGTCCCCCGTCGTGCAACCAACGGTTGCTTGGAAGGGCGCCTGCCGCCGCGTATGCTTAAGCCATCAACCAGCAGAAAGGAGCCGCTATGGCCTTTGCAGAAAAGCTCATTGCTGTCCGTCGCGCCCATCACCTTACCCAAGAGCAGCTTGCCGCTAAGCTCTTCGTCACACGCCAGGCCATCAGCCGGTGGGAGCGCGGCGAGGTCACACCGGGCATCGACATGATGAAGCTCATCGCCGCCGTAACCGGAGAACCGCTGTCCCACCTGCTCGAAATGCCTGAGCACTATTGCCAGAGCTGCGGCATGATACTCACGCCCGACGACTGCGGCACCGATGCCACGGGCACCGCGACCGATCATTACTGCAAGTGGTGCTACGACCACGGCAAGTACACCTATGACACCACCATGGAGGCAATGATTGAGGATTGTGCCCCGCGCCTGGCACAAAACACCGGCATGTCGCTCGACGAAGCCGTCTCGCTCATGGGCGCCGTCCTGCCGCAACTGGAGCGCTGGCGCACCGTGCAGGAAAACGAGGCGCGCTACGGTGCCGAGGCGCGGGCGCGCTACGGCGATGAGGCTATCGATGCAGCAAACGAAGCGTTGCTGGACATGGACCCCGAGACATGGAACGACATGAAGGAACTTGAACGCGCTATTCTGGGCCAGCTCTCAATTGCCATGGGCATTGGCGACCCAGAGAGCAACGAGGCTCGTAAGCTTGTCGCGATGCATCGTCGCTGGATTGCTCTCAACTGGGGATGCGAGCCCCAAGACGAGGCGTACCTGGGCCTCGCCCACGGTTATCTTGCCGACCAGCGCTTTGTTGACTACTACGACAAGCCCTGCGCCACCGGAGCCACGGCGTTTCTGGTCCAGGCCATCGAGTCTTCGTTGACGCGCGCATAGACCGCGGCGGCTTTGGGTATTTCAATCAAAACCTCAACCGATTGGAGACCTATGGCTACTAATCACGAGCTCGCGCTGTACGTTATGGCCGGCTGCCCGTATTGCATAAAGGTCAAGCGATTCCTTGCCGATAACGGTGTGACCATCCCCGAGCGCAATATCTCGATCGACGGCGATGCTGAGCAGGCACTCATCGCCGTCGGCGGAAAACGCCAGGTTCCCTGCTTGTTCATCGACGGCAAGCCGCTCTACGAGTCAAGCGACATCATCGCATGGGTGCAGGAAAACCTGCTCTAGTGCAACATAGTCATTGGGTGTTCCTATAGTTTTGTCAACCGTCGGGGCTACTCCCGGTAGGGCACCCGGTCGCGCATCACGGCGTATATCGCCCTGAGCCGCTTCCTCGCGACGGCCTTGAGCGCCCGCCCGTGCCCCATGCCCCGCGCCCTGCAGGCCCGGTAGTACTCGCCGTAGCGCCCCGAGGACCTCACCAGGCTGTTGCACGAGAAGATCAGCAGGGACTTGAGCCTCGCGTCGCCGCGCCTGGACGCCCTGACCGACCTCACCGACGTGCCGGAGCTCCTCACCCTCGGGGCTATGCCGCAGTACGAGGCCAGGTGGTCGTGGTCCGGGAACCTCCCGATGTCGACCGACACCGCGAGCTGCGCCGCGGTCCTCGGGCCGATGCCGGGCA
>CABVCJ010000033.1 GCA_902496845.1 uncultured Collinsella sp.
ACATTTCTGCCTCGAGGGCAAAGCCGGCACCCCAGCCATAGTTAGCATCGTCCTTGGCGTGCTCGTCGCTCAACCAGTTGCCGGTGTAGAGCTGCACACCCGGGGCGGTGGTGTAGTAGTCCATCTCGCGGCCGGTCCACATTTCCTCAACATGCAGGGCGCGGCGCAGATTACGGCCGTACTGATAGCCATCGATGCACAGACAGTGATCGTAGCCACGGGCTTGCTTAATCTGCGGATCGTCGGCCTCCATGCCGGGAGCGACGGGACGCAGCTCGCGGAAGTCAAACGGCGTGCCCTCGACCGGAGCAATCTCGCCGGTGGGGATGTTCTGCTCGTTGATGGGCAGGTAGTGGGCGGCGTTGGCGACAAAGAAGTGCTCACAGTCCATGCCGGCGTTATGGCCGGCAAGGTTAAAGTACGTGTGGTTGGTCATGGACACGTACGTGGCGCGGTCGCTCTCGCAGCCATACTCGATGCGAAAGACGCCGGTGCGTGTAACGGTAAACATGGCCGTAAAGGTGCGGTTGCCGGGTAGGCCCAGCTCGCCATCCTCAAGCGAGGTGGTCATGCGCACGGCATTGTGGACCTCGTCGAGCTCAACATCCCATACGCGCTTGTGCAGGCCGTGCTCAAGATCACTGTGCAGGTTGTTGACGCCCTCGTTGGCCGGCATATGCCAGTCCGTGCCGTCGATGGTGATCGTGGCGCCCGCGGTGCGGTTTGCCACGGGGCCGATGGTCGCGCCAAAGCAGGCGGGGTTGTCAAAGTAATCCTCGAGCTTATCGAAGCCCAGCACCACATCGCGCACGTTGCCGGGAATGTCGGGCACATCGATACCCAGCACGGTGGCGCCATAGTCCATAATGCGAACGCAGATCTCGGGCCCGTTGAGGGTGTAACGATGAACGGGGGTACCGCACGGCGCGGTGCCGAAAAGCTCGGAAGTGATCATTTGGTTCCTAACATCGAGGTATTCCGACAAACTGTAGCGCGAACACGCGAGATTATCACTACACCCCACTAAAGCAGGGGGTATTTTTCTCAAAAAAGTGATGATTGGAGCTGTACGGGCGCTCATTTTAGGTGTGCACGAGTCTGATACAATTTGTTCGTTACTGTTTGAACGGTATACGCGTATAGAACGGCGAGGATTCATCGTGATTAAGGCAGAGCGACAGGATAAGGTTCGTCAGCTGCTCGAAGAGCAGGGCACGGTCTCGGTCAAGGAGATTTCGGATGCACTGGGCGTTTCGGACATGACGATTCGCCGCGACCTCGAAGAACTTGCGAGCCTGGGCGAGATCGAGCGCGTGCACGGCGGCGCCCGTAGTGCGCAGGGTCGTCCACACGCTATGTTGCGCCATGAGTATTCGCACAGCGAAAAGCGCACTAAGCATGCCGAGGAAAAGCTGCAGATTGCGCGCCGTGCTGTGGAGCTTATCGAGGAGGGCTCGACCATCTTTTTGGGCACGGGCACTACGGTGGAACAGATGGCCTCGATGCTGCCGGCGTTTCGCCTGCGCATCGTGACCAATTCGCTTTCGGTGTTTAATCTGCTCGAGGCGCGCGAAGACTGTGACCTGTGCCTCGTGGGCGGCATGTATCGCCGCCGCACCGCCGCCTTTGTGGGCCCCATGGCCGAGGATACCCTGCGCGCGCTGGGAATCGACGCGGCCTATATCGGTGCTAACGGCATTTTGGACGGCGACGTGTCCACGTCTAACATGGAAGAGGGCCGCATCCAGCAGCTCGCCTTTAGCAAGGCCGACTCGCGCTATCTGATCGCCGACTCCAGCAAGATCGGCAAGCGCGACTTTTACACCTTCTGCCGTCTGGACAATTTGGACGCCGTGGTGTGCGAGCCAGGTATCGCCGCCGAGGACCGCACTGCCATCGAGGAGCACACGCAGGTCATCTGCTAGCTAACGCTGCAGACGATACTTCTGCCCTCTGCCGGCGCGGGGATTATCGCTTCACAATGACACGCAAATGCGCTCGGGCCAAGTACTCAGCTTGTGGGCTAGACCAAGCGGGCGTAGTCTTGCGACTGATGAAAGACGTGGACGATATAGATCGTTTCGTGCTCAAACTTGTATAGACACACGTAGTTGTTGACGGGAAACGATCGGTAATTACGTGCCGCCAGCTCTTGCATGTGCGAGAGGGGACGTAGGAGCGGCTGCTCGCGAAGCAGATCAAGCTGGTATTCAAACTCAGCGACAAAATTGCCTGCTGCACGCGGATTCTTGAGGATTTGGGCAAGGTATCCGACAATACTCTCGTACTCATATCGCGCGCTTTTGAGGATTACGACGTTATAGGTCATATTTGTCTCGTATCGAAGCCGCGAAGGATTCGTAGTCGCTGTAGTCGCCTTGCGATATTTCGTCTTCTGCCAACATCATACGAGACAGCAGTTTTGCCTTGGCGATTTCTTCTTGCATGAGGCGATACTGGTCGCTGCTGATGCAGTGCATGGCCTCGTAGCCGTTCTTGGTTACGGTAACGTCGCGCTCAGACTCAACAAGTGCGGTGAATGTGGCAGTGTCCTTCATGTCACGGACGGGCACACAAGCGGACATGGGCACCTCCTTTGCGTTGGGACACAATTGTACCACGGCGTGTCCAAGCGACCGGTACCGTCGAATCGTCTCAATCTGTAACAGTTGGGATCGAAAAACTCGGCTACGTGTTACAGATTGAGATCTTCAAGTTCGGACCGTTCGTTTGTCTTGATCTGTAACAGTTAGACGGTTAAAAGTGGGCTACGTGTTACAGATTGAGATCTTTTAGCCCTGGTTGCTCGTTCGTCTAAATCTATAACAGTTAGGATTGAAAATCCCTGCTAGATGTTACAAATCGAGACAAACGGCCTGCACGGGCCGAGCAAAAAAATAGGCCGCATGCGAACCCGTGGAGGGATTCGCATGCGGCCGACAGGGGGTATGCGGCAAAAGTTAGGCCATAAGCAGGCCGGTCTCCGAGACGTTCTTGTACCAGTACGCGCTCGCCTTGGGATAGCGCTTCTGGGTCTCAAAGTCGATGTAGAACAGGCCATAGCGCTTGTTATAGCCGTTGGTCCAGGAGAACTGGTCCTGCAGCGACCACACGAAGTAACCGTCGACGTTCACGCCGCCGTCGATTGCCTTGAGAATCCATGCGAGATGCTGACGCATGTAGTTGATGCGAGGGGCGTCGTCGATAAAGCCGTCCTCAAAGTCGTCCTTATAGCCCATGCCGTTCTCGGTGATGTAGATCTTCTTGTAGTTGGGGTAATCGTTCTTAATGCGGAGCAGCAGGTCGTAGAGACCCTCGGGATAGATAATCCAGTCCCAATCGGTGGTGGGTACGCCTTCGCGCACGCATGACTCGCCCACGCCCTTGAGGAACCAGCGCGAGGAGCCCTTGTCGCCGGTGCCATTGTGGTTGATGTCGTTTTCGCCCTCGGCGGCACGCAGGAACTGGCACTTGTAGGTGTTGACGCCCAGGCAATCGTTGTAGGGGAGCGCGGCGGTCAGCGCGGCGATGTCCTCGTCGCGGACGTCGAGCTCGCCGCCGGCGATATGGGCCAGCTTGGTCGCAGCCTCCATGGTGTCGGCTGCATAGTGGCCGCGGAAGGTGGCGTCGAGTACCCAGCGGTTGTTGATGACGTCGGCCATGCGAGCTGCCTCGCAGTCGGCGGCGTTGTTGGGATCGAGGGGATACTTGGGCTCCAGGTTCTGGACAATGCCGATCTCACCCTCAAAGCCGCCCTCATGGAAGGCGACGACGGCCTTGGCGTGGGCCACCATCATGTTGTGCATGAGCTGGAAGGCCTTGTCCAGGCGATACTTCTCGCCGTGCGGCCAGTTGCCGACGATAAAGCTGCCCTCGGCGGTTGCGGGAATCTCGTTAAACGTGAACCAGTGCTTGACCTCGGTGAACTCGGCAAAGCAGAACTTGGCGTACTCGACAAAGGCGTCGATCGTCGTGCGCGTCAGGAAGCCCTCGCCGCCGTCCTGGTAAAAGGCCTCGGGCGTATCAAAGTGATCGAGCGTGACATAGGGGATAACGCCGGCTTTGTTGCAGGTGGCGAAAAGCTCATGATAGAAGGCGACACCCTCGTGGTTGATCTCGCCAGTGCCGTTGGGGAAGATGCGGCTCCAAGCGATGGAGACGCGGATACCGTTGATGCCGAAGCGCTGGCACAGGTCGATATCGACCGGGTACTTGTTGTAGAAATCGCTTGCGGGATCGGGGGAGAAGCGACCCTGAGCTGCCAGGAAATCGTCCCAGGGCACTTTGCCCTTGCCGTGCGTGCGGGTCTCGCCCTCAACCTGGTAAGCGGCGGTGGCGCCGCCAAACACAAAGCCGTCGGGGAACTGCATGGGGTTGGTCATGAGTCATCCTTTCTGTGGGATTCGAATAGGGAGAGGTGCCCGAACTGGGGATCCGGGCACCAACAGAGGGAGGAACCTAGTCGAGGTTCTCGCGGAGCCACTTGATGGCGCCAGCGGGGTCGCGGGTAAGGTCGATATATTCCTTGCCGCGCGGGGCGAGCAGCTTAATGCCCAGACGATCGGTGTCGGCCTTCATGTCGTTGTAGTAGCTACGAACCTGCGGGGCGAGCACGATGACGTCGTACTGATCCATGATGGCAGTGTGCTGACCATAGGCACCTGCGGAGGAAGCGATGTTCTCTCCGGTCTGCGCAGCACCTTCCTTGATGGCGTTGGCGAGCATGGCAGAGGTGCCGGCGCCGGCGCACAGGACGAGGACCTTCAGACCGTCGACGTCCTTCTTAGCGGATGCGTCGGCGGCGGGCTCGGGCTGATCGGCGACAGGCTTGCTGTCGGCGGCAGCGGCGGTCGGCTCGACGGAAGCGGTGACAGCGGCGGTCTGCTCGACAGCGGGCGCAGAGGTGCTGGCGGCGATGGCGGCAGCACCATCGGACTCGAGACCCAGCTCGGCGGCGCGCTCGGCCTCCTGGTCGCAGAGCAGCTTATCGTATGCCTTCAAGAACGGCAGGTAGATGATGGCGTCCATCAAGATGATAATCGCGACAAATACCAGGGCGATAAGCTGGAAGTTCGTGGTGATGAAGATGCCGATGGGGGCAGGGGTAGCCCAAGGCACCACGAAGGAGAAGCCGTTCATGCCCACGTTATCGATAAAGAACTTGGCAACACTCACGTTGACGCAACCGGCGGCAACAAAGGGGATGAGCATGTAGGGGTTAAGGATCATCGGCGCGCCAAAGAGCAGCGGTTCGTTGACGGCGAAGGCAACAGGAACAATCGAGGCCTTACCGACGGCCTTGAGCTGCTTGGACTTCATAAAGAGAATCAGCAGAAGCGGCACGATGAACGTGGCGCCGGTGCCGCCGAACTCACCCACGAGCGACATGTTAAAGGTGAGGGAGTGGGCGGGGTGGCCACCGGCCAGCAGAACCTGCAGGTTCTCGGCCTGGTTGGCAAGACGGATGGGGTCGATGCCCGGCTGGACGATCGAGGGGCCGTGGACGCCGATAAACCAGAAGAACGCGGTGGCTGCCTGGATAAGGATAAGGCCAGGATAGGTTTCTGCAGCGGTGAAGAGCGGGGAGAGCAGTTTGATAAGCAGCTCGGAGAACGGAACGCCCATGAGGTTGCGCACGACGACATCGATGATGCCGCAGATGATGACAGCACCGCCAAAGGGGATGATGTCGCGGAAGTTCTGAGCGATGGCGCCCGGGACCTCCTTAGGCAGCTTAATGGTCAGATCGCGCGAGACGCAGAACTTATAGACCCACACGGTAATGAACGCGGCGATATAGGCCGAGAACAGACCGCGCGTGCCCATGCTGGTGCAATCGAAGACCGAAAGCTCGGAGCCGTTGAACTTGGTGGTGAACTGCGTGACTGCGAGCAGCAGCATGCTGCACTGGGCGGCCACCATGGTGGAACCGTCGTTGAGCACTTTGCCGGCGGGCATGCGACGGTTCATGGAAGCCGTGAAGTTCTTGGCAGTGGTGCCGGCAACCATGATGCCCATGACGCCCATGGTGAAGTTGTAGAGCTTGTTGCACCAGTCGATGAGCGGCTGGGGCAGCGTGACGCCGACTACGCCGGGAAGGGTGGCAATGAGCAGAAAGATCGAAGAGGTGAGGACAATGGGCATGCACCCAAGGAATCCGTCCTTGATGGCCTGGAGGTATATGTTCCTCGAGATCTTCTCAAAGAACGGTTGATGCTTTTCGAGCATCTTTACGATGGCGTCCATAGAGCTCCTTTGCTACTTGATGCGCGATGCATGTGGATGGAACTGGTCGTCGATGGATGGTCAGGACTGCCCGGAAACCTTCCTGCTTAAGGAAGGCATTGCGAAATGACAACGTTGTCATCTCGTTAATGACAACGTAAGACATTTTTGGAAGAGCAACAAGGATATACGGGTGATCGGTCGATATTGTTCGGTAAACGGTTGATTTATCAGTCAGGCAGGTAGTGTATGCTAGAACGCAAAGAACGATCGATAGGGAACCGACTGGAGAAGCAGTGGCAACGATGGACAAGAAAAATGTCTCAATGAACGATGTGGCAGTTGCCGCGGGCGTTTCTCTCAAGACGGTGTCGCGCGTGATCAACGAGCCCGATAGCGTGCGCGAGTCTACACGCGATAAGGTTCATTCGGCCATGGAGGCGCTCGGGTTTCGAGCCAACTTTGCCGCGCGTTCGCTCAAGTTGGGCCGTTACGGGTGCATCGGCGTGGTGCTGTTCCACTTGTCGGGCGGCAACGTGGACATGATTGACGGTATCGCCGATGCCGCCGAAGAGCGAGGCTTTGCGCTCACGATGATTAAAAAGCGGGCGGGGGAGAAGATGACCCTTGCCGAAGCGGCACGTAGGATGTCGCAGCTTCCCGTCGACGGCATGATTTTCAACCTGCGTCAGATGGTCGATGACTTTGATACCTTTGAGGCGCCGAAAGACCTCAAGACGGTGATTATTACGCCGATGGAGCATCCTACCTGCTCCACCGTCAGTGACGATCAAGAGGACGGCGCGCGCATGGCATGCGAGTACTTCTTGAATCATGGTCACAAGAACGTGTATTTCGTTTCGGGTAAGAAAGAGTCGCTGTCGAGCCAGTGCCGTATGAAAGGTTGGCGTGCAGCACTCGAGGCGCGTGGCATTGAGCCGCCTGAGCCTCTACAAGGCGATTGGAATGCGGATAGTGGCTACGCCGCGGGCCTTGTGCTTGCCGATAAACCCGATTGCACGGCGGTCCTCGCCGCTAACGACTGCATGGCAAACGGCGTGATGATGGCTCTACGTGACAAAGGGCTCAGTGTGCCCGACGACGTGTCCGTGATCGGCTTCGACGATGAGCTTTATAAGACGATTCCCAACTCGATTCTGACGTCGGTGAAGTTTCGCCACCGCGAGCTGGGCATCCGTGCGCTTAACGAGGTCGTCGCCGGTCTGGAAGCCCCGAGCTCCAGAAGCCGTACGCTCGTCTCGGGCGTGTTGGTCGAGCGCTCCAGTGTGAAGGATCTGCGGGCATAGACGTGCTCGGCTCGTTCATCTCGATCTGTAACAGCTGGGACCCAAAAACTCGGCTAGATGTTACAGATTGAGATGAACAGGAGGACGGGTGCGGTCTAAACAAAATGGCCCGCGCATCACGCATCGATGCACGGGCCATTTTTTTTCTGCGAGCGGCAGGTGGCGTCAGCGTCTTATGCCTCGAGGTTTTCCTCGATCCAGGCGACGGCACCCTTGGGGTCCTTAGTGAGGTCGATGTACTGTTTGCCCTTGGGCGACAGCAGCGTGATGCCCAGGCGGTCGGTGTCGGCCTTCATCTCGTTGTAATAGGTGCGAACCTGCGGAGCCAGGACGATGACGTTGTACTGGTCCATGATGGCGTAGTGGCTGCCGTAGGCACCGGCGTTGGCGGTAATGTCGATGCCCAGCTCGTCGGCGCCTTCCTTAAGCGCGTTGGCGAGCAGTGCAGAGGTGCCGGCGCCAGCGCACAGAACCAGAACCCTCAGATCCTTGCCCTTAAGGGCGGACGGAGCTGCGGAGGCCTCGGTGGCAGAAGCGGTCTCGACAACAGGAGCCTCAACGGCGGGGGCGGCAGCGGTCTTGACGGCCTTGGTCTCCTCGGCCTCTTCTTCGGCCAGGGTCTCGGCCTCCTGCTTGCACAGGACGTTGTCGTAGGCCTTGCAGAATGGGTAGTAGATCAAGAAGTCAACGACCAGCAGGACGACAACCAGGACCAGAGAGATCGGCTGGAAGTTGGTGTCGATGAAGGTGCCGATCGGTCCGGGGAGTGCCCACGGCATGGCATAGATAAAGCCGTTCATGCCCAAAAAGTCGATGAAGAACTTACCAATGAGGACGTTGGCCACGGGGGCAAACAGGAACGGGATCAGGAAGTACGGGTTGAGGATGATGGGCGCGGCGAACAGCAGCGGCTCGTTGACGGCGAACATCACGGGTACGACAGAGGCTTTGCCGACGGCCTTGAGCTGCTTGGAGCGCATAAAGAGCAGGAAGATGATCGGGACAATGAACGTGGCGCCGGTGCCGCCGAGTTCGCCGATGTAGTTACCGAAGTTCTCGGTCAGGGCGAGGGCGGGGTGACCGCCGGCCTGCAGCGTGGCGAGGTTGGTGGTGATGTTGCCAAACAGCGCGGCGTTGAGGGCAGGCTTAACGACCGAGGGGCCGTGGATGCCCATGAACCAGAACAGCGGGATCATGAACCAGATGAGGGCGAGGCCGGCGTAGGAATCGGCAGCGGCGAACAGCGGGCTCACCAGCGTGGAGATGACGTTGGCAAACGGGACGGCCAAGCAGGTGCGGCAGATAACGTCGATGACGGCGACAAACAGGATGGAGAAGCTGAAGGCGAAGATGTCGCGGAAGTTCTGGGCGATGGCGCCGGGGACTTCTTTGGGCAGCTTGATGGTGATGTCTCGCTTAATGCAGAAGGCATAGATGTTGACCGTGGCAAATGCGGCGACAAAGGAGCTCAGCAGGCCCTTGGTGCCCATGTTGTCGGTAAAGAACACCGAGACATCGGCGCCGTCGATCTTGGCACTCGTCTGGGTAACGGCCAAGATGAGCATAGCGCACATGGCGGCGACCATGGTGCTCGTGGCGTTGATGGCCTTGCCGGCAGGCATGCGGCGGTTCTTGGAGCCGGTCAGCGCGCTTGCGGTGGTGCCGGCGACCATGATGCCCACGACGCCCATCGTGAAGTTGTAAACCTTGTTGCAGAAGTTCACGACGTCGACGTTCCACCAGTCGGGCAGCGTAAAGCCGCCGACCGTGGCGACAACGCCCGGCAGGGTCGAAATAAGCAGGAAGACAGAAGAAGACAGGATGATGGGCATTGCTGCCAAAAAGCCGTCTTTAATGGCCTGAAGGTAGATGTTCTTAGAGACCTTGTCGAAGTACGGCTGACCTTTCTCCAAGAACTTAACGATCGATTCCATAGTTCACGCTCCTCTTTGCATGAAATCTTAATGGCATGGACGTTGAAAACCTATATGGTCTCCCGCTTGCTAAAAGCCCGGGTGCAGGCGGGGTCGGTCCCAGGGGGAGAGAGGGGAGCGGCTGGGTTTGTATCGCATAGGGCCGCTCCCTTCTCGGGGGAAAGCGAGGCGATGCGCTACTGCGCGTCCGCCATAGTGTCGGCGAGCTCCTTGTACCAGAGTGCCGACTGCTTGATGTAGCGTTTTTGCGTGTCGAAGTCGATGTAGAACAGGCCGTAGCGCTTGTTATAGCCGTTGGCCCACGAGAACTGGTCCTGCAGGCTCCAGATAAAGTAGCCCTGGACGTCGACGCCCTCGGCGCGCGCCTGGAGCACCTTCTCCATGTGCTGGTCGACAAAGTCGATGCGCTCGGGATCGGCGACGATGCCGTTTGCGTCGGGCTCGGGGTCCTTGTGGCCCAGGCCGTTTTCGGTGATATAGATGACGGGGAGGTTGGGATAGGTGGCGCTGATGTGCTTGAGCGTGTCGTAGAGGCCTTGCGGGTAGATGAGCCAATCCCAGTCGGTGGTGGGGATACCCGGCATATCGACCTGCTGCCCGACGCCCTTAAACTTAAAGCACGAGGTGCCCTTGTCTCCGGTGCCGTTAAAGCTGTTGGTGGACTCGCCATCGTAGGCGGCGATAAACGCCGACTGATAGTAGTTGAGGCCGAACATATCGTTGCGGGGCGCCGCCTTGGCGAGCTCCTCCATGTCGCTGTCCTCAACCGTAAGCGTGGCGTTGTTGGCACGCAGAATCTCGTTGATGAGTGAGAGGGTGCGCGCGGAGTAGTGACCCAGGAAGGCGCCGTCCATGATGAAGTCGGTGTAGAAGGCGTTGTACAGGTCGGCGGCGTGCTGGTCGGCGGGCGAGTCGGTGGCAGGATATGCCGGCGTCAGGACGTTGACCATGCCAATGCGTCCGCCCAGGTGCTCGGTCTCGTCAAGATCCTTATACAGGTTGACGGCGCGGGCGTGGGCAACGAGCTCGTTGTGCTGGCTCTGGATGCCGCTCGTCACATCAAAGTGATGGTTGGGCGGGAAGTTGCCTTGGATGTATTGGGAGTGCGAGAGGCTGATGAGCTCGTTGATGGTGAACCAATTCTTGACCTCGCGGAACTCGCGGAAGCAGAACTCGGCATAGCGCACATAGGCGTCGACGGTCTTGCGGTTGAGCCAGTCGCCCTGGTTGAACAGGGCGGCGGGGGAGTCAAAGTGATGCAGGGACACATAGGGCTCGACGCCATACTTTTTGCAGCAGGCGAACAGCTCGTGGTAGTGCTTAACGCCCTCGGCGAGGGGTTCGGCATCGTCGCCGTTGGGGAAGATGCGGGTCCAGGCGATGGACACACGAATGGCGTTGAGTCCATGCTCGGCAGAAAGGCGGATATCCTCCTCGTAGCGGTTGTAGAAATCACTGGCCGGGTCGGGCAAAAAGCGACCCTGGGCGACAAGGTAATCGTCCCACATGGTCTTACCCTTGCCTGCCACCTTCGTGGAACCTTCCGTTTGGTACGCGGCGGTTGCGGCGCCCCAAACAAAGCCCTTCGGCAGCTGCTGTACGCGGTTTAGCAAAGACATATGCATACATCCTCTCGTCTCGCTGTTCGATATTGTGCGTTTGCGCTCAGGAGGCTCCCTGGTTAGCGTTCAGCGGTGAAAAAGCCCGATAAACACTATCTTAAAATGATTAGAACCAAAATGAGCACGTGAACATTTGACAATGAGCACGTTAACATCCGGCTGGGATGTATAGAAACAAAACAACTTCAAACAGCTGCGAACGGTTGTATTTGTTCGGTAAGCGGTTTTGATTGACAGAAGTTTTCATGTTGTGGTATATGGCTCGGGTATCATGAGCACGTTATCAATGTATGTACGATGCGCCATGGGCGCGGGGAATAGTTGGGAAGCAGGTTAGCGTGGAAGGCATGGATCAGCAGACAAGGAATGGTCGTTCGGCGAGCGCGGCAGAGGTTGCGGCGCTCGCTGGCGTGAGCCGCCAGACTGTGTCTCGCGTGGTCAACGGTATGCCCAACGTGACGGAAAAGACGCGCAAGCGTGTGCTGGCCGCCATGGAAGAGCTGGGCTTTCGTCCCAATTTTGCTGGAGCGGCGTTGCGCGGCGGGTCGTATCGTTCTATTGGCCTGTGCATGTACAACATCACACGTGTCGGTAACCTGGCGACGCTCGAGGGTATCATGCAAGCGGCGCGCGAGCATGATTTTGCCGTCACTATGATCGAGATGGGCGGCGACAAGCCCTATGCACTTGCCGATGCCTCGCGCCGCATGGTCGAGCGACCCGTCGACGGCATGATTCTCAACATGAACCGCATGGCTCCCGATTTTGAGGAGTTTGTTCCCCAGCCGGGAGTGCGAACGGTCATCCTGTCCATGTATGCGCATCCGCGCTGCACGACGATCGACTCCGACCAGTATGGTTCGTGCGAGCTGTTGACCAATTATCTGCTGGAACATGGTCACTCGAATATGCGGTTTGTGGCGGGTCCGGAAAACTCGATTTCCTCGCGTTTTCGTGAGGCCGGTTGGCGCGATACGCTGGGTCGTGCTCATGTCGATGCCGCTCCGATGCTGCGTGGCGATTGGAGTGCGGACAGTGGGTACGCCATGGGCGAGCGGATTGCGGCCGAGGTGCTTGCCGGCGGGTCGCAGACGCCGACTGCCGTGCTTGCGGCAAATGACCAGATGGCGCTGGGCGTTATCGCCGCGCTCGAGAACGCGGGCCTGTCCGTGCCCGACGACGTGAGCGTGGTTGGTATCGACGACGCACTCGAGGGACTTGTTCCTCACAATCGGCTGACGACGCTGCGATTTGATTTGCGCGGTGTCGGTAAGCTTGCGTTTGAGGCGGCGATTGGAGAGAGCTCGTCTATCGAGGCGATTCATGTGCCGAGCACGCTGGTCGAACGCTCGACTGTTAGGGACATACGGGGTTAGGTCCTACTCCGTCTGTCTCGATTTGTAACAGGTAGACGGTCAAAAGCGGGCTACGTGTTACAGATTTAGATTCTTCGGAAAGAGCAATCCTGTTCGTCTCAATCTGTAACAGCTTGGACCCAAAAACTCGGCTAGATGTTACAGATTGAGACAAGCGGCCCCCGAACCGCCCAAAAAAGGCCGGGGGCGGCGCGCCGTGTGACGTGCCGCCCCCGGCTGAGAAATGAGGACAGGTTATGTGGGCAGGCGACCCCGCCAGCCGCTAGTCCAGACGACGGGTCTGCGCCACGTGCTTATACCAGTATGCGCTTGCCTTGGGCGTGCGCTTCTGGGTTTCAAAGTCAACGTAGAAGAAGCCATAGCGCTTGTTGTAGCCATTGGTCCAGGAAAACTGATCCTGCAGGCTCCACAGGAAGTAGCCGCCCACGTTGACGCCCACCTCCATGGCCTTGAGCAACCAGCGCAGGTGCTGCTCGATGTAGTCGATGCGCGGCTGATCGTCCACAAAACCGTCCTTGTAGGGGTCCTTGTAGCCCATGCCGTTCTCGGTGATGAAGATCTGCTTGTAGTTGGGGTAGCGCTGCTTAATGTAGACGAGCAGATCGAACAGGCCCTCGGGATAGATGATCCAGTCCCAGTCGGTGGTGGGGACGCCGGGCTTGTTCACATGCTCGCCAATGCCCTTAACGCGCCAGCGGCCAGTGCCCTTCTCGCCCGTACCGTTGTGGTGCAGGTCGTTCTCGCCATCGTAGGCCTTCAAGAAGCGGCACTGGTAGTTGTTAACGCCCAGGTAGTCGTTGTAGAGCGCGGCCTCGCGCATGATTTCCAGATCCTCGTCTAGGATCTCGATGGTGCCGCCCGAGACGGCAGCCAAGCGGTTGGCGCACTCGAGGGTGTCGGGCGCGTAGTCGCCGCGGAAGGTGGCGTCGAGCAAGAACTGGTTCTGCAGCACGTGCTCGTTGTTGGCGGCTTTGATGTCGGCGGGGTCGTTCTCGTTGAGCGGATACTTAAACTCCAGCGACTGGATGACGCCGATCTTGCCCTTAAAGCCGCCGTTGTGGAAGGCCAGCACGGCCTTGGCGTGGGCGAGCATCATGTTGTGCTCGCACTGGAAAGCCTCGGCCAGATGCGCCTTGACGCCACCGGGGAAGGTGCCCTCGATGTAGGTGTTGGAGGCGTCGGCCCAGATCTCGTTAAAGGTGAACCAGTAGGTCACCTGGTCGGCGTACTCCTTAAAGCAGAAGGTGGCAAAGTCCACAAAGGCGTCGATGGTCTCGCGGTTGAGGAAGTCGCCCTTCTCAAAGAGGGGCAGCGGCGTATCGAAGTGATGCAGCGTGACAAACGGCTCAACGTGGTGCTTGTGGCACTCGGCGAAGAGGTCGTGGTAGAACTGGACACCCTCGGGGTTGATTTCGCCGGTACCGTTGGGGAAGATGCGGCTCCAGGCGATGGAGAGGCGGATGCCGTTGATACCGAACTCCTCGCACAGCTCCAAGTCGACGGGGTACTGGTTGTAGAAGTCCGAAGCGGGATCGGGGGAAAAGCGCCCCTGGGCCTCCAAGAAGTCGTCCCAGGCGACTTTGCCCTTACCGTGGGTGCGGGTCTCGCCCTCTACCTGGTAAGCAGCAGTGGCGCCGCCAAAGACAAAGCCCTCGGGAAACTGCGCAGGCGGGTTGGTGACGCTAGCGGGGTTAACGGACATGATGATCCAATCGTTTAAATCGAAGGACCAGCCGGTCTTGGATGGTCGGCTGGCCCTGAGCGTTACTTACTTCGAAAGCTGCTCGGAGACGAAGGCGAGAGACTTATCGCCGTTCTGGGAGAGCTCGATGTACTGCTTACCGCGACAGGCGACGCACTTGTTGCCCACGCGCTCGCAGTCCTTCTGCAGGTCGGCCAAGTAGCTGGCAGCCTGCGGGGCCAGGACGACCAGGTCAAAGTCGGGGAGCATGTCGACGTGGTTACCATATGCCTCGGCAGCGGTCTCAAGATTGATGCCGCGCTCCTTGGCGGCCTTGGCCAGCGCGTTGGCGAGCAGGCCCGAGGTTCCGCCACCCTGGCAGAGCACGAGTACGCGCTTGCCGTTGAGGTCGCTGGCGGTCGTTGCCTCAGTGGCGACAGCGGCGGGGGCGTCGGCCTTCACGGCCTCGGCAGCAGCGCCGGCGGCAACGCTCTTGGCGTCAGCCTTGCCCTGGAAGGCATCGCTGAGCTTGGCGGCCTTCTCGGCGTTCTTGGCGGCGAGCTCCTCTTGGGAAATCTCGGCCTCCTCGGCGCACTTCTGGGCGTCGTAGGCACGGAAGAACGGGTAGTACAGAACGAAGTCGACGACCAGGATAAGGGCGAGCATCACAAAGGCGAGCGGCTGGAAGCCCAGGCCCATGATGGTGCCGATGGGGCCGGGGACAGTCCAGGGCAGGGTGTACATAAAGCCGTTCATGCCCAAAAAGTCGATAAAGATCTTGAGGATCCAGATGTTGGCGATCGGGGCAAAGACAAACGGGACAAAGAAGACGGGGTTGAGCACGATGGGTGCGGCGAACAGCAGCGGCTCGTTGACGGCAAAGCACACGGGAACGATAGCGGCCTTACCGACGGCGCGCATCTCCTGGGACTTGGCCAGGAAGCAGAACATAAAGACCAGGACGAGCGTGGCGCCGGTGCCGCCCATGCAGACGACGAAGTACTGGGCACCCTGGGTCAGGACAGCGGAAGCGTGCTGGCCAGCCTGGAACGCAGCCAGGTTGTCGGTCATGTTGGCAACGAGGGCGGCGGCGATGGCGGGCTCGACGATCGAGGGGCCGTGGACGCCCACGAACCAGAACAGGCTCATGGCGCCGTAGATCACAGCGAGGCCGATGTAGCCATCGGCAGCGGTGAACAGGGGCTGGAACACCTGGATGACGCCCTGGGCAAAGCAGAAGCCAAAAGCAGCGCGGAAGACGATGTCAAAGACCCAAAAGACGGTGATGCAGACGGAGAAGGGGATGATGTCCTTAAAGGTCTGCGAGATGTTGGGCGGGACCTGCTCGGGCATCTTGACGGTGATGTTGCGCTTAATGAAGAACTTGTAGATGATGCCGGTCACAAACGCAGCGATGAAAGCGGTCAGCAGGCCCTTGGAACCAAGGTAGGTGGTGTTGAAGCCGCTGGCGGCGTCCGTGGCGATGGTGTCGCTCGAAAGGAGCAAGAAGCCGATGATGGCCGCGCACATGCACGAGATGAAGTTGATCTGGTTGTTCTTGGGCAGATCGCGGTTCTGAGCGTCGGCGAAGTGCTTGGCCGTGGTGGCGGCGCAGGCGATGGCCAGGATGCCCATGGAGTAGTTGTAGCACTTCCACAGGGCGTTGTTGATGTCATCGGGCCAGTAGAAACCCCAGATGTTGGGGACCGAGGCTACCAGGCAGAAGATGGACGAGAAGATGATGATGGGGATGACGGAGATAAAGCCGTCGCGGATCGCCTTGAGGTACTTGTTGCGGGCGATCGCGTTGAAAAAGGGCTGGCCCTTTTCGATAGTGGCGATGAGTTGCTCCATGCAATGCTCCTAAGAGTCGGTGGGTTAGCAACGATGGTAGCTTTTGACGTTCGATTGCCAAAATGTTGACGTTGCCATTTTGTGACACAAAAAAAGACGCGAACCGGTGGTTCCTGTGCCTGCGAACCGTCGATTCCTTACGCGTAAACGTTTGAGCCGCCCGGTGGCTCTGTGTTTGCACAATGGCAACGTTAACATTTTGGCGACAAAAGCCGTTCGGGGAAGCAAAAATGTCGGTGAACGGTAGGTTTTGGGTGGTGAGCGTATGGTGGGGGAGGCGTTAGATATACTTGAAGACGTTTCATTTGACTGCGTAGGGTGCCACCAATGGCATCGTTGACATAGAAAGATCGACCTATGGCCGCTGTTAAAAAATCGGTATCCGTCAAAGACGTGGCGCGCCTCGCGGGCGTCTCGGAGCAGACGGTCTCGCGCACCGTGCACGATTCGCCCAGCGTGCGCCTCGAGACCAAGGAGCGCGTGCGTGCCGCCATGCGCGAGTTGGGGTATCGCCCCAATTTTGCCGGTCGATCGTTGCGCCGTGGCAAGTTTAAGACCGTTGGCGTCGCCATGTTCAACATTACCGGTATCGGCAACCTCGACCGTATGGAGGGCTTTGCCGCCGCCGCCGATAAGCACGGCTATGCCATCATCCTCACTAAAGTAGACGGGCATCCGTATACCCTCGAGAGCGCATCATCGCGTATGAGCGCGCTGCCGGTAGACGGCATGGTCGTGATCATGAATCGCATGCCGGCGGACTTTGGCACCTTCGAGCCGCTGCCCGGCATGCAGACGGTGCTCGTTACCATGCTGGAGCACCCGCTCTGTTCAACGGTCGATAACGACCAGTTCGATTGTTCGCGTCAGGTGGTCGAGTACTTGCTGGGGCGGGGGCACAAAACCGTGCACTTTATCTCGTGTCCCGAGCGCTCGCTTTCGGGCATGCGGCGCGAGGAAGGCTGGCGCGAGACATTGCGCGCGCATGGCATCGAGCCACCGCAGCTCGTGCGCGGCGACTGGACGGCACAGAGCGGGTATGCTGCCGGTCAGGCTCTGGCGGACGATCCGACCTGTACGGCCATTTATGCTTCCAACGACGCCATGGCCTACGGCTGCATTCGCGGACTCGAGTCGCGCGGAAAGCGCGTGCCCGAGGACGTGAGCGTGGCGGGTGTTGACGACAGCCTGGGCGATATCGTGCCCGACCGTCGTCTGACCACGGTGCGCTTTGACAACAAGCGCGTCGGCATGTGGGCGGTCGACAAGATTGCCGGCGCCGATGGGGGTGCGTCTGGCGTGGAGCATATGCTGATCCCCGGTGTGCTCGTAGAGGGCGATACGGTGCGCGATTTGCGTTAGGGTGCGGTCCTGTTTGGGTTGCCGCTAACTGTGTTCGATATTGTTCAGATTGGTTTAAAAACCGTTCACGGGCGAAAAGTGACCGTTCATAGTTCGAAATTACGTTTTGAGCTGTTCTTTTTTGTTTGAATGTTAATGTTTCTGTCATACAGAACGCAGCGCGTATGCCCGGACGCGATGCTCTCCATTGGTTCATATGTGAAAGGAACGCAATATGGCAACCAAAGAAGAAATCTCGATGGTTGGATTCGAGATTGTCGCATACGCAGGTGACGCCCAGACCGATCTGCTTGCAGCGCTCGATGCTGCTCGCGAGGGTGACTTTGAGAAGGCCGAACAGCTGCACAAGGATGCCAGCGATGCACTTATCGGCGCCCACGACACGCAGACCAAGCTGCTTTCGCAGGAGGCCGGCGGCGGCGAGATGGAGATGACCTTCATCATGGCTCACGCTCAGGACACCCTCATGACCACTATGATCTTGGAGAAGCAGGCCCGCTTTACCATCGATGCCTACAAGCGCATCGCCGAGCTCGAGGCCAAGCTCGCCTAACGAGCCTTCACAACCAAGTACCCTTCCAAAAGCCCTGCCGCTACCCGCAGCAGGGCTTTTTCTGTATCCCATCTGTCTTGGTTACGGTGAAATTGGGGTCGGCAGCCCGTCGCTCGTTCTCCCGTTCGATTTTTGCTCGGTGGGTATACTTCCTTTCGCGTTAAACGCCGGACTGAGGAGGTATCCAAATGCCGGATAACGGGTCAATACAAAAAAGAGACGCGCACGAGATGGCTCATGGGCGTCCTGTCCAGATAACCGAGCACACGACGGTAACCGAGCTGCAGCCCAGCCTGTCCGATGTCGTGTGCGCAAACAAAAAGCTGCAGATTGGCTTTATCGTTGCGCTCGTGGTACTGGCGCTGCTGTCGGGCTTTGTAGCTCGTCCGCATTTCGCCGATACCAAAACTTGGGACTCAACCATCGAGGTCATCGATCAAAAGAAAGGTAACGTACTGGCGCTCACGACCTCGTGCGTGGCGCTGTCTGCGGGCATCACTGCGTTGCCGGGTGATACGGGAACGCCGGTTGCCGAGCAGCTCGCACAGCTTTCGGGTAACTTGGGCATCGTGCTTGCTGTGCTCTACCTCGAGAAATATCTGCTGACCATTTTGTGGTCGGTTGGCCTAGGCATCCTGACCCCGTTTGCGCTGGTGCTCTTCGCGATCTCACTTAGCGTTCATGGGCGCTGGAGTACGAGCGCCGTCCTGCGCCGCGTGGCGACTCGTGTGCTGGTGGTCGCCATGATTGGAATGGCCTTGGTGCCTGCAAGCGTATGGGTGTCGCAAAAGGTCGACGAAACGTATCGAGTGAGCATCGAGGCGGCCGAGCAAAAGGCAGCCGACGCTGCGGGTGCGGCAGATAGCGACAGTTCCAAAGCAAGCAAGAAAAAGACCGAGTCCACAGAGTCCAAGAATGTGCTTGAGCAGCTTGCCGACGGCGCCTCGAGCCTGGTCACGTCGGTAACCAGTGGTGCCAAGCAGATGACCGATGAAATTGTGCAGCAGGTGACCGATCTGATCGAAGGCGTCATCGTGATGATCGTGACCTCGTGCGTTATCCCATTGCTGGTGCTCGCAGCGTTTTTGTGGCTGGGGCACACGTTGCTGGGAATCGATATTTCCGGTCCAGCGAGCTATTTGACGGGCCGTTTTCTGAGTACTCCGTCCAAGCACACCAAAAAGGGTGGGCAGTCCGAGTAACTAAAACAGCTGTATATACCGGGGCATACCGCCGAAGGGCGGCCGAGATGCGTTCTCGGCCGCCCTTTTTGTTTGTTGAATACGTGGCAGGCTGGGCTTTTCCCAATCCCAAGCGGTCAGCAATCATCCGCGAGCGGTATTTGTTCAAAAAAGAACAGAGATAAACAAATAATTGTTGCAGTCGATGTTCGAATGTGTTCAAATAAACATGAACAGTGAAGAACCGCATATTCAGATGCCCGGACCTGAACGCGATTCAACACTTCCAAACAGAAACTACGCACCTGCGTATCTCTCAAGGAGGATGTCATGAGGGTTGTAATCGCTTCCGATGCCGACGGTATGTCGATGAAGGAGTCCATCAAGGAGATGCTCATCGCCGACGGTCACGAGGTCGTCGACTATTCCGAGACCCCTGCCGCGGACTTTGTCGATTCCGCGACCGCCGTTGCCAAGGACTTGCTGGAGCACAAGGATTCCCAGGGCTTTGCATTCGACAAGTACGGCGTCGGCTCCTATATGGCCGCCGTCAAGATCAAGGGTATGGTCGTCGCTAACATTTCCGACGAGCGTTCCGCCTACATGACCCGCGAGCACAACGGTTCGCGCATGGTCACCATGGGCCCGGGCGTTGTGGGCACCGAGGTCGCCAAGAAGATTGCCCGCGAGTTCCTGCGTGCCAAGTACGCCGGCGGTCGTCACCAGATCCGTGTCGACATGCTTAACAAGATGGCCTAACGAGAGCCACCGAGAACTCGAACTTGTATCTCAACTTGTGAATTCAGACGAAAGGACGTTCTGATGAAGAAGACCATCGCAATCGGTTGTGACCATATCGTTACGGACGAGAAGATCTACCTGGCCGACCGCCTGGAGCAGGCTGGCTACAAGGTGCTCGACTGCGGCACCTACAGCCACACCCGTACGCACTATCCCATCTACGGCAAGCGTGTCGGCGAGGCTGTTGCCAGCGGCAAGGCCGACTTTGGCGTGGCCCTGTGCGGCACCGGCATCGGCATCACCAACGCCGTCAACAAGGTTCCCGGCGCCCGCTGCGCCCTGGTTCGCGACATGACCTCTGCCCTCTATGCCCGTCGCGAGCTCAACGCCAACATCGTGGGCTTTGGCGGCAAGATTACCGGCGAGTTCCTGATGGCAGATATTATGCTCGCCTTCCTGGAGGAGCCCTATGAGAAGACTCCCGAGCACGATGCTCTGATCGCCAAGATTGACGCCTGCAACAAGGCCGATGCAGAGACTCAGGCTGACCCGCACTTCTTTGACGAGTTCCTCGAGAAGTGGGACCGCGGCGAATACCACGACTAATTAGGTTCCGGCGTTCTGCCGAACGCCGGACCGGTCGACGCTGCGCGGCGCTCAGGCACCCCATCTCGCCGCTCAAACCGTCGCTCGCGTACATGAAGTACGCGTCGCTCCTCTTTCGCGGCGACCTAGGGCACCTGAGCGTCGCTCGCTGACGTTTGAGTGACCTGTGAGATCGCCCCTGTTGTTGCGAAGTGTTCTGGTACGGCGAGCTGCTCCGATAACACGTTTGCTTGCTTGGCTTGAGTGCTTCGCTCTTGGCGGTACCCGGCATTCTGCAGCTTTTCAATTGACGGCTCGCGTTTCTGTGAGGGGGCGCGGGCCGGTTTTCTATCAGCCCTATTGACTTGGCGGGCTGTCGTAAGAAAGGGAAGGCTCCTATGGAGTTTGTTCTTGATAACGGTTCTATCCGCGTAGCACTGAGCACGGCGGGCGGGTCGTTCACTTCTATTGCGGCCAACGGCTGTGAGTACCTGTGGCAGGGTGACCCGGCGGTCTGGTCGGGCCAGGCACCCATTTGTTTCCCGATCTGCGGTGGCCTTCGTGACGGTCACGCAATGACCATGGGCGGCCGCGAGGTAAAGCTCGCTCGCCACGGCTTTGCGCGCAAACAGGAGTGGAAGCTCGAGGAACAGAGCGACAACATGGTTGCGCTGAGCCTAAGCTCTACCGACCATGCCGAGCTGCTCGAGCAGTACCCGTATCCGTTTAAGATCGTTGCTCGTTACACGATCGATTCGGAAAAGGTGGCCGTGTCGTACGAGGTGACCAATGAGGGCACCGAGGACATGCCGTTCTTTGTGGGCGGTCACCCCGGCTTTAAGTGCCCGCTCGACGAGGGCGAGTCCTATGACGACTACGAGCTCCGTTTTGAGCAGCGTGAGGCCACCGAGCTCTGTACTGCCGTTCCCTCGACGGGCCTGATTGATGTTGAGCATCGCAGCAAGAACCCCATGATCGGCCAGAACCTGCCGCTGACCCACGAACTCTTCGACTTCGCGGAGACCATCTTCGACGTGCTCGAGAGCCGCGTGGTTACGTTGACCAAGAAAACCGAGGACAAGGGTGTGCGCCTGACGTTCCCCGATATGCCATACCTGATTGTGTGGAGCAAGCCCGAGGGCGACTTTGTGGCCGTGGAACCGTGGGGCGGCCTGTCCACCTGCTCCGACGAGGACGATATTCTGGAGCACAAGCGCGGCTGCCTGGTGGCCAAGCCGGGAGAGACCGTCACCCGCGGCTTTGAGATCGAGATCCTTTAACGAGCTATCGTATGTTTGGGGCGGGTTATGCCGCCCCGGAACAGGAGTTCAACATGATTCTGACCGTTACCATGAACCCGTCGATTGATACGCGCTATCAGCTCGACAAGCTGATCATCGACGATGTTAACCGTGTGACACCCGAAAAGACCGCTGGCGGCAAGGGCCTCAACGTGAGTCGCGTGCTGCTGCAGCTGGGTGACGACGTGCTCGCGACCGGCCTGCTCGGCGGCCACATGGGTGCCTATATGGCCGAGCTTATGGATGCCGACGGCGTCAAGAACGACTTTGTGCCTATTGCCGGTGAGACGCGCATCTGCCTGAATATCCTGCACGAGGGCAATCAGACCGAGCTGCTGGAGAGCGGCCCGCAGATCGCCCCGGCCGAGCTCGAGGCCTTTACGGCCAAGTTCGCCGAGCTCGCTGCGAAGGCTGACGTCGTGACGCTTTCGGGCTCGCTGCCGCGTGGCGTCGATGCCGGCTACTATGCCGAGCTCGTCAAGATTGCCGAGGCTGCGGGCGCCAAGGTGCTGCTCGACACCTCGGGCGCATCGCTGGAGGCCGCGCTGGAGTCCGACGCCAAGCCCGAGCTCGTAAAGCCCAACCTGACCGAGATTAACGGCCTGCTGGGTACGTCCTTTACGACCGACGACGTCGATGCCCTGCGCGAGGCGCTTGCCGCCGACGGCCGCTTTGCCGGTATTCCCTGGGTTGTCGTTTCGATGGGCGCTGCCGGTTCGGTGGGCTTTCATGAGGGACGCGCGTTCCGCGCCAAGACGCCCGCGATTGCGGCTGTGAACGCGACGGGTTCCGGCGACTCGACCATCGCCGGCTTTGCGCATGCTATCGCTGCCGGCGCCGATGACGTCACGGTGCTCAAGACCGCCAATACCTGCGGCAAGCTCAACGCTATGGATCCCAAGACCGGTCACCTGGTCATGGACCGCTGGGACGAGATCTACAACAACGTTGAAGTAACGGAGCTTTAGGGTTACGCGGTTTTACCAAACCGCGTAACGGCTCGACGCTGCGCGGGCCGCATTTGGACAATCTGACGTTCAACTTCAAGGGCGCGACCAGAAGGTCTGCGCCCTTTCGTTTCACGTCACCTTGTCACAAATGCGACCCGCTCGCTGGCGTTGCTAAAACATCGGCGTTGCC